>CAZVBX010000108.1:0-8888 GCA_964625925.1 uncultured Ectothiorhodospiraceae bacterium | reverse complement strand
GTTGCGCCACACAGGCTCCCGCCGCGGCGATCGCGCGAAGGGTTAACAGGCCCTAGGCAAGAACCGATAATCCGGCAGTCCGTTCAGCGCCCGCGCTTCACGATGCCAGCAGCACGTCGTCGACCGGCCGGCGCACGGTGCGTTCGACCAGCGGACCGTAGCCAAAGCGCAACAATAGCTGCGGGTAGCCCTCGACACCGGCCGCGCGCGCGAGTTCCGGGCGCAGCGCATCGACTTCGATCGGCTGGTTGAGGAACGAGCTGCGAATGGCCGCGCTGGTCGCGCTCAGCAGCATACTCGCAACGGCCCGCCCCGCCCGCAGCCATGCCGCTGCCGTATCGGCCTCCGTGTGGAGCAATGCCAGCACGGGTGCGCCCTGCACGATCTGCTCTGCGTGACTTGCCGCCCGCTCGCCGCGCTCCGAGCGTCGCAGCGCGCTGGCCTCGCCGGGGGTCGCCACATCCGCCATGGCGCGCCCCACGGCCGCGAGCCCGTCGGACGACAATGCGCGCCGCGCTCGGGTCCAGAGCGCGAGTTCGCGGCGAAAGCGCCGGTCACCGGACTGCGCACGGTCGCCGCGTGCGACCAGGGCGGCCAGGGCATGCCGTTGGCGCTCGCTGGCGATGAGATTGCAGCCCACGCGATGCATCGAGGCGGCGGCACGCAAACGCTCGAGCAGGACACCGTCGATCGGGTCCCGCAGAAACGGCACCCGCGTGGTGCGGCGCAAGGCCATCGCGCGGAACCGGCTCCGGGCGTCGCGGCCGGGAGGCGCACGGCGACCGAAGCGCACCCGCGCGAGCACGTCGCGCGCCCCCGCTTCGGGGAATGCCGCCACTTCCGGCTCGTGGCCAAAATAGCGCGAGGCCGCACAGAGGAATTCGAGCGCGGCCCCGCAGGAAATGGTCAGCTCGCGATCGTTGGGATCGACGACGGGCAGGCCGCGGCCACGATCCGCGATCAGCTCGAGCGCGTCGCCGCGCAGCCGGAATAGCCACGGCTGTGTGTTGTAGCTCGACGGAGCGAGTACCGCGTAGCTCACCAGGAACCGGAACTTGTCCGCGGGCTTGCCGTCGGCGGGAAAATCGCTCTCCCGCACGAGCCACGGATCCTCCCCAACCCACATGGACGCTTCCTTCTTCGTCCGCAATGGAGCCAAACCGGCGCCCGTCTCGGGCGCGCCGCAGGATGAGTATGGGCGCCGCACAGCGTTTTGCAGTGCGATGATAGCGGACATCGTCTGGGGCATCACCCGACCAGCGCGGCTTCCGCCACCAGCCCCGGACCGAAGGCCAGCAGCACCGTCGGTCCGGGCGCGCTTTCCCGGCGAAGCCGTTCGAGGATGAACCCGACCGTAGGCGAGGACATGTTGCCGCACTCGGCCAGCACGCGGCGCGAGGGCTCGGCTGCCGCTGGCGGCAATCCGAGCGCTGCGCAGACGGCGTCAAGCACCCGCGGCCCGCCGGGGTGGATCGCCCACGAGCCGATGTCGTCCAGACCCAGGCCATAGTCCGCCAGCCACTGGCGCAGCCAGGGGCCCAGATGGGTCTCGATCAGCTCGGGCACCCGTGGCGACAGCGTCATCTCGAAGCCGTGATTGCCGATCTGCCAGGTCATGTCATCGGCCGAATCGGGGAGCAGGCAGGTGCCCACACCCCGTAGCGCCGTATCTCCCTCGGCGTCCGGCGTGGCCTGCAGGGTGAGCGCCGCGGCGCCGTCGGCGAACAATGCGTCTGCGACCGCCCTGCGCGGGTCGCGCGCATATTGGTAGTGCAGCGAGCACAGCTCCACGGCACACACCAGCACGCGGCGATCAGGCTCGGCGAGCGCGAGCGATCGGGCCACGCGCAAGCCGTTGATGAGCCCATGACAGCCCATGAACCCGATCATCGTGCGCCCCGTGCCCGCTTCCAGCCCGAGCCGCTCCACCAGGGCGATATCGAGGCCGGGCGAGCCCAGTCCGGTGCAGGATACGGCGACGACCTGTCCGATTTCGCCGGGGCCGACACCGGCCGCAGCCATGGACTGCCGCACAGCGGCGACGGCCAAGGGCGCGGCGTGGGTATGATACGCCGTCATGCGCTCGCGCACGGGCGGCCCGGCTGCGCGACCGGGCTCGGCGGCCGGGAAGAATGCCGTCAGCTCCGGGGGCAGCCTGCCCTCCTCCGGCGCCTCGTCGAGCAGCACGCTGGCGCGCTGCTGGACGCCGGCCTGGCGAAACAGGGAGTGGATGAGCCGGCGCTCGCGCGCGCTGCCGCCGCTGGCCCAGGCCGCGATCTCGGCCGCCTGGTGCTGGCTCATCGCATGCGCCGGGGCTGCCGTACCGCGTCCTTGAATGCTCACCTGCATGCGACGTCTCCGCCTCGCCCGCTCATTCGCTCCAGCCCCCTGTCCGATCGCCCCGGACGTTGCCGCGGCATATGGATGTGCCCACGGGTCCGCCGGCAACCGGCGACCATGAAGGAATCCGGGCACGCGCGTTCCGGGATGCCGTGTTCGATCGCTCGGAGACGGATTTCGATCAGAGCGTCCTCCGCCGGGCCGACTGGCGCGGAGCGCTTAGCGGACGGGCCAGGGCACCGACTGCCGCCGGCCAGCGCCCCGCAGCGCCGAGCGCCATGCGCACCACTCGGGGTCGACGCAGCAGCCGCGTGATGCGCCGGCAGCGGCGCTGCTGGCGGCCCAGGCGACGCCGCTGCAGGCGCTGCCACTCGCGCGCGTCGGGCGGCGCGCCCGCCGCGAACGCCGCTTGGGCGAGGTCCGCGAAACGGGCACCGCTGGCCAGTGCCCAGGCCATGCCCTCGCCGGTGAACGGCTCAACGTAGCCGCCCGCATCGCCGGCCAGGTAGATGCCGGGGAGCGCCTGCGGCGCCACTTGCCGGCTGAGCTGGGGCGTGCCTTTCCAGCGGGCGCTGCCGCGATCCGGCAGCGCCCAGCCGGCCTCGCCGAGAAGGCGCGATACGGCGCCGCCCGGCCCGCCGCACCCCCGCACGAACCCCGTCTCGACGGCCGCCGCGACCGCAAGCTGGCCCTCCTCGATGCGGACCACCCCGCAGTATCCCGCCCGTCCGCAGGCCATGTGGATGGTACCGGCGCGATAGTCGGCGCCAGCGGCGGGCATGACCGTGGCCACGCCGATGCGCGTGTCCGCGGCAATCCGCGTGCGGAAACCGCGCAGCGAGCGCACGAAACCGCCCCCGAGGCCGTCCGCGACCAGCACCGTGCGCGCCGTCAGCCATGAACGCGCGCGCCCCGATTGCAGCGTCAGGCGATAGCCATCGGACGTCGCTTCGGCACCCAGCGCGGCGGTGCGCTCGCGCAGGCGGGCGCCGCGCTTTACCGCCGCGGCGACCAGCGCGTTATCCAGGCGCGCGCGCGAGACGGCGACACCGCGCGGAAGCCACAACGCGGCGCTCCGGCCCTCGCCGGCGACCCACATGCGCCGGAACGGCTCGCCCCCCAGCGTCGCGACCGCCGACCCGAGGCCGGCGGCCTCCAACGTCGCCAACGCATCCGCGTTGAGACAGCAGCCGCAGACCTTGAAGCGCGGAAACGCGGACTTATCGAGCAATACCACCCGCGCGCCCGAGGCGGCGAGCGAGTGCGCAGCCATGCCGCCGGCAGGCCCCGCGCCGACGACCGCGACGTCCCAGTGCGCGCTCACCCCGGCCGGTCCCATTCCAGCAGTAATCGGGCGGGGAAACAGCGACGGATCCGTACATCGCGCTCCTCCAGGCCTGCGGCCCCGGCGAGGGCCTCGAATTCCGCGAACGTGAACGCGCCCTCGACCGAGCGCGGGCCATCGCAACGCACTACCGGCGAACGCGTGCACAGCGCGATGCTGGCGCGCGCCAGCCACCAGCCACGGCGGCTGCGGGTGAGGTCGAGGATACGGATCGCGTCGCTCGTATTCGCGGCGCGGCGCAGCACGGCAACGGCATCGGCGGGCTCGAGGTGGTGCAGGAACAGACTGCTCACGACCACGTCGAAGTGCCCCGGCCAGGGATCGTGCAGCAGGTCGCAGAGGCGCCATTCGATCTCGGCGCCCAGCCACTCTGCGCGCTCGCGCGCAGTCGCCAGCGCGACGGCGCTGGTGTCGCAGCCGGTGACCGCCAGCTCGAAGCCCGCCTGGCGCGCACGCCGCCATAGGCCGAGCGTCACGTCGCCACCCCCACAGGCGAGGTCGAGCACACGCACGGGCTGGCCCTCCGCGCGGGCCTGGAGGACGGGCTTTAACCCACCCCAAAGAACGCCGGCACTATTGGCGAGCCAATTGAGCCGGGCCAGCCCGGCCAGTGCCCGGCGATGCGCCTCCGGCTCCAGCGCGGGATCGTCCATCCACTCCGGCTCGCGCCGGCGGTCACGTAGGGCGGGCATGAAGGCGTTCCTATCGGCGGCGCCGCAGCGCTACGGTGGCAAACCAGCGGGGTTGGCGCCACTGCCCGGACAGGCGGCGGTGCCGTAATGCGCACGCGTTGCTAGACTGAATCCGCCTGCCCGAGGCGCGCGGCAGGGCCCCGATCCTGCAATCCGGCGCGAGTTCTCCCATGCGTAACTTCCATCTTCCCGGCCGCTCCGCGGTGCACGCCAAGCGCGCGATGGCCGCCACATCGCATCCCCTCGCCACGGCCGCCGCGCTCGACGTGCTGCGCTCGGGCGGCACCGCAATGGATGCGGCGATATCGGCGTCCGCCACCCTGTGCGCGGTCGAACCCCATATGACCGGCATCGGCGGTGACTGCTTCGTGCTCTACGCAGCCGCAGGCTCGCCCGACATCGTGGCCTACAACGGCTCCGGGCGCACGCCTCGCGGCTTGCAGCCGGACCAGATGCCGGACGACGGCACCGGCAAGCTGCCGGCGCAGTCGCCCCACGCGGTCACCGTGCCGGGCGCGGTCGATGCCTGGTGGCGGCTCCATCAGGACCACGGATCCAGGCCTTGGGCGGACCTGCTGGCCCCGGCCATCGACTACGCCGAACAAGGTTATCCGGTGCACGCCCGGGTCGCGCACGACTGGGCGCAGGAAACGGCCAAGCTGAAAGCCTGCCCCAACGCCCACCGGGAAATGCTCGTCGACGGCGCTGCGCCGGCCGAGGGAAGCCTTCATCGGCAGCCGCTACTGGCGGAGACCTTGCGCAGCATCGCGCGCGAAGGACGCGACGGCTTCTATCGCGGCCCGGTGGCCGCGGACATCGCCCAGCATCTGGCGGGCATGGGCGGCTATCACACCACGGACGACCTGGCCGAGCACGCCGGCGAATACGTCACGCCGATCTCGGCCCCCTATCGCGGCTACGAGGTTTGCCAATGCCCGCCCAACGGCCAGGGGCTGACCGCGCTGATCATGCTGCGCCTGCTCGCGGGATTGACTCCGCCCGACGATCCGCTGCATCCGCAGCGCCTGCACGATCTGGCCGAGGCGGCCCGGCTTGCCTACCGCGAACGCGACGCCCGCATCGCCGACCCCGCCTTCGCCGAGCTACCGGTCGACGAAGTGCTCGGGGACGACTACATCGGGCGCCTGCTCGGCCAGTTCTCCCGGGACCGCGCCGTGCCCGCCCCCGACGCCGGCGTGTTCCCGGACCACAAGGACACGATCTACCTGACGGTGGTCGACGAAGCGGGCAATTGCGCCAGCTTCATCAACTCCCTTTTCGGCCCCTTCGGCAGTGGTCTGATGACGCCCCGCACGGGCGTGATGCTGCACAACCGTGGCTGCGGCTTCCGCGTCGCGCCGTCCGACCACCCCAACCGCATCGAGCCGGGCAAGCGCCCCCTGCACACCATCATCCCCGGCATGCTCAAGCGCGATGACCGCGTCGTCATGCCATTCGGCGTGATGGGTGCCCACTTTCAGCCCACCGGCCACGCTTGGCTGCTCAGCAACATGCTCGATTACGGCCTCGACCCACAGGCCGCGGTCGACCTGCCACGGGCGTTCTTCTATGACGGCGAGCTGCAATTGGAAGCGGGCATACCGGACGACACCGCCGACACGCTCGGCGCCATGGGCCACAGGGTCATCCGCCCCGCAAAGCCCCATGGCGGCGGCCAGGCCATCTGGCGCGACCCCGCCTCCGGCGTCCTGACCGCTGGCTCCGACCCCCGCTGGGCGGGGTGCGCGGGGGGTTCGTGCGCGGCCCGCGCGGGGGGGGGCGCGGGGCGCGCCCCCCGGCCCGCCGCCGTCCGAATGCGGCCAATCCGCCTCGTTTGGCCCAGGCGGTCGCCGCGGACCGCCCGATACCCCGTTTTGGTTGCACTGTAGGAAAACTATTTGCGCTGGAGGAATTTTTCTAGTTGAATCTGGAGAATATCTTATGCCCTACAGGAGCGTGGGATGTCCGGCGAAGCGCAATGCTCTGGTGATGTTCGCGACCCCTGCGCGCCCGCGCGGGCTCGAGCGAGCACTCGAGTCCGCGAACACGCCGGCTCCGCAGTACCGCCGCGCCCCTTCCTCCCAAACTCAGCCCCTTACTGCCTCCCTCCTCGAGCACCCCCTTCTCGCGCGGCGGCTCGCCGCCATTTCAGCGGCACCTGGATTCCGCCGCCCACATAACCGGCCGAGTTCATCCGCAACACCCGACACAACTCGAAGCGGGCTACGCGGAACGACATAACTAGACGAAACGTACAACAAAGCACGACGAGGAGAATGCAATGGACTCTGAGGTCAACGGGCTCATCACCCTGTTCACCGAGTTTTATTACTGGGTGACCGTGGTGATGATGTTCCTCATCCATGCAGGCCTTTGCGCCTACGAGGTCGGTGCGTCGCGCCGCAAGAACATCGGCCAGACGATCACGCGGCACGTGATGTCGTTGCCGCTGATCACGATCACGTGGTTCCTGTTCTCGTGGTGGATCTACTTCGCGTTCACCAATGGCCCCTGGCTGTTCGGACCCATCGTTTCCAACGAAGCGACAGCGGCAGCCCTGCCGTGGTCCCAAAACATGGGTCCGCACCTGCAGGACAATATCAACGGAGTGTTCTGGGCGGCGTTCCTGCTGTTCTCCTGGACCGCGGGCGCGATCGTCTCGGGCGTCGCTATCGAGCGCGTGCGAACCGGCGCGTTTCTCGTAATCGCGGTGCTCGTGGGCTCCGTCACCTGGGTCTTCGACGCATCATGGGGCTGGCACCCCGAGGGCTGGATGGTCCAGCTGATGGGCTATCACGATGCTTATGCCTCGGGCGTGATCCATGCTGTCGCCGGCGGCGCTTGCCTGGCGCTCGCTATCGTGCTCGGACCGCGCATCGGGAAATTTAGCCGAAGTGGCGAACCACGGGACATCCGGCCGCACGACAGCTGGCTGGCCTGCTTCGGTCTGCTCCTCATCTATGCCGGCTTCTGGGGCTTCTACGCCGCCTGCAACATCCCGTACCTCGATATCGGCGGCGAAGAAACGCGGATCGCAGCAACCAACATCTATCTGATGCCCACGACGCTGTCCGCAATCACCTTCAACTTCCTGATGTCCCTCACGGGCGGCCTGATGGCTGGCTACATGGTGACGCGCGGCAAGGATCCCTACTGGATGCTGTCCTGCGGCTTGGCCGGCATCATCGCGGCATCCGCCGGCAACGACCTGTACCACCCGATCCAGGCGCTGTTTATCGGCGCGGCGGTGGCGTGGGCCGCCTACCGTCTGCACTTCTGGGTCGAGTACCGCTTCAAGATCGATGACCCCGTGGGCGCCGTGGCCGTTCATGGCTACTCCGGCTTCCTCGGTGTCGTCATCGCCGGCTTCATGCTCTGGGGCTACCCGGCAGCCGAGGCCACCGAAACCCAGTCCTGGATGAGCAGCGTCGGCTGGTTCGGCACCACGGTCGACGGCAATCCTGCGGTCAATCCGATCGGCAATTTCCTGGGCGCCATCATCATGTTCGGCGTGCTGGGCTTCCTGCCGACCTACGTGGTCGCCCGGATCCTGCAGAACGCCGGCGTCCTGCGCGAACCGCGCGAGGTGGAGCTCGCCGGTGCGGACACCTACGACAACGCCGACAACTACCCATACTTCGGCACCGGTGAAACCGAGTTCGAGGCGATCGAACGCGGTTACGCCAAGTAACTAAGGAGGAGATGACTATGTCTACAGGTATCGGCTCCTGGTCGAACCCGAGCCAGATCGAGGCGATCTATCCGTTCGTGGGGACTGAGGTCCTGCTGGTCATCGCGGGCTTCGTGTTCTGGATCTGGTGGCACGTCAAACAGATGCGCGACGAGAATCGCGAACTCGACAAGCAGGCTGAGTACTACCGCGAGATTGGGCTGGAACGCGCCATGCATCATGGCGGTGCCCCAAAGATCGCGACCGAGGAGGAGGTCAAAGTGAGCCCCGCCCAGGTCACCGCGGATAGCAGCCAGGCCTCCGGGACCGCGGAACCCGGTGTAACGCCGGCCCCAAGCGGCTGACTCCAGGATCGGGCGGCGGCACGCGCCGCCGCCCGATCCGCTTGCGCGCAAGCGCGCGGACCAAGCCCCCGCCCAAGGTGACGGTTTACAGGCCCCAAGTCCTCGGCTAGAGTCTCGCAGCCGTAACGAGCGCGGGCTCCGGCGGTTCATGGCCTGCAGCAGACCGGTCTATCGCCCTTCCCGATACAATCAAAGATGCAATCCCCGCTGCCAGCGGTTCGGCGCACCCCCCCCGAGGCGACGATCCGGAGGAGGCGGGTAGTCGACCAGTCCGCCGGGAACGGATTGGCGCGAGCGCAGCGAGTCCGAAGGGCGCGGCCAGGATGGACCGCACAAGGCGCACGCCGAGCGTTCGCGGGGTGTCACGCACCCCGCGGGCGCTTACCCGATACCGGCAGGCGCGTGTCAGTGAGCAGCAAAACGGAGAGGTGGCCGAGTGGTCGAAGGCGCACGCCTGGAAAGTGTGTGTACCTACG
>CAZVBX010000107.1:0-8921 GCA_964625925.1 uncultured Ectothiorhodospiraceae bacterium | reverse complement strand
GATTGAAGCGCCGGATCTGGCTGGGCGAGACGTAGATGTCGTCCGGGCCGGCCAGATAGGAGCTATCCGCGGAGCGCAGGAAGCCGAAGCCGTCCTGCAGGATCTCGAGCACCCCGCCGCCGTAGATGTGTTCGCCTTTTTTCGCCCGCGCCTTGAGGATGGAGAAAATGACGTCCTGCTTACGCGAGCGGGCGACATTCTCGATGCCCATGTCCTGGGCGACCTGGATCAGCTCGGTGGCGGGCTGTGCCTTCAGTTCGGTCAGATTCATCGGTTTGGTTCAGACCTGATGGGTTACACGGATGCGCTCGGGGGATACGCCTCGAAAGCGCACAGAGCGATGCGCCGGGGCGTGGTCGATCTCGTTAGAAAGGATATGGGGGGGTCTCGCTAAGGGGATCAGCGAAAACCGTCATTTGAGCCTTGACCCTAGCACGGTTGCCAAGGCCAGTCCACCCGCGCCGGCAAGCCGTTTGGGCCCGCCGGCGCGCAGGGCCGGAACGCCGAAGGGGCGCCCGGCCGACACTTACGCGTTGGAATCGACGAATGCGGTGAGCTGGGACTTCGACAGCGCGCCCACCTTCGTGGCCTCGACGTTGCCGTCCTTGAACAGCATCAGGGTAGGGATACCCCGGATGCCGTATTTCGGCGGGGTCTCGGGATTGTCGTCGATATTGAGCTTGGCCACGCGCAAGCGGTCGCCATAGCCCTCGGCGATCTCCTCCAGAATAGGGCTGATCGCCTTGCACGGCCCACACCACTCGGCCCAGTACTCGACCAGCACGGGCTTGTCCGACTGCAGCACCTCCTGCTCGAAGTTCTGGTCGGTGACCTCCCGAATATTACCGCTCACGAAGGAGCCTCCTGTGTCCAAAGACGCCAAAGTATGACACGATTCTGCATGACCTCGTGCCCTGGGCGAAACCGCATCGCGCGCAACCGCGCGGCAGGGCTTTCACGCACCCATACTCCGGGCCCGGTGCGGATGCACCGGGACTGTTTGCGAGCATGACACGGACCGACAGCCACCTCTCCGATGTCTCATTCGACCGGTTCGACCTGCCCGAGCCGGTCGCGCGCGGCCTCGCCGACGCCGGCTTCAGCCGCTGCATGCCGATCCAGGCCGACATCCTGCCGCATGCGCTGGCGGGCCAGGATGTCGCCGGCCAGGCCCAGACCGGCACCGGCAAGACCGCAGCCTTCCTGGTGGCCACGTTCGCGTGGCTCGCCGGCCATCCGCCGGCCGAGCAGCGTAAGCCGCAGCAGCCGCGCGCCATCATGGTCGCGCCGACGCGCGAGCTGGCCATCCAGATCCATCGCGACGCCGAGGCCCTGGGCCGCCATACG
The DNA here is from genome assembly GCA_964625925.1 of uncultured Ectothiorhodospiraceae bacterium. Lineage (GTDB taxonomy): Bacteria > Pseudomonadota > Gammaproteobacteria > XJ16 > Halofilaceae > Halofilum. Next base: position 7,574 of record CAZVBX010000107.1, on the reverse strand, counting down.
GACTTGCGCCTGGCGCTGGCCTACGGCGGCACCGGCTACGAGCAACAGCGTCAGGCGATCGCCGACGGCTGCGACGTGCTCATCGGCACGCCCGGGCGCCTGATCGACTACCTCAAGCAGGGCGTGTACGACCTGCGCCAGATTCAGGTGGCGGTGCTCGACGAGGCCGACCGCATGTTCGATCTCGGCTTCATCGCCGACATCCGCTATCTGTTCCGGCGCATGCCGCCGCCGGACCAGCGCCTGTCGATGTTGTTCTCGGCGACGCTGTCCTTCCGCGTGACCGAGCTCGCCTACGAGCACATGAACAATCCCGCTCATGTGCAGGCAGATGCCGAGCAGGTGACGGCCGACCGGGTCGAGCAGGCGCTCTATCACCCGGCCAACGACGAGAAGATCCCGTTGCTGGTCGGGCTTCTGCGCCGGCTGGAGCCGCCGCGCTCGCTGGTGTTCGTCAACACCAAGCGCGGGGCGGAGCTGGTCTGGCGCTATCTCGAGGGCAACGGCATCGAGGCGGCCGTGCTATCGGGCGACGTGCCCCAGCCGAAGCGTCAGCGCCTGCTGAGCCGGTTCCAGGCGGGCCAATTACCCGTGCTGATCGCCACCGACGTCGCGGCCCGGGGTCTGCACATCCCCGATGTCACGCACGTGTTCAACTTCGATCTGCCGCAGAGCGGCGAGGACTACGTCCACCGCATCGGCCGCACCGCGCGCGCCGGGGCGAGCGGGCACGCGGTCAGCTTCGCCTGCGAGGACACGGCGTTCTATGTGCCCGAGATCGAAGAGTACATCGGCGACAAGATTCCCGGCGCCGCGGTCGAGTCGGAGCTGCTCGCCGAACTCGCCCCGCCCGCTCCGCGACCCGCGCGTAGCGGCAAGCCGTCGCGCGACAGTCACTCGGGCTCGCAGGGCCGGGGCCAGCGGCGCGGATCGGGCTCGGGTTCCGGCGGGCGCAAGGCGCAGGACGCCGGCGGCGAGCAGCCAGCGCAGAGCGACGCCGGCAGCGGCAGCGGCGGTCGGCGCCGACGCCGCTCGCGCCGGCGCCGATCCAACACCGAAACGTCTTCCTGACCGGCCCCGCGCCGGTCGTTTGCAGCGGACCCACATGCTATGAAGATCGATTCCGTCTGTGTGCTCGGGGGGACCGGCTTCGTCGGCTATAGCCTGGTCGCCCGACTGTCCGAGGCGGGCGTCCACGTGCGCGTGCTCACACGGCGGCGCGAGCGCCACCGCCAGTTGCTGGTGCTGCCGCAGGTCGAGGTGGTCGAGGCCGACGTGCACGACCCGGAGACGCTCAAGCGCCAGTTCGCCGGCCGCGACGGCGTCATCAATCTGGTCGGCATCCTCAATGAGCGCGGCCACGACGGCGCCGGCTTCCGCCATGTCCACGTCGATCTGGCCAAGAAGGTCCTCACCGCGGCCAAGCACTGCGGCGTGCGCCGCATCCTGCAGATGAGCGCGATCGGTGCCGACCAGGGCGGGCCGAGCCACTACCTGCGCACCAAGGGCGAGGCAGAGAATCACCTGCACACCTTCGGCCAGCCGGAGATCGCGGTGACCAGCTTCCGGCCGTCGGTGATCTTCGGCCCGGGAGACGGACTGTTCAACCGCTTCGCAGACCTGCTGCGCTACGCACCCGTGCTGCCGCTGGCCTGCCCGCAGACGCGCTTCGCGCCGGTATACGTCGGCGACGTCGCGGATCGCATGGCCAGTGCGCTGACCGATCGGCACAGCTTCGGCCAGCGCCAGGACCTGTTCGGGCCGGAGCAGATGACGCTGCTGGAGATCGTGCGCTACGTGCAGCAGCTCAAGGGGCTGCGCCGGTGGATCATCCCGCTACCGGATTGGGCCGCCCGAATGCAGGCGAACGTGCTCGAATTCGTGCCGGGCAAGCCGTTCTCGCGCGACAATTACGCCTCGCTCAAGCACGAGGCCCGCTTCAGCGGCGAGCCCTGCCCGACCACGGTCGCGGCGGTGGTGCCGCATTATCTCGGCCAGCACCATCGGCAGCAGCGGTTGCAGGCGCTGCGCCGCACCGCCGGCCGCGACGGGCCCGCCGCACCGGTCGCCTAGTAGTGTCCTGTCCCGCAAGTTCATTCGGTTTCTCGCCGGGTCTTGCGGCGCCTGGCGGCGTTGCGCCTCCTCGCCATAGGGCGCGCTATGGCTCGTCGGCGCGCCTTGCCAGGCCCCGCAATCCCTCGCCGAGAAAACTACGAATAACTTACGGGACAGGACACTAGGCCGCGACGATGCAGTGCTATCTCGTGGGCGGCGCCGTGCGGGACCGCCTGCTCGGGCGCGAGCCCCGCGAGCGTGACTGGGTCGTCGTCGGCGCCACCGCCGAAGAGATGGAGGCGGCCGGCCACACGCAGGTCGGCCGCGACTTCCCGGTCTTTCTGCATCCCGAGACCGGCGAGGAATACGCCCTCGCCCGCACCGAGCGCAAATCCGGCCACGGCTATCACGGCTTCGCCGTGCATGCCGGTCCCGAGGTCACCTTGGAGGACGACCTCGGCCGCCGCGATCTCACCATCAACGCCATCGCCGAGACCCGCGACGGCGAGATCGTCGACCCCTACGGGGGCCAGCGGGACCTGGAAGCGCGCGTTCTGCGCCACGTCTCGCCCGCCTTCATCGAAGACCCGCTCCGGGTCCTCCGCGTCGCTCGTTTCGCCGCCCGCTTCGAGCCGCTCGGCTTCACCGTTGCCGACGAGACGCGCGCGCTCATGCGCCGGATCGCCGCGTCCGGCGAACTCGGCTGGCTCGTGTCCGACCGGGTCTGGCAGGAGACCGAGCGCGCCCTGGCCGAGCCCGCAGCGGCGCGCTTCTTCGACGAGCTCACCGCCAGCGACGCCCTGCCCACGGTCTTTCCCGAGCTTGCCCCCGTCTACCCGGGACAATCGGGCGGCGCCCGCGACGCTCTCGCCGCCGCGGGCGACGAGCCGGCCCAGCTCCGCTTTGCTGCACTCGTCCATCCCTTGGATGCCGACGACACGCTCGCGGCCCTGTGTCAGCGCCTGCCGGTCCCACGCGCGTGGGCGGACACGGGCAAGCTCGTCGCGCGCTGGCAGCACGACCTGACGACGACCGAGGCCCTGGACGGCGACGCCCTGTGGGCCGTGCTCAAGGGCTGCGACGCGCTGCGCCGCCCGGAGCGTTTCGAGCAGGTGCTCGCGGCCGGCCACGCGATCGCTCGAGCCCGCGGGTTGCCGGAGGCGCCGCAAGCCGCGGCGCTACGAGCGGGGCTCACCGCCGCGGCGGCCATCGGAGGCGGGACGCTCGCGCGCGAAGGCTGGCAGGGTCCCGAGCTCGGCCACGAGCTCGAGCGCCGGCGCCGCGAGACGGTGGCCGCCATCGCACGCGGCGCCCGTCCCGACGGGGTCTGAGCGGGCCACGCACGCCCGGGCCGTTGCGCCGCCCGCATGGACGTGTCCGCGGGGAGCCTCTGCCCCCGATCCAACGCCTGTTCCCCGGAACCCTCGTAACCGTCAGATGATGGGCCGGCCGGGGCGCATGGGCGCCCGGCCGCTTTTCCTTCCCGTGGCCGCGGCGGGTTTCTCGCAACGTCCCGGGGTCATCGCCAAGCGCACTGCGACCCTGCACGGGCCCGCAATCGGTCACTCGACCAGGATGGCGCGAAAATCGTTGACGTTCGTGCCGGTCGGACCCGTGACGACGAGATCGTCCAAGGCGTCGAAGAAACCGAAGCTGTCGTGCCGGGAGAGGCAGTCGCGGGCGTCGAGGCCGGCTGCGCGAGCGCGCGTGAGCGTGGTCGGCCCGATGAAGCCGCCGGCATTGTGCTCACTGCCGTCGATACCGTCGGTATCGCACGCAAGGGCGTGGACGCGGTCGTGGCCGCCGAGCGCTTGGGCGAATGCCAGTGCGAACTCGGCGTTCGGCCCGCCGCGGCCGCCATCCCCAGCCAGCGTGACGGTCGCCTCGCCGCCGCTCAGCAGCACGGCCGGCGGCGCGACCGGCAACGCCCAGCGGGCGGCCGAGCGCGCGATGCCCGCGTGGACGACCGCCATCTCCTGGGCCGCACCCTCGATCCCATCGCCCAGTATCAGCGGGGTGATACCGTGACTCCGTACCGCCTCGGCCGCCGCCTCGAGGCTTTGCACGGGAGAGCAAATCACCTGGACGGAGCACTCGTTGTCGATAATGGGCGCTTGCCCGGCGCCGGCCCGGTCGAGCACCGCGGGCACGTCCAGACCGTAATGGCGTAGCACCGCCGCGGCATCGGCGGGCGTGGAAGGGGCGGGCACGGTCGGGCCCGAGGCGATGATGGCCGGATCGTCGCCGGCGACATCGGACACCAGCAGGGTATGCACCGGCGCCGGCGCGGCGAGCGCCGCCAGCCGTCCGCCCTTGACCCGCGAGAGCGCTTGGCGCACGCAGTTCATCTCGCGGATCGATGCACCGCTCCGCAACAGGTCGCGCGAGAGCGCCTGCTTGTCCGCCAGCATGAGGCCGGCCACGGGGTCGCAGAGCAGCGCCGAGCCGCCGCCGGAGAACAATGCGATGACTTGATCGTCGCGGCCGAGCCCCGCGACCAGCGCGCGCAGGCGTTCGGCCGCGCGGAGACTGCCTTCGTCGGGCACGGGATGGCCCGCTTCGATGCACTCGACCGTCTCGCATTCGCAGGCCGTGCCGTGAGGCACCGCGACAGCGCCGCTCAAGCCGGCGCCGGCACCGCGCGCGCGCTCCACCGCGCGGGCCATTCCGGCGGCCGCCTTGCCGGCTCCCACCACGACCGTGCGCCCGTGCGGCGGCGCCGGCAGATGCGCCCCGACATGGCGCTCCGGCTGCGCCGCCTCGACGGCGCGTGCGAAGAGATCGAGCAGTAGCGCACGGGGTTCGTTCATGTCGGTCGCATCACGGCAGACGAGGCCTGCCTCCTCCTTTCATAGGCCGGCGACGGTTGCCTGTGCGGGGTGCCGCTGCTGGTGCGCGTGCCATCCAAGCACGCGCAATCGGCCCCCGGCACGCGCGTGCACCCGGCCCTCGACCCGGCCGTTTTCGACACGACCGCTAAAGCAGTAGCGGATGCCGTCGTGCTCGGCCGCGAACGCAACATGTCTGCCATGGAGCGCCACATCCTCGGGCATGACCGCCGCACCGTCGACATCGAGCGTTGTTTCCAATTCCTGGTAGCGCTGGCGCACGCTCCAGGTGTATTGCCGGCCATCGAGTGACCACCGCCAACGGCCGCTCACGTCGGCCGGGACGATCCACAAGTGGACCAGGCGCGTGCTGCCCGGCCCAATGGCAATTTCGACCTTCTCGTCGGGTTGCCACTTACCGATCTCGAAACCATGCGAGACGATGCGCGTTCCCGGGCGCAGCTCCAGGAGCCTGGGCCGGAGCTCGGCATTCTGATCCGGCAGCAGGTACAGCGCGATCACTGATGCCCGACTCAGGTCCGCACCGAACAGATCGCTCTCCAGGAAGGCGAGGCGATCGCCGACGCCGGCACGTTCAGCGTTGATGCGCGCCTCATGGACCAACGCCCGGTTGCGTTCCATCCCATGCCCGCGCGCCCCTCGCTGAACCGCCTGGATCACGATGCGGCCATCGCCCGAGCCCAGGTCGATCACGTAGTCGCCCGGGCCCACCTGCGCCAGTTCCAGCATGCGCTGGACGACCACATCCGGCGTCGGGACATAAGGCGCCCCCGGGCGCTGCGCCATGAGGCTCTCGGCGGCCGCGGCGGTGGCCACCCAGGTGCCCACGAACCACGCCGCCACCCTCTTGATCATGGGGTTCTCCGATCGCGAGCACGGGACGAGCCTCCGGCGGCCGGCCCACCGCGGCCCGCACGTCACGGTAGCACAGGCCGTCAGATGCGTTCGGCTTGGCAGTTCCCCGCCATTCCTCGGCGCGCTTTGCGGACGCGGCGAGTCGGCGTCGTGAACGTACCGCGGTTCACACGAATGGAACGTGCCAACCCGATCCATGAGCCATTGACAGGCTCGCCGGCCGGAGTGAGAAGTCCTTCACAGGGTGGCCGCACTGCGCTTGAGCGTTTCCTTGCCTTACTTGTAAACGGAGCCGAAGGCCTGCCCGCGCCTGGGCACGGCTCGGTCATTCCCACAAGAAACGCCCAAGAAACGCCCAAGAAACGCCGCGGCGACCCCAGGGGGAACGAATCATGAAACCATCACGAACCGCCAGCGCTCCTGGAAGTACAGTGCGCCGATACGCCACGCGCGGGCTTTCCTGCGCCGCCCTGTTCCTCTGTCTCCTGCTCCTCGCCGCCTGTAGCGGCGGTGGTAGTGGTGATGGCGGCGGTGATGGCGGCGGTGATGGCGGCGGTGACGAGGTCAGCAGTGAGTGGGATGCAATGAAGTGGGACCAGGGCCGTTGGGAGTAACCGGCCACCCCGCACAACTCATAATAAGGAGTTCGACATGAGAACAACGACCCGAATCACAAAGAGCAAAGCGGCCACGCTGGCCTTGGGTGGCGCCCTGCTGCTGCCTGGCGCGCCCGTCAGCGCAGACGTCGCGGTGCCCAATGAATTTCAGGCGGGCAATACCGCCAAGGCGGAAGAGGTCAATGCCAATTTCACGGCCTTGAAGAATGCGCTCGACGATGCACTCGCGCTCATCGACGAGCAGTCCGCTCGCATCGATGCGCTGGAGCAGGAGACGGAGAACCTTCGCGCCATGAACGAGCATGTGTCCGTGGTGGCCGATGCCGCCCAGCCCAGCGAGAATCGCATTGTCATTGAGGGCGTCAACCTGCAATTGATCGATGGCGCCGGAGAAACCGCCCAGGAAAACGGTGACACCAATGGCCTGGGCAACCTGATTATCGGTTACGGTGGCGCCCGAAATAGGCAATATGCAGATGAACTGTGTTCCGATGGCGACAAAGACAACGAGTCGGACTGTACAAGCGCCGGTGCTCACTGGGCCCAGGACCATCGCAGCGGCTCCCACAATGTAGTGATTGGCTACGACAACGCCTACAGCGCCAATGGCGGCTTGGTGGTGGGCCTGGAGAACGCCATTACGAACGAGTTTGCCGTGAGTTTTGGGTATCGCAATACCGCTCGCGGAGTGCGCAGCACGGTGCTCGGCGGAATGAATAATACAGCCTCGTATTTCGATGCCTCCGTCACCGGCGGCGAGAATAATACGGCCTCGGGTCGCGGAGCCTCTGTATCCGGCGGCCAGTTCAATACGGCGTCGGGCGGCCGAGCGTCCGTATCCGGCGGCGAGGACAACGAGGCCTCAATCAGCTATGCCTCTGTCACCGGGGGTTCTGATAATACCGCCTCCGGCTCACATAGCGTTGTAACGGGGGGCAACGGCCACTCCGCAACTGGTGACCACGAGATCTCTCCCTGAACGACCGCTTCACATGACGGGCAGTATTTCAAAGCGGCGTACTCCGGTACGCCGCTTTTTTAGGTTCATCGCACTTCCCCGAATAAGGGGTCAACGAAAAGAAAAAAAGATAAGGGGTCAGAATAAGGGGGCAAGAAGAGCTAAAGGGTAGAGTAGAGAGCAGGTGGAGTTGACCCGTTTCGGTGGACATCTGACCCTTTGGGTATAACAAGGAGCATC
>CAZVBX010000106.1:0-9056 GCA_964625925.1 uncultured Ectothiorhodospiraceae bacterium | reverse complement strand
CGCCCGATCGCGACATAGCCGCGGATCGCGTGGCGCTCCAGCCGTTCGAGGTTGGAATTCCGGGGACAGTAACCGTAACTCGTCGCTGCCGTTCGTACGGTCGTTCGATTGATAGGTAGACGCCACTCGTGATTCCCGTTGGTTGGACGTGGACTATAGGAGAGTTACGGTTACTGTCCCCAGAACTACCTGTCCCCAAAACTACCGAACGCGGTCGGCGGGATCTCATCCATAGCGCACGAGCGGGCGTGCCATCGGATGATCGCCGCCGGGGCTCACCCGATTACGCCATCGCGTTCGGCTGCGAGCTGATGCGCAACTGGGCCCCCGAGGGACGCTGATAACCAGCGCGAGGTGATGCGCTGGTACTTTCCCGAACGCCAGCGACTCGCCAAGGATGGGTGAGCAGGCCTGATGACAACGCCCCCTGGAGGAAGCGTAGAGCCGCGTCGAACAGGAGAGCCCCGACTGGCAGTGGGATGCTTCCCAGCGCCGGAGCAGTGTGCGCCCGAGCACGGCCGCCAGTCCGCGGCGGCGCCCTATTAGACCGCACGCAACCCACGGCGTACGCTGGGGATTCCGCCCCTGTCCATCCCCCATTTGGGTGGATAGGCAACCTGTCCCCGGAGTGCGCGTATGGCTCCCCCCCTCGACCAGGATGCCAGCGGCCGCGATGAACTCGACCACGAGGCGACGCCGTCTTATCACGGGCGGTGGAATTACAGCGACCTGCTGACACAGGTGATTCGGCGGATCACCGCCTCCGGGGGTGTGCAGGAGACCCTGGAGACGATCACCGAGGAAGCCCGCCGGTTGATCGGCGCGCACCAGGCCATGACCAGCCACACGGTCGCCGACGACTGGCGCCAGCCGATCAACGCAATTTCGCTGTCCGAGCGCTACCCAGCCTGGGGCGACTACGACGTATCGCCGGACGGCTCCGGTGTCGATTCGCTGGTTTGTCAGAACAATGAGCCGATGCGCCTGACGCAGGCGGAGCTCGAGGCTCACCCGGCCTACAAGGGGTTCGGCGAAGCCGACCGCCACCCGCCGATGCGCGGCTGGTTGGCCGTCCCCCTCATCGGCCGGGATGGCTACAACGTCGGCCTCGTCCGACTCTCTGACAAGTACGACGGCGGGGACTTTACCGAAGGCGACGAGAATGTACTGGTGCAACTGGCGCAGGTCGCCGCGATCGCGCTCGAGAATGCCCAGCTCTACGAATCCCGGCAGCAGGCATATGACGAAGTGCATGCCGAGCGCAGACAGCTCGCTGAAATCTTCCGTAATGCCCCCTCCTTCATGTGCGTCCTGGCCGGGTCGGATCATGTGTTCGAGCGTGCAAATGACCAGTACATGGGGCTGGTGGGCCACCGCGACATCATCGGCAGGCCCGCCAGGGAGGCCCTACCCGAGGTCGTGGAGCAAGGCTTCATCGACCTGTTGGATTCCGTGTATCGGACCGGCGAGCCTCACGTCAGCCAAGATGCCCCAGTCCGGCTGTTCCCGCCGGACGCTGATGGTCCCATCGAGCTGTCGCTTGATTTCGTCTACCAGCCCATCCGCGACGCCGACGGAACGATCACGGGGATCTACGTCCAGGGCGTCGACCTGACGGAGCGCAAGCGCATTGAAGAGGCCCTGCGGGCAAGTGAGCAGCGCCTCCAGGAAGCGAACGAATCGCTCGAGGGGCGGGTTGCCGCGCGCACGGGGCAGTTGCGGGCCCTGGCCGCTGAGCTGACCCAAGCGGAACAGCGCGAGCGCCGCCGCCTGAGCAACCTCCTGCACGACCACGTCCAGCAGTTGCTGGTCGCCGGCAAGATCCAGCTCGAGTCCGCCGCGGCGCAGGTCGGCGAGGCGCACGCCGCGCAAGCGATGGGCGCGGTGCAACACCTGCTCGAACGAGCCATCGAAGACACGCGGTCGCTTACCGCCGAGCTCAGTCCCCCGGTCCTCTACGACGCGGGCTTGGCGGCGGGGCTGGAATGGCTCGGGCGCTGGATGCGGGAGCATCATGGCCTCGAGACCGACCTCGACGCCGCCGAATCGGCCGAACCGGCCGAAGAAGAACTCCGGGTCCTTTTATTCCAGGCGATCCGCGAACTCCTATTCAACGTGGTCAAGCACGCCCAAACCAATCGCGCCCAAACATTCCTTCGCCGGGGCGAAGACGGGTCGCTCGAAGCAGGGGTCGTGGATGCGGGGGTGGGATTCGACCCGACCGCCGCGAAAGACGCTTCGGCGAGCGCAGAAGACCATTTCGGACTGCTCAGTCTACGCGAGCGCTTCGAGTGGCACGGCGGCGAGATGACCATCGAGTCGGCGCCGGGGAGCGGCACCCGAGCCTACCTGCGGGTTCCGGACGAGCGCGCCCGCGCCGAGGGAACCTCGGCGTGGACGGAACAGCCCCGGCGCCGCGAATCCGACCCAAACGCCCCGACCGCTCAGGGCGCCGGCACGGTCCAGCCTGGAGAAACGCCGCCCATTCAGGTAGTGCTCGCGGACGATCACACGATCATCCGCGAGGCCCTTGCCAACGCACTCGCCGGAGAGGCCGATATCGCCGTTGTCGGGGAAGCGTCCGATGGGCAGGAAGCCGTGGATCTAGTCCGCCGCATTCAGCCGGATGTCGCCGTTCTCGATATATCCATGCCTAAGATGGGCGGCCTCGAAGCCGCCCGAGTGATTACGGCCGAATTCCATGATATCCGCGTGATCGGGCTTTCGGTACACGACGATGCCGACATGGCAGAGGCCATGCGGGACGCGGGCGCCATCGCCTACGTCAACAAGGCCGAATCTCCAGATCACCTGCTGAAAGCCATCCGAGGTGTGCCAGAACACACCTAACCCGAATGGGCGATCTACGTCGCGCCTACGCGCTTCACGCCGAGGGCGAAGAAGCAGTGCCATCGGTCCCCGGTGGGCGACGACGCGCCTTGATTGTCCGAGCCAGGGTAGAGGGCACCCCGTTTGAGCGAGTCTTCGCAATGAAGGCGGGCTCCATATCAGGGAAGTATCGAAAACAATGCTATCGACGTTGGACGGCGCCCTGGAATTCCGGGGACAGTAACCGTAATTCGTCGCTGCCGTTCGTACGGACGTTCGATTGATAGGTAGACGCCACTCGTGATTCCCGTTGGTTGGACGTCGACTATAGGAGAGTTACGGTTACTGTCCCCAGTACTACCCAACGAGTTCTCCGGGGCGTTGTACCACGCTATTGCGAGGGGGCGCCTCGGCGCGGCGAGTTAGTGAAGGGGCACATGAACTTCTACCGCAACCAAGCACGAGTGTTGCCCGGTCTGTTATTACTTGTAGCGCCGGTTTCTGCGGCATCTATCGGGTCCGGTATTGGACGCGCCGATTGGGCGGGCTACGGTGTGGCGCTGGTGGTGGCTGCATTGGTTACCGGATTGGCGCTTCACGTTCATAAAATGATTCAAACTCCCTTTCTATGGGTGGAAACGAACGAAGTTTTCTGTACCACATTGTTTGGACAGCGCTACACGGTCCGGCCCGAGGACTATTCGCTCATAGTGAGTGACGAATGGGTGGGGTTCAGGCGACACGGCGCGGGCGACATTACGCTCGACAGGCAGGATTTTCGACGCGGGCAATGGTCGGTCGCGGTGGAAGAGCTTGAGGCACTCCCATTCGCGACCGTGATCCGAGGAGAGAGTCGAGGCAAGGGCCGGGTATAGCAACGTAGCAGTGGGGTTGCGGTGGCGGAACTTGAGGTGCTTACGTTCGCGAGCCTTCTAGCGCGTCAGAGTCCCTGGAGTGCGGCTGCGTGCACTCGCTTCAAGCCAGCTAAATCGAGGTAAGCCGCGCCGGTGACATCGCCGCGGGCGACGTACCAGGGCGTGTCCGGTCGCCTAGACAGTCGGTCACGCGAAGCGAGGATCGAGCGAGAGGGTCGGGTCTATCGTCGTAGCATCGGCGTTTTGTGGCGCTCCTGTCACAGCTGCGTCTCGCCAGGGTCAACGCCGAGGTCAGGTTGTCCTGCCCGGGTCGGCCGATGCGGCTCGATCGATGACGGCAGATAGCTCGCGTGGCGCAGCCGGGGGGATCGACCTTCGCAACTCCATCCTACCGAGATTCGCGGTGACCCGCCCACCGGGTTGTCTTTTACGCACTCCCGTCGCCCGGTTTCCAGAGCGTCAACCATCGGTTGCGCTATCACCGGCTTACGCCATTCCGGCACCGAAGTCATCATGCTCCTGTGATCACGGCGCCGAGGCTGTTCGGGTGGTTCGGGGTCGAGCCCGGGATGCTCTTTGCGCTCGCCGCCGCCATCATCGAGTGTCTCGGCGGCCTGGCGCTGGTCCTGGCATCGCTCACGCGGCAGGTGGCGCTCGTCGTTGCGGTGTTCCTCCCAGTGGCCGCGACCGTGTACTGGTCCAGCGGCTCATTCTGGACGAGCGGCGGCTTCGAGTACCCGCTGCGATGGAGCCTAGTGGCGCTAGCGATCTCCTTCGGCGGTAGCGGCCGCTGGTCGTTGGATGCGCGCCTTGGCGGTTGAGACCGCGTGCGAGTCACGAATCGACAACGCGGCTCGAACCCTTTCGTCACCGCACACTCTCAGGAGAAACGACGATGCATGTAACCCGGGTGTACGCCGATGCCGACGGCGAGTCGCACTTCGACGATATCGACATTCCCCTCGCGGAGAGCGGCCCGATCGGTTCGATGTCGCAGTGCATGCCGGCGCACGGCGTGATCTTCCGCGAGAACGAGCCGGGCTACGATTTCGACTGGCACTGCGCACCCCGGCGCCAGTACATCGTCCTGCTCGACGGCGCGATCGAGCTCACCGTCTCTGACGGCGAGACGCGCCGGTTCGCCGGCGGCGATGTGCTGCTCGTCGAGGATACGACCGGCAAGGGCCACCAGACGCGCCACACCCGGCCACAGCGGCGCCGCTCCCTGTTCATTCCGCTCGACTCCGAGGATTGATGCCATGAACCCTGTCCAGGTAGGTGGTATCCACCACATCACCGCGATCGCATCGGACGCGCAGCGCAACGTCGACTTCTACAGCGCCGTGCTCGGCCTGCGGTTCGTCAAGAAGACGGTCAACCAGGACGATCCGTTCACGTATCACCTGTACTACGGAGATACGCTCGGCCGTCCGGGTACCGCGATGACCTTCTTCCCGTTTCCGGGCGTGCCGGTGGGCCAGGCGGGACGCGGCCAGGCCTACGAGACCGGCTTTTCCGTGCCGGCCTCATCGCTCGGCCGCTGGCGTGAGCGGCTCGAGCGTCACCGCGCCCTGCTGCTCGGCGAGGACGAGCGTTTCGGCGTCCCGGTGCAGCGCTTCGCCGATCCCGATGGACTGGTCGTGACGCTCGTCGGCGACGCGGAAGACGCCAGCGAGGCCGGCTGGCCCGAGGGTCCGGTGCCCGCCGCCGAGGCCGTGCGCGCCTTCTCCACCGCCCGCCTGGCGAGCGCCGCGCCGGACAAAACGGCCCGCGTGCTCACCGAGTTGCTCGGCTATGAGCAGGCCGGCATGGACCGGGACGCGACGCGCTTTGCCATCGCCGGTGCCGAGCGCGCCGGAACGATCGACCTGATGGAGGGGCCGCCAAAGGGGCGCCCCGGAGCCGGGACCGTGCACCACATCGCCTACCGCGTGCCGAACAGGGAGACGCTGCTGGCCATGCACGAGCAACTGCTCGCGGGCGGCATGGCGCCGACGCCGGTGATCGACCGGTTCTACTTCCGCTCGGTGTATTTCCGGGAGCCCGGCGGCATCCTGTTCGAGATCGCCACCGACGATCCCGGCTTCGCCGTCGACGAGGACGTGGCCACGCTGGGCAGCGAACTCAAGCTGACCGCCGCGCACGCGCCGCAACGCGCGCACATCGAGGCGCACCTGCCGCCGATCCGCGTGCCCGAGATCGAAGGAGCGAGCGAATGAACGACCCGCACGCGCATCAGCCGTTGCGCAGCGCGGGCGTGCCGCTCGCGTCGGCGAAGACCGCGGTCGTGCTCATCCACGGCCGCGGCGCCGACGCCGACGGCATTCTGCAACTCGCCGAGGCCATCGACGTCCCGGGCTGCGCTTGGCTCGCGCCGCAGGCTGCTGGCGGCACTTGGTACCCCCAGCGCTTCATCGCCCCGCTTGCCGACAACGAGCCGTGGCTGTCGTCGGCCCTGGGTCGCATCGGGGCGACGGTCGCGGAGGTCGAGGCGGGCGGCATCACCGCCGAGCGCATTGCGCTCGTCGGGTTCTCCCAGGGCGCCTGCCTCGCCACCGAATATGCTGCGCGCGATGCCCGGCGCTGGGGTGCCGTCGGCGCCCTCTCCGGTGGGCTCATCGGCCCCCCGGGGACGGCATTCGAATACCCCGGCAGTCTCGACGAAACGCCGGTGCTGCTCGGGTGCAGCGACGTCGATCCGCACATCCCCCTCGAGCGGGTGCGCGAGACTGCCGAGGCCCTGCGGGCTCTGGGCGCGCAGGTGGACGAGCGGATCTATCCGGGCATGGCCCATACCGTCAACGATGACGAGGTGGGCTGGCTGCAGCAGAGGCTGCCGGGGCTGGCGGCATGAAGGGAGCCCCTATTACGGCGCCGTTCACCACGCCCGCCCGGGTGAGCGCGACTGTCATGATCCCGTCCCCTTTGGCCGTATCGGCCCGGCCTCGTCGGGACGGGCCCCGTCCGCGGCCGAAGCAACCGACCGATGTAAAGGAGCCGACCATGGCCAAGACGGAACGCGAGCCGATCCGCGATCCCCACAGCGACCGACTACTGACGCCTGACAACTGCGTGCTGGCGCTGATCGACTTCCAGCCTGAGCAGTATTCTAAGATCACCTCCGCCACGCGTGAGGAGATCGATCTCAACGTCATCGCCCTGTGCCGGCTGGCCACGAGCTATGGCATCCCCGCGGTGCTGTCGACGGTTGCGGTGGACATGGGCGTGAACGAGGGCACCGCGCCGGCGATCCGTGACGAGCTTCCCGGCGTCGAGGAGATCGACCGTACCGGCGTCAACGCCTGGGAGGATGGTGACTTCCGTGCGGCGATCGAGGACTCCGGACGCCGCAAGGTGGTCATCGCCGGCCTCTGGACCGAGGTTTGCCTCGCCTTCCCAACGCTGGACATGCTCGCCGAAGGCTATGAGGTCTATCCGGTGGCTGACGCGGTCGGCGGGATTTCGCCGGTCGCGCACGAACGGGCATTCGACCGGATGATCGCCGCCGGCGCGCACCCGATTACCGCCATCGCATTCGGCTGCGAGCTGATGCGCAACTGGGCCCGGGAGGACGCCGATAATTTGCGCCAGGTGATGCGCTGGTACTTTCCCGAACGCCAACGGCTCGCCAAACATGGATGAGCAGGGCTGATGGCAATGTCCCCGCAAGAGGAGATCCCCGCGCATCGTTCCCCTCGCCGAGAAAATCGACGGACTTGCGGGACAGGACCGGGACCACCGGCCGTGCGAGTACGACGGCGATCGACGGATCCCCGCAGCGGGGCGAAGCACGGGCGCTAGTCGGACTCGGCAACTTGCAGGGACAGCCTCGACAGCACCTCGCGCGAGGCGAAACCGTCGGCAATCATATCCTGGCTCTTCTGGAAACGCCGGATCGCTTGTCGTGTCTGCGGGCCGGGGATGCCGTCGATCGCGCCGGGCTCGAACCCACGCTCGGCGAGCCGTTCCTGCAGCGCGACGACCTGGGTGCGCTTCAGCCGTGGGGCATCCTGCGGGGGTGGGTTCGCGAGGCCCGCGCGGCCGGCGAGCCGGTCGGCCATATGCCCCACCGCGAGCGCGTAAAACTCCGAGCGGTTCCAGCGCAAGATCGTATGGAAGTTGTCGTAGACCAGGAACGCGGGACCCTCGTGCCCGGCGAGCACGAGCAGTGAGGCGTCGATGGCGGCGTCCGACAGCTCGCGCCCATAGGCGGTACGCACGCCCAGGCGCTTCCAGTCGGCCAGCGGGCGCGGCTCGGAGCCGGCGAGTTCGTAGGGGAAGTCCGGCGGCAGTAACACCTCCCGGCCCCAGCGCCAGCCGCTCTGCCAGCCCAGGTCTTGCAGGAAGTTGGCCGCCGAGGCCAACGCGTCCGGCACGCTCCCCCACAGGTCTCGCCGGCCGTCGCCATCGTAGTCGACCGCGTAACGGACGAATACCTCGGGCATGAACTGCACGTGGCCCATTGCGCCGGCCCAGGAGCCCTTCAGGTCCTCGTGCTCGAGCGGGCTCCGATCGAGTATGCGCAATGCCGCCGTCACTTGCCCGGTGTAGTAGTCCCTGCGGCGCTGGTCGCAGGCCAGGGTCGCGGTCGCGTCGAGAACGGGGGTGCGTCCGAGATTGGAGCCGAAACCGGACTCCAGCCCCCAGAACGCCACCAGATAGCGCGGTGGCACGCCATACTCGCGATAGAGTTCGTCGAGTAACGCCTCGTGCTCTGCGAGCAGCGCGCGGCCTCGCTCCACGCGGGCGTCCGTAATGCGGCGCGCGAGGTAGTCGGCAAGGGTGGTGGTGAATTCCGGCTGGTCCCGGTCGAGATCGAGCACCCGCTCGACCGGCTCCACCGCTGGCAGCGCCTCGGCTGACACGCCCTCGTCCGCCGCGCGTTCCCGCAAGTCGGCGAGGCAGGCGGTGAAATCCTCGTCGGTCAGTGCCTGTGCGGAACTCGGGCTGGCGAGGGCGACACATAGCGCCCATCGCCGTAAGGCGTCGTTCACCGTCGTACGCTCCTGTGCGCTGGCCGGGTTACGGAACCGGGAGTTCCCGCAGCATACCCCTGAACGGATCGTGTGCCAGCCCCAGAATGACACTCGTGTTTGGACACGGTCGCCAATCCATTCGGTCCAGCGTCCGTCCCCTTATCCGCTCTCGATCGAACCGTCGCCGGCTGCGCATTCCAACTGCCAGCAGCACCGATGAAGCCCCTCCACTACGCCCGGGCCGAAGCGACCTATCATGTTGGTGCAACTGAGTCCTCACACCGTGGTCATCGCTAATCCGTAAAGTCCCCGACCACCGCGCGCGGTGACAGCGACAACGGCGGTGGCGGAGCCGATGGGGTGGGTGCTGACGGCG
>CAZVBX010000105.1:6830-9146 GCA_964625925.1 uncultured Ectothiorhodospiraceae bacterium | reverse complement strand
AGACTGACAACCACGAACCACGTGATCAGGCATTTGACAGGTCAAAACATATCAGAAGCGGCCCCCGGCCGCGAACGAACCGGGCAACCACGCGAAACGCCGACGACGGTTCGCGGGCAATGCCCGCTCCTACAAACCACCCAAACGCGTGTCCACGTCGCCATGTAGGAGCGGCCCGCGGCCGCGAACGAATCGGGCAACCACGCGAAACGCCGACGGTTCGCGGGCAGTGCCCGCTCCTACCGTTCCACGCGCAAGGCGTTCCCGAGAGCGAGGCTCCGCGGTTTGCCGGACGCGCTCACGCCCGACCGATCGCTTCCTCGAAGCCAGACGCCCGTGCCCTCTGGCCGAGCAGCCCGCGAATATCGTCCAACACCACGTACAAGCAAGGCACGAAAAACAGCAGGATGGCCGAAGAGAACAGGATGCCGAAGCCGAGTGATACCGCCATCGGGATCATGAACTGCGCCTGCACCGAGGTCTCGAAGATCATCGGCGCCAGGCCGCCGAAGGTCGTCACCGTGGTCAGGAAGATGGGCCGGAAACGGCGCACGCCGGCCGCATGCGCCGCGTCCCAGACGGACACCCCCGCGCGCAGACGCCGATTGGCATAATCGATCATCACCAGCGACCCGTTCACGACCACGCCGCCCAAGGCGATGATGCCCATCACGCTGATCAGGCTCAGGCCGTAGCCCATCACCAGATGCCCGAGGATCGCACCGACGACGCCGAACGGGATCGCCGCCATGACGATCAACGGCTGCACGTAGCTGCGGAACGGCAGCGCCAGCAGCGCATAGATACCAAGGAGCGCCAGCGACACGGTCTTGTAGAAGCTGTCGATGGCGTCGCGCATGGTCTGCTGCTGCCCCTCGAAGCTGTGTGCGACTTGCGGGAAGTCCCGCTTGAGCTGCGGCAGGATCTCGTCGCGCACGGTGGCGAGCACGCGGTTGGTCTGCGCCGGCGGCGTGACATTGGCCGTGACCTGCCCCATGCGCCGGCCGTCGCGGCGGCTGATCCAGGTCAACGCCTCGCCGCGCTCGATGCTCGCGACCTCCTCGAGCGGCACGTAGTGGCCCTCGGGCGTGCGCAGCATGAACGAGGACACGTCGGTGCGGCTGCTGCGCGCCGCCTCGGGCAGCTGCACCCGCACCGTCACCTCATTGCTGCCGCGCAGCAGGCGGAAGGCCTCGGTGCCGAACATGCCCGCGCGCAACTGCTCACCGATCATCGCGGCGGTGAGCCCCATGGCACTGCCGGCCTCGTTCACACGGATGTTCCACTGCGGCTTGCCCTGGGAGAACCCATCGTCGACGTCATCGACATGCTCGAGCGCGGCCAGACGCTCGGCCAGCACCTCACTGGCCCGCTGCAGCGTGGCCACATCGGGATGACTGAGCCCCACCGTGAGCCCCGGTCCGCCACCA
Organism: uncultured Ectothiorhodospiraceae bacterium; assembly: GCA_964625925.1. Lineage (GTDB taxonomy): Bacteria > Pseudomonadota > Gammaproteobacteria > XJ16 > Halofilaceae > Halofilum. Next base: position 7,716 of record CAZVBX010000105.1, on the reverse strand, counting down.
GGTCCTCCGCGGTCGGAGTCGAATCGCATCCACGCGATGCCGTCGATCGTGCCGACCGCGTCGCGCCAGCGGCTGGCGAACTCGTCCGAGGTGATGGGCCGGTCGTCGGCCGAGGTAAGATACGCCGTCACGCGCGCCTCCGTTTCCGACGCGGTGGAGAACAGCCCCTCGCTCAAGGCCTCGCCGCCGGCCGCATCGATCACCTGCTGCGCCGCCTCGGTGAGCTGCGCGCGCACGGCCTCGAGCTCCTGCTCCGGCGTGCCCGGCGGCACCGCCGCCGTCACCGCGACCGAATCCGAGGCGATGCTGGGCATCAGGTTGAAACCCATCTTGCCGCTCATGGGATAGGCCAGCGCGATCGCGAGCGCGGCCAGACACGCTGCGAGCGTGACGTAGCGCCAGCGCATCGCCGCAGCCAGAGCACGGCCATAGACCTGGTGGCCGAAATACGTGAGCGCCCCGGAACAGCGCGCCTGCATGGCATGCAGGAGCGCCAACGGTGCGTAGCCCGGATGGGGTGACGCCGTGGCTCGCGCCGGGCGCTCGCTATGGCCGTGCTCGTGCGCGAAAGACGAATCGCCGGCCGTCGAATCCGGGGACGCCGGCTCGTGCTCATGAGCGGTCTGTTCTGGCCAGCCTTCATCGGGCTGACGCGCCTCGCTCCCTGCGAACGGGTCCGGGTCGGCGCCACGCACCCTGGATCCCCACCCCGACGTCATCGCGAGCGGAGCGACGCGATCCAGTCCGTCGGCGGGCAGAGGCGTAAAGCCACGCATCGGGCTCGTCGCTGGATCGCCGCGTCGCCTGGCGGCTCCTCGCGATGACGCAACCGTACGGTCGGAATCCGCGGCTGAGGGCGTCGCGGCACCCGAATCCCCCGACTCCG
>CAZVBX010000105.1:0-6730 GCA_964625925.1 uncultured Ectothiorhodospiraceae bacterium | reverse complement strand
CGAGGACGCAACGGTACGGTCGGAATCCGCGGCTGAGGGCGTCGCGGCACCCGAACCCCCCGACTCCGATCCATCCAGGCAGCCGCCCCACCCCGACGTCATCGCGAGCGGAGCAAAGCGATCCAGTCCGTCGGCGGGCAGAGGCGTAAAGCCACGCATCGGGCTCGTCGCTGGATCACCGCGTCGTTGCTTCGCTGCGCTCGCAATGACGTTCCTGGCGGCTCCTCGCGATGACAACGCTGGGTGCTTTGAGGGGTTTCCACGCATCGGGCTCGCCGCTGGATCGCCGTATCGCCCGTCGGCTCCGCGCGATGACGGTGCCCGTCGCCGCCCACTCCCATGCGTGTACGCCAAGTGCGTCGGCAGGATGATCAGCGCCTCGACCAGCGAGATGGCGAACACGGCCGCGACGACCGCAGGAATCACCGCCCAGAGCTGGCCGAAGTGCCCCGGGATCAACGCCAGCGGCAGGAACGCCACGATGTTGGTCAGCACGCTGAAGAAGATCGGCCCGGCGATGTCGCGCGCGCCCTGGATCGCCGCCTGGAGCAGGCCCATGCCGCGGCTGCGGTACTCGTAGATGTTCTCGCCCGCGACGATGGCGTCGTCGACCACGATGCCGAGCGCGATGATGAACGCGAACAACGAGATCATGTTGATCGACACGCCCATGCCGGGCAGCAGCAGGAAGGCGCCGAGAAAGGCCGTCGGGATGCCCGCGGTCACCCAGAACGCGAGCTTGAGCTCCAGGAACAGGCTCAGCGCGACCAGCACGAGCAACAGTCCCAGAGCGCCGTTCTTTAGCAGCAGATTGAGGCGCTCGTGGTAGATCTCGGAGCGGTCGTGATGAACGGCGACGTCGAGCACCGAAGGCAGATCGCCGCGGATCTCCGGCAGCGCCTGGCGCACGGCCCGGGAGACGCCGATCGGGGTCTCGTCGCCGACGCGGAACACGTTCACCCCGACGGCCGGCTCGCCGTTGTACTCGGCATGGCCGCCGACCATGCGGGAGAAGGCCTCGTCGACGTTGGCGATGTCGGACAGCCGGACCAGCTCGCCGCTGGCCGAGCCCTGGACGACGATGTCGCGCAGCGCTTGGGCCTGGGTGCGGCGCGCATCGATGTTCAGCAGGATCTCGCCGTTGGTGGTCCGGACATTGCCACCGGAGACGTCGCGCGAGTTGCTGGCCACCGCCCGACCGATCTCGCTCAGGGTCAGGCCGTACTCGCGCAGGCGCGCCTCATCGACCTCGATGTGGATCTCGTGCGTGCGCACGCCGTTGACGGCGGCCTGCGTGACGCCGGGCAGCCGGGCGATGCGGTCGCGCACCATCTCGGCGGCGGCTCGCAGCGTGTGGTCCGGCGCCTGACCGTGGACGAGGATATCGAGCACGTCGCGGCGCCAACCGCTGAAATCGACGTTGGGCTCCTCGGCGCCGTCGGGGAAGGTGGCGATGCCGTTGACCGCGCGCTCGACCTCGTCGGCCGTGCGCTGCAGCTCGGCGCCCTCGACCAGCTCCAGAGTGACGTTGCCGCTGCCGATGGACGCGGTCGAGCGTACCCGGGCGATGCCCTCGACCCCGCGCACCGCCTCCTCGACCGGCAGCACCACACCCTGCTCGATCTGCTCCGGCGTGGCGCCCGGATAGGCGACGGACACCTGGATCGTGTCCTGCTCGAACTCGGGAAAGACCTCCTGGGTGATGCGCGTGCTCATGTAGAGCCCGCCGACGATCAGCGCCAGCATGATCAGGTTGGGGGCGACCCGGTGGCTAACCAGCCAGCCGATCAGGCCGCCCACGGGGCCGCGCTCACCCGTCATCGGCGGTCGCGTCCGGGCCGCTCTGCGCCTGACGCACCGGCCCCGGGTCGGCGCGCAGCGCCATGCCCGGCGCCGGCATCGCCAGGCGCGAGGTGATCAGCCGGTCGCCAGGCCGGAGCCCGCCGGTGACGAGCGCGCGCTCGCCGCTGCGGTGGGCGATCTCGAGCTCGCGGATCTCCAGCGTGCCGTCGGGCGCCAGCAGCCAGGCCTCGCCGTCGCCGCGCAGCCACTCGGTATCGAGCGCATAGGAGCGCGGCACTTGCGTGCCGGCGATCTCGCCGCGCACGAACGCGCCCAGCAGCGGCCGTGCGCCCGCGGCGCTGTCCATGCCGGTGCGGCCGAGCGGATCGTCGATGCGCACCAGCACCCGCGCCATGCGCCCCTCCTCGGCCAAGTCGCCACGCAGCCGCGCGACCTCGCCTTCGAGCGCGGAACCGCCGCTCTGCCCGTCGAGATGGATGCGTACCGACGAGCCCTGGCCGCCGTTGCCGCGCGGGACATCGATCCACTTGAGCTGGCCCACCGGCACGGCCAGCTCCACCCACCACTGCTCCACGCCGACCAGCGTGGCCAGTTCCGTGGACGAGCCGACCTCGGCACCGACGGCGACCTCGCGCTCGAGCACCAGCGCATCGAATGGCGCGCGCACCGTGGTCTGCTCCAGGTCGCGCTCGGCCTCGGCGACCGACACGCGCGCGGCCTCGACCGCGGCCCGGGCCGCCTCCATCTGCGGCATACGCAACATCAGCTCGCGCTCGCGTTCGCTCGCGGGCGTCTCGCCGAGCTCCAGCGACTGCTGGGCGACGCGGTGCTGGCCCTGTTCCAGCGCCAGATCGGACTGGGCTTGGGTGAGTTCGGTGCGGGCGCGCTTGAGTGCCAGTTCGTAATGCTGGCGCTCGAGCTGCACCAGCCGCTCGCCGGCCTCGAGCACGGTGCCGGGCGTGAAATCCTGCGCCACTTCGGTGACGTAACCGCTGACGCGCGGACTCAGAGTGATCCGGCGCGAGGGCTGGATCTCGCCCCAGGCGGTCAGCGAGACGCGCTGCGCCTCGGGCTCCATGCGCACGGTCTCGACCAGCGGCGCGGCGTGCTCGGGCGGCGGGGCCGGCGCCTGCGTGGGCGCGGCGTCGGCGACGTAGGTCCAGTAGGCGAATCCACCGCCCCCGCCGAGCACCGCCAGCGCGAGCGCGGCCTGGGCCAGCACCGAGGCGGTGGAGGGACGTGTTGGCGCGCAGTCGGAGGCGCTAGCTGGACCCCCGGCTTGATTGTTCGTCTTCATCGGCGGATGGCTCCGAAGCCCGAACCGCAGGGCCATCCCAGGCGCCGGCGAGCGTACGAGAGAGCGTGACCCGGTCCAGGATCAGCGCCCAGCGCGCGTCCAATAGGTCGCGCTCGGCTTGCTGCAGGCTGGAGACCGCCGTGAGCACATCCAGGTAGGGAACGGCGCCGTTGCGGTAGCGCGCACGCAGCAGCTCGCTGGCGCGCTCGGCGTCGCGCAACCGCGCCTCGAGGCGTTCCAGTCGCCGCCGGCCATAGTGCTCGGCCGCCAGCGCGGTCTCGACCTCGGCCAGCGCATCGAGCGCGGTCTGGGCGTATTCGTTGAACGCCACGGCACGCTGCGCGCGGGCCTGGTCGGCCTGCGCGGCCAATTCTCCACCGCGGAAGAGCGGGACGGAAAGGTTGGCCGCCAGACTCGTGATCCAGTTATCGAAAACCGCGCCAGGACGCTGCGCAGTTCCTTGACTAGACAATGAGAGATCGATGCGCGGATAGCGCTCGGTAATGGCCGCGGCGAGCTGCGCGTCCGCCGAGCGCACCCGCAGCCAGGCCGCCTGCAGGTCCGGCCGGCGCCGCAGCCAGTCCGACGGCACACCGGTCTCCGGCAGCGGTGGCACGTCGGCCAGCGCCGCGCCTGCGGAGTCCGCCGGCGGCAGCTCCAGCGCCTGCGGCGGCTTGCCCACGAGCACCGCCAGCGTGTTGTGCAGGCGCTCGAGCTCGCTGCGAGCGGACTCGAGCTGCGCCTCGAGGCCGCTGATGGCCTCGCGCTGGCGCAGCACCGCGTCGCGATGCGCCTGGCCGTTGCGATATTGGGACTCGACCAACGCGGCGACGCGCCGGCTGGTCTCGAGCTGATCCTCGAGCAGCGCCACGGCCATCTGCTGGCGCCGGTAGCTGTAATACGCCGTCGCCGTGTCGGCCGTCAGCGTGACCGCCGCCGCGCGCAGATCCGCGGCAGTCGCCTGGGCATCCAGCCGCGCCGCCTCGGCGCGCGACTCGACCCGGCCCCACAGGTCGACCTCGTAGCTAGCGGACGCCCCGGTGGAGTAGCTCTCGCGCGATTCACCCCCATCGCGCACATTCTGCGCGCCCACGGAGGCATCCAGCCGTGGCAGCCGGGCCGCGCCCTGCCCCTCCGCGACCGCCCGCGCCGCGCGCAGGCGCGCCCGCGCGGCAGCCAGGGTAAAGCTACCCCCGAGCGCCTCCTCCACCACCGCGTTGAGCCGCGGATCCTCGAAATGCCGCCACCAGCGTTCCGGCAACGGCGCCTCGCCGGAGCGCGCGAACGCCTCCGGCATGGGCACGTCGGAGATCTCGGGGGCCGGCGGCGCCGTCGTGGCGCAGCCCGACAACAGAGCGGCCGCGATCAGACCGCCCACCACCGCGCGCGACCGCCGCAACGCGCGGATAACGAATAAAACCATGAAGTCCTCGAAGATGGAACGAGGCGGAATACAGCCGCCCGGCCGATTCCGGGGGCCTCGCGCAAAAGCGGCTACGATAACGCGGCCCGGCCGGCGCTACCATCGGGCGTCAATGCTTCCCTGCCCGCCTCGTCGCGACGGCCTGCTGGCAAGTCAAGCGCCGCCCGCTCGCGGGCGATACGACTCGAACGCCCGCCGCGCGCCTGCGGAGGCAAAACGCGTCGAACCCCCAGGGCGAACCCGGTGCATCGGGCCTGTTACCACTTCCCGCGGCCGTCGCCGGGCGGGTGGAGCACCGGGGGCACGACCGGGAACCGACGGACGCAGGCGGACCGAGCCGCGCGGGACGACCCTGCGTGGCTCGTTCGGCGCGAGCGCCTCCCGAGCCGAACGCGTGCCGCCGGCCATGCCGATGGCATTGACGGCGAACCCCCGAACGCCTAACAGGGTGTTGCAGTGGGCAATCCTGCGCATTATCAACATGCCCGGCCCGGCGCATGGCCGGCCCCGGCTACGCAAAGGCCTGCGCAGTCACCAGGGGATTCTTTCATCCCATCCTGAATGGAGCCGTAGCGAGTAGGTACCCGAGACACGCTGCCAAGACACGGAGAGGGCCATGACGGACGCCCAGCGCATCGCGCTTCTGCGAGAGGAATTCGGCTATCAGGCGGATATCGCCTTTGCGACAGCGGAGACTGGCACCTACTGCCGGCATGACACCCCCCACGACGCACCACTGGAAGCTTCGTCCGGCCAGCCGGAATCGATCGGCGAGATCAACCCAAGCCGCTACGTGCTGGCCTGACCCGCTCGTAACGGGCACTGGCGCTCAGGAGCCTGCCCAACCGACGCCGTCGCGAGTGCGTGGCACGGCGCACGCGCGTTGCCAGACGCCGCCTGCGCCCGGCCGCTTCGCGGCTGGCGCGCGAAATCGCTCCCGGTGATTTCGTGCGCGATCGCGAGCCTTCCCGCGTCGACGTGATACGCGCGCAACAGGTGCCGGGACTCTCGGACGAGCTCGTCCGGAATTGACCCCGGTCCGAGCGCTCCTCGGCGCACGGTTTATTGCTCTTGCTGGGGTCGTGCCCTACACCAAAGATGCGTAAGCGACCCGATATCGGCCGACCCCGGCGTCGCGTAGAGTACGTTTCTACGCGGCAGGGAACGCCGCTAGCCCGGGAGCTCGGAGGGCTCGATTCCGCAGGGAGGCGGACCGGGATCACGTCGAAGCCGCCGGGTACCGCGGGTGCCCGGCGGTTTTTGTTTGTGCGCTCGCCGATGCCCGGAGATTCTTGCTATTCCTCGGGTCATTCCCCACGCGAAAATGCGTGAACAGCCCGATATCGAGCGATAGCGGTGGTGCGTAGAGTATGTCTCTACGCGGCAAGGGACCGCCGCTGGCCCGGGAGCCCGGAGGGCTCACTCCGCAAGGAAGCGGACCGGGAGCAAACCAGAGCCGCCGGGCGCCGCGCGTGCCCGGCGATTCTTGTTCGTGCATCCTCTCGCGCCTCTTGCTCTTGCTGGGGCCATTCCCCACAGCGCGATACGCAAGCGTTCCGATAGCGGCCGGCCCCGGCGGCGCGTAGCGTACGTCCCTACGCGGCAGGGACCGCCGCAGCCCGGAAGCCCGGAGGGCTAGACTCCGCAGGGAAGCGGACCGGGCGTATCACCCAACCGCCGGGTACCATGGGTGCCCGGCGGTTTTCGTTGGACCACGGTCCGCGGAACGCGGCAGGACCGCGCGATGGCCGGCGCTCGATCAGTGGGCGACGGCCATGCACCCGTTGCGCCGCGGCCGAAGCGCAACCCGTGTCGATGGTGCCCGCCCGACGGGACAACTCATGCGCGGGTCCCGGATTCCGGCTGCGCCTGTATCCGGGCTACACCGCCGCTCGCCTAGTGTCCTGTCTCGCACAACGTTTGATTTCTCGCCGGGTCTTGCGGCGCCTGGCGGCGTTGCGCCTCCTCACCATAGGGCGCGCTATGGCTCGTCGGCGCGCCTTGCCAGGCGCCGCAATCCCTCGACGAGAAAAATTCAAGAAACTACGAGACAGGACACTAGGGCCTGTTAACCCTTCCCGCGATCGCCGCGGCGGGACCTGTGTGCCGCAAGGCAAGGCGCGCCGAGCGAGCGTAGTGACGCTACGTGAGTGAGGCGCAACGCCGCATTGCGGCACACAGGCACCGCCCCGAAGGGTTGCGGCCCG
>CAZVBX010000104.1:0-9161 GCA_964625925.1 uncultured Ectothiorhodospiraceae bacterium | reverse complement strand
GAAACCTCGACGGTTCGCGGGCAGTGCCCGCTCCTACTGGTTCGACGAGGGGTCGGTGGCCGGCTGCTGCGGATCGGCTTGCTGCTGCAATGCTTCCAGGCGCTCTCGAATCGCGCCCAATTCATCGGTCACGCGTTCGAGCTCTTCCGATGCCGAGCCACGTTCCTCGCGCGCTGTGCGCAGGGCCGCTCGCTGTTCCTCGATGGCCTCGCGCAGCTCTGCCATGCGCTGCTCACGTTCCGTGAGCGCGGCACCGCCGTCGCGCACCTGCGGCGGCGCCGGCGTGCGTATCCACCAGCGATCGGCAACCCACCAGACCAAACCGCCCAGCGCTGCCGCGAGCGCGAGCGACAAGCCGAGTCGTTGGCCGGCGGTCATACGGCGTCGTACTCTTCGCCCTGCTCGGCCAGCCCTTCCAGCGCGATGCGGACGGCCGATTCGCGCACGGCGCGGCGGTCGCCTTGCAGTTGCTCGCAGCGTACCTCGGGGGGATGGCCGCGCACGGCCCACGCGAACCAGACCGTACCCACCGGCTTCGACTCGCTGCCGCCGCCGGGACCGGCGACTCCGGTGACCGCCACGGCCAGATCCGCTTCGCTATGGGTCAGGCTCCCCGTGGCCATGGCCTCGGCCGTCGCCGAGCTCACTGCGCCGTGGTTGGCGATCGTGTCGTCCGACACGCCGAGCATGCGGTGCTTGGCGGGGTCGGAGTAGGTGACGAAGCCGCACTCGAACCAAGCGGAGCTGCCCGCAATGTCGGTTACGGCTTGGGCGATTCCCCCACCGGTGCAGGATTCGGCGGTGGCCAAGCGCCAGCCGCGGGCATAGAGCACGGCCCCGACCCGATGTGCCAGGTCTTCGATGGATTCGGCGGGGAATCCGGAAGGCTGTTCGCTCATGTTCGGCGACCATTTGCGCTCGCTCAGCCCTGCGACGATACCGCCCCGCAAGCAGTTGGCCAAGTACGGCCGATCCCGACTTGCTTTCTGGTGGTATGGGCGACACAGGCGCCGATCGCCTGGCGTGTTGCTCAGGTCGCGGCGACGGTCGTCCGGGATACATGCTTCCGCACCCGAGCCAGCAGTCTCGGAAGCCGTGCGTATTCGCGCGGTCGCGCGAAAGCGCCCGTTCCGGTCATCACGCCTCGGGCCATCGAGGCGCGACCCCGCGGCACGAGCGCGGCATCGCGCTCAATATTCACGGGACCTCCCTCGGGATGCGGACTGTCCTCTCCAATCAGCATCCATCGGGAGCGTTCCCGTGAACCAACTATTGAGACATCCCGGGCGTTATGGGATTACCGGCGATCGCCGCGGGCACCCCGTCCCTGCACGGGGCAGGCCCGCGGGATGATCGCGCCCCGTTTTCAGAATCCGATCACGCCGCCGTCAGCGCGTGTGACAATCACCGTCGAGGGCCGCGGGCGCGCACCGTCGCCATCGGGCCAGTCGCCCCCGGGGTGCTGGACGTTCACGAACATGCTGCGGCCGTCCGGAGTCATGTCCACGCCCGTGACCTCGCAATCGCGCGGCCCGGTGAAGAAACGCCGTATTTCCCCGGTGCTGGGATCGGCCGCGAGCATCTGGTTGTTCCCGAACGGCGCATCCTGGTCGCCATCGGTCTGGATCCAGAGCACGCCATTCGGGTCGAACCAGAGGCCGTCCGGACTGTTGAAGATGCTCGTGTCATCCAAGTGCTCCCCGTTGAACACCCGGCTGTCGTCCTGCGGGCCCGCGATGACGAACAGGTCCCACTCGAAACGGGTTTCCCAGTTGCGTCCCTGGGCTTCACGCCAGCGGATGATCTGACCGTAGGGGTTGGGGCTGCGCGGATTCGCGGCATCCGCTTCCCCGGGCCGCCGCTCGTCGTTGTTGGTCAGCGTCATATAGATTTCGTGGGTCTGGGGATTCACGGTGCCCCATTCAGGCCGGTCCATCTTGGTGGCGCCGACGACATCGGCCGCCGTGCGCGTGTTCACCAGTACGTCAGCCTGGTCGCGGAAACGCACGTCCGCCGCCCGGGCCGCCGCCTGGAAATCCGGGTCATCGACGTCCAGCGGTAGCCAGTCGCCGGTGCCGTCGTCATTGAAGTGCGCGACGTACAGCGTCCCATCGTCCAGCAGATCGCCGGTGGCCGTGCGGGGGTTGTACGGGAGCCGGGTGACAAACTTGTAGATGTACTCGAAACGCGCGTCGTCCCCCATATACACCGTCAATGGCTCGCCCGTGATGGCCGGGGCCATCCAGGCGCCTTCATGCCGGAAGCGGCCCAAGGCCGTGCGTTTCACCGGAGTGCTCTGCGGGTCGTACGGGTCGATCTCCACGACCCAGCCGAAGTGGTTCGGCTCGTTGCGATAGTCCTGTGCCGGACCCTCGTCCCCCGGCGTCGCGTCGAAACGGGCGTACGCGTCGACATCGCGCACGGTCTCCCAGCCATAGCGCGTCTTCTCCGCGGCGACGCCGTAGCGGGCTTGCTCCCGAGGTTGATCGCCGCGATGGACGAAATACCCCTGGAAGTTTTCCTCGCAGGTGAGATACGTGCCCCAGGGCGTATGGCCGTAGGCGCAATTATTGATCGTGCCGCGGGCCTGCGTTCCCTCCGGGCTATAGCGGGTCTGCAGCAAGCTCGAGCCACGGACGGGCCCGGAGATGACCATCGGCGTCGCGGCCGTGATCCGACGATTGAGGGTGCCGTGGACCACATGCCACGACGCACCGTCGGCGTTGCGACGGATCTCGACGACCGTGACACCATGGGCCGCGATCTCCTTGCGGACCTGGTCGACGTCCGTGCGCACGCCACCGTCCTCCGTCGCCCCGTTCGGATGCAGTACGCGCTGGTCGGTGTATTCGTGATTGATGCATAGAAGACCGTGCGCGCTCGCCGCAGCGCCCCCATCGAGCGGGAAGTAACGCATGCCGTCATGGTTGAAGCCGACCTGGCACTCCTGCTCGGCCCCACTGTTACCGGCGTCCTCCCGATAGGCGGGCAAGTCGCCGCACACCGGTGTTCCCCAGGACAAGAACGGTTTCGCTCGATAGCCGCTGGGAACGCGTGCGCGATAGTCGAAGTCCACCGAAATCGCATCGAACCCGAGCAGGGGCTGCATCAACGCCGAGGAACCGGCCCCCATCTCTCCGGCCTTGGCAACGGATGAAGCGCCGGAGCCGAGCACCAGGCCGGCGACAACCATATTCAGACTGCCGCCCAGCAGCTCCCGACGCGACAGCCGGCGTTCCAGAACGGCCCCGAAAGCCGGGTTGTCCGACGGGTTATCAATGGGCTCGCTGGGGTCGCTGTTCCCAGCCGGCGCCACAGGCTCATCATCGCCAAACGATTCCTGGTCCCGCATGGATCCTACCTCCGCAAGGGTCGAGTCCGTGACGGTAGTCCGGCCGGATAACACCCGCGTGTTATCCCAGCAACGCGACGATGACGGCGGCGTGACGTTCCGATGGCCCGGATGCCGGGCCCCGCGGTTCAAGGGCGTTGCGGGGAGGCACGCAGGGATTGGCAATGCGCTCATCGCCTGTGGAGCGGACGACGGCGATGGGAAAGGTCCTGCGCCGGAGGCAGAGGGAACCCGCCGCGTTCAATCGACCGGCAGCGGGTCGTCCGCGTCCTGAAAACGGCGCAACTGCGTGCGCCGGTTGGGCTCGGGGACATCGGGGCCGGTGGGCTCCGGTGCAAGATTGAACTCGAGCTGATCTTCCCAGTCGCCTTCGAGTTCGGCGATGTCCACTCGTTGGGTCACCTGGTGGTACTGGCGAAGGTAGTCCGCATAGCGATCGCGTAGCTGCTCGTAGCGCGCCAGCAGGCTTTCTTGCGGGGTCGTCGCCTCCCCGGCCTCTTGCGCCGCCGCAAGAGTATCGATCCGGTTCAGGATGAGATCCAGAGCGCGAACGATCTCGTGCTGGGCGATGCCCTGGACGCAATGCGGTTCCTCGTCGCAGGCCGCGAGCGTCAGGCCGATTCCATCGCCCACCGAGGCGAGCTGCTCGGCCTCTTGCTGCAGCCGCTCGGGATCCGGCGCGTTGCCCTGCGCGGGCATGTCCGCCGCACCGCCCGCGGGCGCGACCGCCAGCAGCATCACGAGCCATGCCGCATGCGCCGGCCGGACGAAGCGCCCCAGCGCGGACTCCATACGCCGCGCGCTATCGCCGCAGCGGCTCATGGCCTTTCCATCGCAGGCGATGGGTTCACGCGAATGTCTCTCGTCACCCCGGTCGACATCGCCGGGGGCCGTTGCGGCATGCGCGCATCGCCGGCAGCGCCGATCGTTCGGACGGGATCCCCGCGATCACACCGCATCCTGCAGCTCCGCCGTCGACTCGTCGTCATCGCCGGAAGATTCGTCGTTGGCCGGAGCGAGCGGGAATCCCAGATTCAGCGCTTCGTCAATGCGTTCGTGCATCTGCTCGACCGTCGCGCCCGACTCGCCATCGACGACGCGCTCGATCTGTGACTCGATGCGTTCGACGGCCGTGAGTGTCTCGTCGATGATGGCCTGCAGGCGCTCGCGGCTGGTGTCGATGCCGGTCTCGGCGGCCAGCTCCTGGCGGCGCTCGGGGTCCCCCTGCAGGCTCTCGAAATAGCTGACCCGGGTATACATGCGCTCGATCGCGGCGAGCATCGCATCCAGCGTCGCCGTGTCGATCGGCTCCGGCATCTCCTCCTCGAAGTCGTCCGGCAGCCCGTCTTCATCGGCCGGGCCTTCGAGGAACTCCGCCAGGCGCTCGCGATAATCGACCCAGCGAGCACGCTCCGCCTGGAGATCGTCGCGCAGCGACTCGGCCTCGGCGCGTTCCTCTGGCGTGAGCGAGCCCTGCAGCAAGCGCGTATTCAGTTCGGCCAGTCGCATCTCGACCTGCTGAAGCATCCGCTCGACCTCGGCCTCGGTGACCGACGGCGTGCAGCCTTCGACCTGCTCGCACTGACCGAACGACAGCGCCACACCCTCGCCGACACGACTGAACAGCGTCAGGTCTTCCTCGAACAATCCGAGGTCGACCGTGCCGACGTTCTCGATCCCGACGATCTGCGCGGCCGGATTGACCAGGTTGACCTCGACACTGACCAGATCCAGGCCCAGCACGTTGATGAACGCATCCAATGAATCCGAGACCCCGATGCCGAGGGCGTCCGAGGCCGTGCTCGGATTGGAGTTCTCCTGCTGACCGGAGCTGACCGCGAGCTGGAACTCACCACCCTGGAAATCGAGCATGAGACGGTCGGCGTTGCGCACGCCGTTCGCCGCCACGATGGCGCCGCGCTGGGCGCTCACCTGCACATCCTGCTGCACCACCAAATCACCGATGGCGTTCCAGCTACCGGGGCACGCCAGGCAGTCCGCCCCGGCCGCGACGAAGTTGGCCCGTCCGCCCGCTTCGATCGTCGGGGCATCGAGCACGACATCGCCGGCCATCAGCGTTAGATCGCCGCCGGTGACGATGGCATCGGCGACCGTGATGCGCTCGGCGTTGATGGAGACGTTCTTGGCGCCATCGAGCGGCAGGCCGGACGGCGACATGGCGCTGCCGATCGATAGCGAGCCCTGGTAACCGGCGAGATCCCCGAGCGCGAGATCGCTCGGGCCGATGCGCAGATTGGATCCGGAAGCCGGCCCGGGGATCACGAGCGCCCCGTTACCGGTTACCGCCCCACTCGTGAGCGGCGCGCCGGCGGTATAGGTCCATTCGTTACGGGCACCGCGCAGCGCGACCGTACCCGTGTAGTCGCCGTTGGCATTGAACGTGTTCTCCCCGCCATTGCCGCTGACGACGGTGGTGAACCCATCGAACTCGTAGGAGAAGTCGGCGCCGCTGAGCTGCCCCCCGTCGACGCGGACCAGATCCCAGGTGCTGTCGCCCGTGGCACTGCCGTGCAACGTGTCGCCGGCGCCGACCAGGGTCTCGATGCCGTCGAAGCCCTCGCCCGGGGTTACCGTGAGCGGCGTATTCGTGCCCGAGATATCCAGCACGTCGCCCGTCCCACCGCCGGCCTGGATCTGCTGACCGGCGAGCGTGCCCGCCCCGGCCACTTCGATCCGGTCGGCCGCATTCTCGGCGCCGACGAGCGTGGCGAAGCCCTCGAAGGCCGCGGTGGCCGGATTGCCGCCGTTAATCTGGCTATTGTTCAGCGTGCCCTCGCCCGGCCCGGTAACCGTCCAGGTATTGTCGAGTTCGTGCGCACGCAGCTCATCCGCGCCGCTGCCGACGAGTGTGATGGCGCCGCTGTCCGACACGAAATCGACATCGCGCAGATCGAGCTGCACGCCGCTGCTGGTATTGGCGGCGTTGACCCGTACGAGCAGATCGCCGTCCGCGTGCAGCGCGATATCCGTGGCCAGGTCGACCGTGGTCGCGCTACGGAGCTGCAGCGGGCCGGCGGTCGTCGTCATATCGCCGTTGACCGAGACCGTCCCGGCGGGTGCCGTTTGCTGGATCTCTGTGGCCGTGACGGCACTGGCGAAGGTTACCGCGCCCGCCTCCTCGATGGTGAGCGCACCGAGCGGGGTAGCCGTGGTCCCCACCGTGCTCGAGAAGTCGATCGCGCCGCTGCCCGCGCGGAGGGTGAGCGCCCCGGTGCCCGTGACGGCATCGTGGAATACGATGTCGCCCGCGCCGGAGCCCGTATCCAATGCACTGTTCCCGGTCAGCGCGACCGCGTCGCGGTAGGTCTGATCGCCGCCCGTGGCGATATCGCCGGCCAGTTGCGTGTTGCCGCCGGCGTCGGTCGTGATCGACGCGGCCTGCACGTCCGCACTGAAGCTCGTGGTGTCGCTGCTGTTCACGACCAGGGCGCCGAGCGCACCGCCGCCGTCCCCGACGGTGTTGCCGAAGGTGACATTGCCGCTACCGGCATCGACCGTCAGCGCCCGCGCGCTGCCGTCGCCCTCGACCGCCGCGTCGAACGTCAGCGCACTGTTGGTCGCCGTCAGCGTGCGGGCGCCCCCGACCAGCCGGAGCGTGGCGTCCTTGTACGTCTGCTGACCGCTGGTCGTCACATCGCCGCCCAGGTCCGTCGTGCCGCCCGCATCGGTCGTCACCGACGCCGCATGCACGTCGCCGCCGAACGTCGTCGTACCCGTCGTCTCCGCCGTAAGCCCGCCTACTGGCGCAGCAACCGTGCCCACGGCATCGAAGCTGATTGCCCCGCTGCCCGTCGTTACGGTCAGGTCTCGCGCCGTGCCGTCGCGCTCGACCGCCGCGTTGAACGCCACCGCACCGTCGCTGGTCGTCGTCAGCATGCGGTTGTCATCGACCAGCTCGAGCGTGTCGTCGTTGTAGGTCTGGCTGCCGCTGGTCGTCACATCGCCGCCCAGCTCCGTCGTGCCGCCTGCATCGGTTGTCACCGACGCCGCGTGCACGTCGCCGCCGAACGTCGTCGTACCCGTCGTGTTCGCCGTCAGCGCGCCCAGGGGCGCACTTGCCGACCCCACTCCACCGAAACTGATCGCCCCGCCACCAGCGTGCACGGCCAATGCCCGTCCGTTGCCATCATCTCGCAGAACGCCGCTGAACGTGACATCTGCATTTCCGCCGTCCATAGCCAGAGTCACGTCGTCAGCCAGATGAACCGCGCCCTGGAACGTAGCACCACCCGCCACAAGTTCTACGGCCCCGAGATAGGTCCGGTCGCTAGGCTGCACGGAGATCGTATCGCCGCCTCCCGTCTCGATATCCCCCAAGATCCGGATATCCGCGTCGGCTGGTGCCCCGCTACCAGAACTGAGCGTGACATCGCCGTGAGCAAGAATGCGAGCAGCCGGGCCGTCCAGAACTCGAACGCTATCGCCGCTACTGCCGAAATTCAGCGCATCGCCCTCCAAGGTGACTCCGCCGGCGGAATCGAGCTGACCGTCGTTATGTACCAGTACCCCGCCGTTCGTCGCCGTCAGCGTTATGCCGTCACCCGCGCTAATCGTCTGAATGAGCGCATCCACGATGATATCTTCGGCGCTTATCGAAATCGCACTATCATTGACGATATCCGCATCAATCGTAACTGCACCCGCACCGCCGTAAAGCCGAACATCGTCGTCACCGATAACCGGGGTGGCACCAAGGCTCCACCCGCCACCCTCGAGTTCCAGCGCACCCGTAGCAGTCGTCTCATCCAACGTCTTCAGAACTGCAGCATCCTCGATGACAATGGAATCAATCCCGTTGCCAGCCCCGGATTGACCTATTTGGATCGGGCCTCCCCCCGTAGTAACTGACTCTTGGATATGAACGCTGTTCGCGGAGTCGATCGCAAATCTGCCGAGCACATCGCCGCCACCGACCTCGCCGGAGAACTTTACATCCCCCACTCCGGCGTCGACGGTCAAACCGTGTCGCGTTCCATCCGTATCAACCAGCCCATCGAAGGTGATATCACCGCCGCTCGAGGCGAACGTCGTATCGTCCTTAAGTACTACATCCCCGGAATACAGTTGACTTCCGGCCGATCCGCTACCGTCCGTTTCAACGCCGCCCCTACCCATATTGATCGTATCGGCAGCCACGTCCAGCGCGCTAAACGCACCTCCTGAAGTACCGACAGGCGCATTGAAATCAACCCGCGCAGAATCCAATTCTAGCGCATAGGAGTCGCTGGCACTGCTATTCAAATCGCCATGGAACTCAACGGAACTATTATTAGCAACCGTTATCGAGACATTATTATCGGCGACCACTTCGTTGTTAAATCTGAGATCTCCACCGGTCGACAATGACCCTTCTAACGACGTCGCCCCGGCAAAGACCACCTCGTTCTCAAAACTCGCACCATCAGCGCCTACGGTTACACCATCGCCATTACTCGCATCCAACGTAAACAGCTCAATCTGATTCGTATTCCCGATATTGTTATCGCCGCCACCCTGAACCGTAATGATTCCGGTACCGGCGCTGGCCACTTCGACGCTTTCGACGCTTTGCGCGTTGAGCCTGCCTACCTCGTTCGCATTGAGGATGAGACCACCAGCAGTACCGGGGTCGTGTCCGATAAAAACATCGCGGTTGCTTGCGCCCCGGATTGTGATATTCCCGGCATGCACTTCCTGGGTAATAGTGACGGTATTAGCAGACATCACGGTCAATGCACCCAGCGGCGCACCAAGCGTGCCCACGGTATCGAAGCTGATCGCCCCGCTGCCCGTCGTTACGGTCAGGTCC
>CAZVBX010000103.1:0-9491 GCA_964625925.1 uncultured Ectothiorhodospiraceae bacterium | reverse complement strand
ATGTAGGAGCGGCCAGCGGCCGCGAACGAATCGGGCCGCCAGGCGCCGCAAGGGCTTACTTCAACTCCGGATCGATGCGGCCCATGCACATGTACTTGACCTCGAGATAATCCTCGATGCCGTACTTCGAGCCCTCGCGGCCGATGCCCGATTCCTTCACCCCGCCGAACGGCGCCACCTCGGTCGAGATCCGCCCGGTGTTGATACCGACGATGCCGTACTCGAGCGCCCGGCCGATGCGCCAGGTGCGTGCCAAGTCCTGAGTGTAGAAGTAGGCGGCCAGGCCCGCGTTCGTGTCGTTGGCCATCGCGACCGCGTCGCGCTCGGTATCGAAGCGGATCAGCGGCGCGACCGGGCCGAAGGTCTCCTCGCGGAAGAGCTTCATCGCGGGCGTGGCGTCGCCGAGCACCGTGGGCTGGAAGAAGGTGCCACCGAGCTCGTGGCGCTGGCCGCCGGTGAGCACGTGCGCGCCCTGGCTCAGGGCGTCGGCGATGTGCTCCTCGACCTTGGTCAGCGCATCCTCGTTGATCAGGGGACCCTGGGTGACGCCCTCGGCGAAGCCGTCGCCCACCTTCATCGCCGCGACTTTCTCGGCCAGGCGCTCGGCGAACGCTTCGTAGACGCCGGATTGGACGAAGATGCGGTTGGCGCAGACACAGGTCTGGCCCATGTTGCGGTACTTCGAGGCGATGGCGCCGTCGACTGCCGCCTCGACGTCGGCGTCGTCGAACACGATGAACGGCGCATTGCCGCCGAGCTCGAGCGAGAGCTTTTTCATCGTGTCGGCCGATTGCTGCATCAGCAGCTTGCCGACGGCGGTGGAGCCGGTGAACGTGATCTTGCGCACGGCCGGATTGGCGGTCATCTCACCGGCGACCGCCTTGGGGTTGCCGGTGATCACGTTGAATACGCCGTCGGGCACGCCCGCACGCGCCGCCAGCTCGGCCAGGGCGAAGGCCGACAGCGGCGTCTCGCCGGCCGGCTTGAGCACCATGGGGCAGCCGGCGGCCAGCGCGGCGCCGGCCTTGCGGGTGATCATCGCCAGCGGGAAGTTCCAGGGCGTGATCGCGCCGCAGACACCGACCGGCTCCTTGCTCACGACGATCCGGATGTCGCGCTGATGCTCGGGAATGAGGTCGCCGTAGGTGCGCTTGCCTTCCTCGGCGAACCACTCGACGAAGCCGGCGGCGTAGCCGACTTCGCCCTTGGCCTCGGCGAGCGGCTTGCCTTGCTCGGCCGTCATCAGCGCGGCGAGGTCGTCCGAGTGCTCGTGCATCAGATCGAACCAGCGCCGCAGGATCGCGGCCCGCTCGCCGGCGGTACGCTCGCGCCAGGCCGGCCAGGCCGCCTCGGCGCCGCTGATGGCGTCGCGCGTCTCGTCCGCGCCCATCTCGGGCACGTGGGTCAGGATCTCGCCGGTCGAGGGATTGTGCACCGGGAACTGGGACCGCCCCGAGACCCATTCGCCGTTGATGAAGCAGGCATTGCGCAGCAACGTGCGGTCTTGCAACTCCATGGCTGCCTCCAGCCGAATCCGTCCTCGAATCCAGCATAACGCATCCCCGCCCCGGGCGAGAGGGTCCGCGGGTTAGCCCGGGTGACAGGGAGGAACCACGAATGGAGACGAATCAACACGAATGCTGCCGCCCGCCGGGGGAGGGTTCATCGGAGCGGAGCTGAGGCGTGGACGGCTGGTAGGTCCGTAAAAGGCTCCAACGCAGACGAACACGGGAAGGGTTAACAGGCCCTAGGTTGGTTGTAGGTCGGGCTTTAGCCCGACGAATCGTGGTACCCGCGTCGGGTCGGGCTAAAGCCCGACCTACGGCCGACCTACGGCCGACCTTCCGCCGCTACCGCATCATCTGCGCTGACATGCCCACCGCCGTTCGCGGCAGCATTCGTGTTGATTCGTGTCCATTCGTGGTTCTCTTCAGGCCATCCCTGGCCGCGCGGGTCATAGCGCCTCGGAGGCGTAGTCGGCGAGGCGGGAGCGCTCGCCGCGGGTCAGGATGATGTGGCCGGAGTGGGGCCAGCCGCGGAAGCGGTCGACGACGTACGTCAGGCCCGAGGTCGTCTCGGACAGGTACGGCGAATCGATCTGGGCGATGTTGCCCAGGCAGATGATCTTGGTGCCGGGGCCGGCCCGGGTGATCAGGGTTTTGAGCTGCTTCGGCGTGAGGTTCTGGGCCTCGTCGATGATGAGATAGCGGTTCAGGAACGTGCGCCCGCGCATGAAGTTGACCGAGCGTACCTTCACGCGCTGCGACAGCAGGTCGCTGGTGGCGTCGCGTTCCCAGGCGTTGCCGCCCGTCTTGGTCAGCACTTCCAGGTTGTCCATGAGCGCGCCCATCCAGGGCGTCATCTTCTCTTCCTCGGTGCCGGGCAGAAAGCCGATGTCCTCGCCCACCGGGATGGTCACGCGGGTCATGATGATCTCGCTGTAGCGCCGGTCCTCCAGGGTCTGCTCCAGGCCCGCGGCCAGCGTGAGCAGTGTCTTGCCGGTGCCCGCCACGCCCACCAGCGTGATGAACTCGATCTCCGGGTCCATCAGCAGATTGAGCGCGAAGTTCTGCTCGCGGTTGAGCGCGCGGATGCCCCAGCACGACTGCTTGTCGCTGTAGAACTGGCGTGCGTGCTCGATCACCGGCTTCTCGCCGGGCTCGCGCACGATGGCGTCGAACGAGGGCTCGCCATCGAGATAGAGGCATTCATTGGCCTGCCATTCGGCGGCGTCCGGGCCGGTCACGCGGTAGAAGGTGCGTCCCTCCTCCTGCCACGACTCCATGTTCTTGCCGTGCTGGTCCCAGAAGTCGGCCGGCAGCGCGCGCACGCCGCTGTAGAGAAGGCGCGCGTCCTCGATGACCTTGTCGTTGTAGTAGTCCTCGGCTTGGATGCCGATCACGCTCGCCTTGATGCGCAGGTTGATGTCCTTGGACACCAGCGTGACGCTGTACTCGGGATGCTCGTGCATGAGCGCCAGCGCCGTGGCCAGGATGGTGTTGTCCGGCCGATTGCCCGGCAGGTTGGCGGGCAGGGCGCTGGCGTGACTCTGGGTCTCGAAGAACAACCGGCCCCAGGATTTCCTAAGGGAGGCA
Organism: uncultured Ectothiorhodospiraceae bacterium; assembly: GCA_964625925.1. GTDB lineage: Bacteria > Pseudomonadota > Gammaproteobacteria > XJ16 > Halofilaceae > Halofilum. Next base: position 6,396 of record CAZVBX010000103.1, on the reverse strand, counting down.
TCGCCGTTGCCGTTCGTATGGCGCGGCATGTCGCTCAGGGGCAGCCCGCGCTCGATGGGCGTGTCCGGATGGGCCGTCACCAGCTCGTCGATGAAGCGGCTGGACTGGCGCGCGTTGCGCGCCGTCTCCGACAGGCCCTTCTTGCCGGCATCGAGCTCCTCGAGCACGACCATGGCCAGATAGACGTCGTGCTCCTCGAAGCGGAACAGCGCCGTCGGATCGTGCATGAGCACGTTGGTATCGAGAACGAAGAGACGCCGAGTGGCCGGTGCGGTATCGCTCATGGGCTTCTCGAGATCCTTGGGCTATGGATGTGGGGCGATGAGCCGGGACGGTGAACCCGGTCCAAGGGATGACCCCTTTGCCGCGGCAGGGCGAGGGGGACGGCCGGGCGCGTAGGCTCGTGGCTCAAAGCGCGCGCGCGGCCTGTAAGACCTCGTCGACGTGTCCACGCACCTTGACCTTGCGCCAGGCCTGGCGCAGGCGCCCCTCGGCATCGATCAAGAAGGTGCTGCGCTCGATGCCGCGGATGCGTTTGCCGTAGAGGTTCTTCTCTTTGATGACCCCGTAGGCGCTGCAGGCCTGCTCGTCGGGATCGGAGATCAGGTCGAAGTTGAAGCCCTGCTTCTCGCGGAAGCGTTCGTGGCTCTTGATGCTGTCGCGCGAAACGCCCAGCACGATCGTATTGGCGGCCGCGAACGCGTCCGCATGGTCGCGGAAGTCCTGGCCCTCGGTGGTGCAACCGGGTGTGCTGTCCTTCGGGTAGAAGTAGAGCACGACGTGACGGCCGCGCAGATCGGACAGGCGCATCTCGCGGCCGCCGGTGGCCGGCAGGACGAAATCGGGGGCGATTTCGCCGAGGGCCGGATCGGTACTCGCTTCGGACATGGGCATCGGGTCCCTGGTCGACGGACGCGCGTCCAGCATGCCGCGGGGCGGCGACCCCGCCTGGCTGCCGGTTGCCGCAAGGGCTGCTATAACCCGCTGCTACGCGCGAGTATACCTGGGCGTTTTGTCATCGTGACAGGCATCACGCGCCGTCCCGCGATGCCCGGCGATGGCCGCGTTGCGCCTTGCGAGCGCCTCGCAGCGACAGTACCATCCGAGTCCCCGTTCCCGCAGGAAATCCCCTCAATGTTTCAAGGGAGCATGGTTGCCCTGGTGACCCCGATGCACGAGGACGGGTCGCTGGACAACGACGCCCTCGCGCGGCTGATCGAGTTCCATGTCGACAACGGCACCGATGCCATCGTGTCCGTCGGCACCACGGGCGAGTCGCCCACGCTCGATCCCGACGAGCACATCGGCGTGGTCAAGCGCACGGTCGAGCTGGTCGCCGGGCGCATGCCGGTGATCGCCGGCGCCGGGGCCAATGCCACGGCCGAGGCCATCGAGCTCGCACGCGCGGCCGCCGACGCCGGCGCGGATGCGACGCTGCAGGTCACGCCGTACTACAACAAGCCGATGCAGGAGGGGATGTACCGCCACTTCGTGGCGATCGCCGAGGCGGTGTCCTGTCCGCACATCCTGTACAACGTGCCCGGCCGCACCGGCATCGATCTGAAGGCGGAAACAGTCGAGCGCCTGTCCCATGTGGACAACATCGTCGCCATCAAGGAGGCGAACGGTGATCCCGAGCGCACGCGCGCGATCCTCGATCTCTGCGGCGGCCGCCTGAAGGTCTACAGCGGCGAGGATACGACGGCGATGGAGTCGATGCTGCTCGGGGGCCACGGCGACATCTCGGTCACGGCGAACGTCGCGCCGCGCCAGATGCACGAGATGTGCGAGCGCGCCATCGATGGCGACCGCGCGGCTGCGAGCTCGATCAATTCGCGCCTGGACGTGCTCCATTCGGCTCTGTTCTGCGAGAGCAGCCCCATTCCGGTGAAGTGGGCGCTGCAGGAGATGGGTTTGATCGATTCCGGCATCCGCCTGCCGCTGACGCCTCTCGATCCCAGTCACTACGAGACCGTGCGCGCCGCTTTGCGCGACACCAATGTTCTGTAGCCGGCTCGCCGCGCCCGAGCGGACCGGTTTGCGGCGCAACTCCGCCGCCCCGCCCGTGCTCGTGTCGCGCGCCCTGCGCGGCGCACTCGTGTCGACGCTTGCGTTGCTGGTCGCCGCCTGTGGCGAGCCCGGTCCGAATCATCCATCGGTTGCCTACCGCGAAGCCGAGAGCGTCGAATCGCTCGAGGTGCCGCCCGACCTGACCCAGCCCCGTTCGCCGGGCGCGCTCGACGTGCCCGGCGAGAATGGAGCGACCGACGCCGAGGTCCTGCCGCAGTTCGAGGGCGTGCGCTTCGTGCGCGCGGGCTCGAGCGCCTGGCTGGAGCTGGACAACGTCGCTGTGGACGCGATGTGGCCGCGCCTCCAGGGCTTTGCTGAATCGCAAGGATTGGAGATCGCGCAGGCGGATGCCGCGCTCGGGCTCGTCGAGACCGAGTGGACCGAACGCCAAAGCGAGCCGTCGTCCGGCGGTCTCACCGGCCTGTTCGCCGGCCTGTTCGGCGGGGGCGGCGATCCGGTGCAGGATCGGTATCAATTCGCGCTGGAGCGCATGGACGAGGGCGGCGCCCGCGTGCTCGTCGCCCACCGCAGCGCCCAAGAGATCGCGCAAGCGCGCGAGCGCCGCGGTGCCGTGAGTGGCGGTGGCCGCGACCGCGAGTTCGGCTGGCAGCGCGCGACCGGCGATCCCGCCCTGCAGCGCGAGATGACCCGGCGGCTCCTGGTCTATCTCGGCATCGCCGAAGAGCGTGCCCAAGGCGTCGTGGCCGATGCCCGCGGGGCCGCCTCGCTGGGCGCGCCCGCGCAATACTTCGAGAGCGAGTGGGGCCGCGCCTGGCTCATCGTCGAGGATCCGGGCGTGCGCCGGGTCTTCGCCCGCGCCGGCGAAGCGCTCGCCAGCGTCGGGGCCGAAGTCGATGAGTCCAACTACGACGATCGTCGTTACCGCCTGCAGTGGGCGCCGGAGGGCGAGGGCGAGCCGCAAACGCTGACCGTGTTCGTGCGCGGTGACGATGGCGCCACGCGTATCAGTGCGGGCGATCCCGAGGGCCGCGAGCGCAGCGGCGACGTCCAAAAGGCCTTGCTCCGGGAGCTGACCGCAGCCCTGGGCGGCGATCCCGAGGACGTCCAGGAGCCCGAGGCCGACACCGAGGCGAGCGATCGCGAGCCCGGCCGGCCACGCAGCATCATGTCGCCGCGCCGGGAGCGCTGATCCGGTGGCCGGGACGTTGCGCGCAGCGTCGCTCGGCAGCGGCAGCACCGGCAATGCCCTGGTCGTGGAGGGCGCGGGCACGCGCCTGCTGATCGACTGCGGCTTCGGGCCGCGTGTCACCGAGCGGCGCCTGCGCGCGGTCGACGTCGATCCGGCGACCCTCGACGCCGTCGTGGTCACGCACGAGCACGAGGACCATCTGCGCGGCCTCGTGCGGTTCGCCGACCGGCACCGTCTCCCCGTGCATGCCACCCACGGCACGCTGCGCGAGCTCGGCGAGCGGCCGCAGCGCGCCGAGCCTTTCGATGCCCACCGCCCGCTGCATCTCGGCGGGCTCACCCTGGAGCCGTTCCCGGTGGTTCACGACGCCACCGAGCCGTGCCAGTTCGTCGTCTCCGATGGCGCCCGGCGGCTGGGGCTGCTGACCGATAGCGGCACGGTCACGCCGCACATCGTCGAGATGCTGGGCGCCTGCGACGGCCTGCTGCTGGAGTGCAATCACGATCCAGGCATGCTGCGCGCGGGCCCGTACCCGTACTGGTTGCAGCAGCGGGTGTCCGGTTCTTGGGGCCATCTGTCGAACGAGCAAGCAGGGGCATTGCTGCGAGCGATCGATGCGGCGCGCCTGCAATGGGTGCTCGCCGGCCATCTGAGCGAGCGCAACAACACGGCCGATGCCGTGCGGGACGCGCTGACGCCGGCGCTTGCCGGGTACGATGCAGCCGTCGAAGTCCTGGGTCCCCGAGGGGAGGAATGCTGGCGCGAGCTGGTCTAGCGCGCCCTGTGAGGGGCTTGGCTGCCCGGTTCGGTCGGGCTGAAGCCCGACCTGCAGCCATGCGGTCGGGCGTCGCGGGAACCGGGCCGTATCCTACCCAGCGGAACAGAGATGTAGGTCGGACTTCAGTCCGACCGAATCGGAGTCCACGCGCACCGTGCCTTTCGTTCGCGGCCGCGGTCCGCTTCACGAAAGAGCCGCCATCCCGACGTTATCCGCAGGGATGATCCACGGCGGGCCGGAAACGAAACAGGGGCGGCCCCGGAGGGACCGCCCCTGCTGCACTCGCGACTAGCGCGCGACGCTTATTCGACGTCCTTGTCCTTCGCGATCTGCGCGTACGCGGAGTGGTTGTGGATCGCCTCGAAGTTCTCGCATTCGAGCGTGTAGGCGCGGACGCGACCGTCGACGTCCAGGTTGCGCGCCATGTCGCGGATCATGTCCTCGACGAACTTCGGGTTGTCGTAGGCGCGCTCGGTCACGTACTTCTCGTCGGGGCGCTTGAGCACGCCGTAGAGCTGGCACGAGGCCGCCTCTTCGACCAGGTCGATGATGTCCTGGATCCAGATCGGCCCGTCGACCCGCGCATACACGGTCACGTGCGCGCGCTGGTTGTGCGCGCCGTAGTCCGAGATCTCCTTGGAACAGGGGCACAGACTGGTCACCGGGATGGTGGCGCCGATGTAGAAGTTGCGCTGGCCGTCGCGCTTCTCGCCGCAGAGCGTGACCTCGTAGTCCATCAGGCTCGCGGCGCCGGTGACCGGGGCGGTCTTGCGCGCGAAGAAGGGGAACTTGAGCACGATTCGGCCGGCATCGGCCTCCAGGCGCTCGAGCATGGAGTCGAGCATCTTGCCGAAGGTCGCCGCCGACAGGGGCTCGGTGTGCTCGTGCAGGATCTGCACGAAGCGCGACATGTGCGTGCCCTTGTAATGCTCGGGCAGATGCACGGTCATGGTCGCATGCGCAACGGTCGGCAACGCCTCGCCGGCGCGATCGCGAATCGTGACCGGGTGCCGCAGGTCCTTGATCCCGACATGATCGATGGCAATGCGCCGGGTGTCCGGCGTGCCCTGGATGTCCGGGATGTCTTTGATGTTGGCCACCATGGTGGTCTCAGGTCTCCCTTTCACTATAACGTACCCCCGCCCGGTCATTCTCCCACACGGTGACCGCGTGGACGGTGACCGCGGGGCGATTCAGGCGGCCGCCGATCTCGCGATAGCAATAGGCCGCAATGTTCTCCGCCGTGGGATTGACGTCCGTGAAGGGCTCGATCTCGTTCAGGTAGCGATGATCGAGTGCGTCCGTGACTTCGCGGGCGGTGCGCCGGATCTCGCGAAAATCCAGGCCCATGCCGACCCCGTCGAGCTCGCGGGCTTCGACCTCGACCTCGATTTTCCAGTTATGCCCATGCAGGCGATTGCACGAGCCCTCGTATCCCCGCAGGTGATGCGCGGCCGCGAACTCGCACTCCACACGGAGCATGTAGACCGGCGCCATGGTGAGAACTCAGGGATACCCGACTGAAGAGGTGGGATATTAGAGTAGCGCCGCGGCGGGCGCAACCCTGGCCGGGCCCGGGGTCATGCCTGCTGCTGCCGCGGCGCGCCGCCGCCTGCGGCCAGCAGCGCACGGATATCGGCCAGCAGCGAGGCGGCATCCAGCCGGGCGTCGGCGACCTGGTCGGAACGGGTGCCGTGCCCGATGAAGCGGTCCGGCAGCCCGATGTTGCGTACCGTCACGCGCACGTCGTGCGCGGCCAGGCAGGCGTTGACCGCCTCGCCCGCGCCGCCGGGCAGGGCGTTCTCCTCGATGGTCACCAGCAGCTCGTGGCTCTCGGCGGCCTCGAATACCGCGGCCTCGTCCAGCGGCTTCACGAAGCGCATGTTGATGACGGAGGCGTCGAGCTCGTCCGCGATCTGCTCGGCCGGGGCCACCATGCTGCCGAATGCGAGCAGGGCGATGCCGCGTCCGCGGCGGCGCCACTCGGCCTGGCCGATCGGTAGGGCGGTCATCTCCTCGGTCGGCGTCACACCGGGGCCGGGGCCCTTGGGATAGCGCACCGACGCAGGGCCGTCGAGCTGCAGGCCGGTGTAGAGCATCTGGCGGCATTCGTTCTCGTCGGCCGGCGCCATCACCGTCATGCCCGGCAGGCAGCGCATGTAGGAGAAATCGAAACTGCCGGCGTGGGTCGGGCCGTCCTCGCCCACCATGCCGGCGCGGTCGAGGGCGAACAGCACCGGCAGCTTCTGCACGGCGACGTCGTGCACCAGCTGGTCGTAGGCGCGCTGCAGGAACGTCGAGTAGATCGCCACCACCGGCTTCTGGCTCTCGCAGGCCAGGCCCGCGGCGAAGGTGACCGCGTGCTGCTCGGCGATGCCGGTGTCGTAGTAGCGCTCGG
>CAZVBX010000102.1:0-9643 GCA_964625925.1 uncultured Ectothiorhodospiraceae bacterium | reverse complement strand
GTGGCGTAGTCGACCGGCTCGCCGTCGCGGTCGACCGACTTGCCGTTCGACTCCATCTCGAGCTGCTGCAGATAGGCCGGGAGGTTCGCCAGCGGCTCCGCATAGGGCACCACCACGTGGCTGCCGGCGCCGGCGAAGTTGGTGTACCAGATCCCGATGAGCGCCAGCCACAGCGGCAGGCTGTTTTCGGCCGGGGCATCGCGGAAGTGGCGGTCCATCGCGGCCGCGCCGGCGAGCAGCTCATCGAAGCGGTCCATGCCGAGCGCGAACGCCACCGGCAGCCCGATGGGCGACCACAGCGAATAGCGCCCGCCGATCCAATCCCACAACGGGAAGATGCGCTCGGCGGCGATGCCCCACTCGCGCGCCCGCTCGGCGGCGCCCGTGACGGCCGCGAACTGCCCCCGGGCCGCTTCGGCCCCCACGCGCGCGGCCAGCGCGTCGAACATCGCGCGGGCGTTCTCCAGCGTCTCCAGCGTGGTGAACGTCTTGGAAGCGACGATGAACAGCGTGCGCGCCGGGTCCACCGTCGCTAGCATCTGCGCGCGCACCGCCGGATCGACGTTGGCCGCAAAGTGGACCCGCGGCTCGGCACGGGCGTAATCGGCCAATCCTTCGCAAGCGAGCCGCGGACCGAGATCGGAGCCGCCGATGCCGATATTGACCACGTCGGTGATCGGGCCGCCGTCGGCCGCGCGGAACGCACCGCTGTGTACCTGCTCGACCAGATCCGCCATGCGCCGGTGGGCCTCGGCGACGGCCGCGTCGACGCGCTCGCCATCGACCTCGAGCGCGCCGAGCTCGGGGGTGCGCAACGCCGGATGGAGCGCAGCGCGCCGCTCGGTGTGATTGACCCGCTCCCCCGCGAACATGCGGTCGCGCCAGGCAAAGACGTCCTGCTGGCGGGCCAGCTCGAACAGCGACTCGAGCACCGAGGGGGTCAGATGCGTCTTGGATGCGTCCAGCAGGATCCCGGCGGCCTCGCGGCTGAAGCGCTGGGCGCGCTCCGGATCCGCGGCGAACAGCTCGCCCAGCGTAATCCCTTCACGCGCGCGGTGGTGCTCGGCCACCGCGCGCCAGGCGGGCGACTGCACCAGCAGGCTCATGGGGCGCGCGCCGCCACCGCGACGTTGTCGATCAGGCGCGCACGCCCGAGGCGCGCCGCCGCCAGCACGCGCAGCGCCTCCGCGGGCTCGTCGGCGGTCGGCACCGCCAGATCCTGCGCCCGGCGGATGGCGACGTACGAGGGTTGCATCCGGGCCTCCTGCAACTGCGCCATCGCCTCCTGCTCCAGCCGCGGATAATCGCGCTCGCCGGCCGTCAGCCGGCTCGCGACCGCGCTCAAGGTCGCGTAGAGCGCGGGCGCGCGGTTGCGTTCCTCTGCAGTGAGATAGCCGTTGCGCGACGAGAGCGCCAGCCCGTCGTCCTCACGCACGGTCGGAACGCCCGCGACCTCGACGGCGAAATCGAGGTCCTCGGCCATGCGTCGTACCAGCAGCAGCTGCTGGTAGTCTTTCTCTCCGAACAGCGCGATGTCGGGCTCGGCGGCGTTGAGCAGCTTGGCGACCACGGTGGCCACGCCCGAGAAATGCCCCGGCCGGTCGGCGCCGCACAGCACGTCCTCGAGATCGGGGATGATGATGCGGCTGGTGGCATCGAACCCGCGCGGATAGAGCGCGTCGACGCTGGGCGCGAAGACCAGGTCGGCGCCCTGCTCGGCCAGCCGCGCGCGATCGCGCTCGAGCACGCGCGGATACTGCTCGTAGTCCTCGCCGGGGCCGAACTGGAGGGGGTTGACGAAGATGCTGACCACGACGCGGTGGGCGCGCTCGCGCGCCGCGGCGATCAGCGCCAGATGGCCGTCATGCAGGTCGCCCATCGTCGGCACGAGTGCCGTGATCTCGCCCGCGGCGCGCCATTGCCGCACCTGCCGGCGCAACGCCGGCGGCTCACTGAGGGCCGGGATCATACAATCACCTCGGCGCGGCGGGCGCGTGCCCGCAGGGCTCGGACCGCCTCGGGCCCGGCCGCGACGCGCTACACGCCACGCGCGCCCTGGATGCGGCCATCAGCGGATCAGCCGACGGTGTGCTCGGTCGCCGGGAAACGGCCCTCGCGCACGGCCCCGACATAATCCTCCATCGCGCCGCGGATGCCCTCGGCGCCGGCAAGAAAATCGCGCGCGAACCGGGGCGGCTTGGGCGTGATGCCGATCGCGTCCTGCAGGACGAGGATCTGGCCGTCGCAGTGGGGGCCCGAGCCGATGCCGATGACCGGCACCTCGAGGCGCTGCGTGATCTCGCGCGCCAAATGGGCGGGCACGCACTCGAGCAGGACCACGTCGGCCCCGGAAGCCTCCAGCGCCAAGGCGTCTTCCAGCATCGCGCTCGCCGACGCCTCATCGCGCCCCTGCATGCGATAGCCGCCTATCTTGTGGACCGACTGCGGCTTGAGCCCGAGGTGGGCGCATACCGGGATGCCGCACTCGTTGAGGCGCTGCACCGTGGCGACCTGGGCCGAGCCGCCCTCGAGCTTGACCATGCGCGCGCCCGCCTCTTTCATCAGGCGGCCGGCATTGTGCAGGGCCTCCTCCGGCGTGGAGAAGCTCATGAAGGGCATGTCGACCATCAGCAGCGCGTGCTCCAGGCCGCGGTAGACCGCGCGCGCGTGATAGACCATGTGGTCGATGGTCACCGGCAAGGTCGTATCCTCGCCCTGGATGACCATCCCGAGCGAGTCGCCCACGAGCACGACGTCCATGCCCGCGTCGTCGATCACGCGCGCGAGGCTCGCATCGTAGGCCGTCATCGCGGCGATGGGCTGGCCATCGCGCTTCATCGCCTGGAGCGTGGAGACGGTCACCTGACCGCCGCCAGTGCTATGCACGCTCATGGAGTATCCCGGAATAGTCCTCGACAGCGCGCCATTATAGCACCGCCCTTTGCGGGCGAACCAACTGGGCGCGGTTAAAGGCGCTCGGGCGTCCCGGCTCAGCCGCCGACGAGCGGCGCCGGATTGAAGAAGTGGCGCCCCGACTGGGTACGCTCGATCTCGTCGAGTAGGGCCGCGTAGTCGGCCTCGCTCTCGGCGAAATTGACGTCGCTGGCGTTGACGATCAGCAGTGGCGCGTCGGCGTAATCATGGAAGAAGCGGGTGTAGCGGTCCGCGAGCCGCTGCAGGTAGCCCGCCGTGATCGAGCGTTCGAACTCCAGGCCGCGCTTCTCGATGCGCTCCAGCAGCACGCTGACCGGCGCCTGCAGGTAGACCACGAAGTCGGGCTTGGGCGGGTCGATCAGCAGGTGCTCGTAGACCTGGCGGTACAAGGCCAGCTCGTCGGCATCGAGCGTCAGCTCGGCGAACAGGCGGTCCTTTTCCATCAGGAAATCGGCGACCCAGACCGGGTTGAACAGGTCGCTCTGCGACAGCGCCCGCATCTGCTCGGCGCGCTGCAACAGGAAATGTAGCTGCGTGGAGAGCGCCGCCTCGCGCGGATTGCGGTAGAAGCGCTCCAAAAACGGGTTGTCGACCGGCCCCTCGAGCAGCAGCTCGGAGCCGAACGAATCCGCCAGGCGGCGCGCCAGCGTCGTCTTGCCGACGCCGATGGGCCCCTCGACCACGATGTAGCGCCGTGACGCGCTCACGTCTCGCCCTCGAGTAGACGCAGGCCCTCGAGCTCGACCACGGCCGCGAGGTCGGCCACGCGCCCCTGTCCCGGGATAACCAGGTCGGGGGCCAGCTCGGCCAGCGGCACGATCACGAACGACCGCTCCGCCACGCCCGGATGCGGCACCGCGAGACGCTCGTCGGCGATGCGCTGCTCGCCGTAGACGAGCACGTCGAGGTCGAGCGTGCGCGGCCCCCAGCGCTCTCCGGTTCGCACCCGCCCGGCCTCGTGCTCGATCCGTTGCAGCTCCTCGAGCAGCACGTGCGGCGGCAGGCCCGTGTCGAGGCGGATCACGGCGTTGACGAAATCGGGCTGATCCCCGCGGCCCATGGGCGTACTGACATACAACGACGAGCGCGCCACAACGGCCGTCTGCGGCAGGTGCGCCATGGCCGCAAACGCTCCGCGCACCTGCTGCGCCGGCGTCTCCAGATTGCTGCCGATGCCGACGTAGGTGTCCACCGCGGCGCTCATTCGCCCCGTCTCCCGCGCCGCCGGCCGCCGCGGCGGCGCCGACGTCCGCGTGGCCGTTCGCCCTGCTCCGCTTGCTCGCCCTGCTCGGCAGCGGCAGCAACCGGCGCAGCCGGCGCCGGATCGGAGCCGGCCTCGGCCGCCATGGCCTGCTCCCACCAGCTACAGGCCTCGGCAACGGCGTGCTCGCCGGCGTCGCGCCGCAGGCAGAGAAAGTCCCAGGCCGCGCGCAAGCGTGGATGCCCCAGCAGATTGCGCGCGCGTTTGCGCCGGAAGCGTTCCAGCTTCGCCTGCAGCAGCCAGATCTCGCGCACGGGGCCGGAGAACCGCTTGGGGAGCGAGGTGTAATACTGCTGTTCCTCGATGGCACGCGAGGCGGCGCGCTGCATGGCCATCGCCGGTGGCTCCCCGTCCTCGCCGAAAGCGGTGGCGAGCCCGGTCACCTGCGGCCACAGGAACACTGCGTACAGGAACGCGGGCGTGACCGGCTTGCCCTCGGCCAGCCGCTTGTCCGTGTTCGCCAGCGCCCGCCGCAGCAGCTCGCTGTAGATCGGATCGCCCTGCTCGAGCGCCTCGTCAGCCCGCGGGAATAGATACTGCAGCAGGCCATGCTTGCGTAACTGCGCGAGGGAGCGCTCGGCGTGGCCGCTTTGAAATAGCTTGAGCACCTCATCGAACAGCCGCGACGGCGGGATGTCGCGCAGCAGCGGACCGAGCTGGGCCATCGGCCCGGCCGTTCCCGCTTCGACCTCGAAGTCCAGCTTGGCGGCGAAGCGCGCGGCGCGCAGCATGCGCACGGGATCCTCGCGGTAGCGCAGCTCGGCGTCGCCGATCAGGCGCAGCTGGCGCGCCTCCAGATCCCGCAGGCCGTCGGCGTAGTCGAGCACGGCAAAACGGGAGATGTCGTAATACAGCGCGTTGACCGTGAAGTCGCGCCGAAAGGCATCCTCCTCGATGCTGCCGAACACGTTGTCGCGCAGAATACGGCCGCGATCATGCACGTTGGCGTCGTCGGGATCGGCCGATCGATGGTCGGCGCGGAACGTCGCCACCTCCACGATCTCGCGCCCGAACACCACATGCGCCAACCGGAAGCGCCGCCCGATCAGGCGGCAGTTGCGGAACAGCGAGCGGATCTCCTCGGGCGTGGCGTCGGTGACGACGTCGAAGTCGCTCGGCTCGACCCCGAGCAGGAGGTCGCGCACGCCGCCACCGACCAGGTGCGCCTCGAAGCCGTTGTTGTGCAGGCGATACAGTACTTTGAGCGCGTGCGGGTTGATGCGCTTGCGCGAGACCGTGTGGTCTTCGCGCGGGATCGTGCGCGGCTCGATGGAACTCGCGACGGCATCGCCGCCCGAGCTGCCCGCTTCGTCCTGCCCGCGCAACGCCGTCGGCGCGGGGGCGCCGGGTGATCGCGGATCAGGAGCCACGTGGCTCTAGCGCCGTGCGCTTCGGGGCGTGGGCGCGCTGGCGCTCACAGCGCGGCATCGCCTTCCTCGCCGGTGCGGATGCGGATGACGCGTTCGACCGGTTCGACGAAGATCTTGCCATCGCCGATCTTGCCCGTATGGGCTGCCCGTGCCAGCGCATCCAGCGCGGTGTCGACCACGTCGTCTGCGACCACGACCTCGAGGCGAATCTTGGGAAGGAAATCGATGACGTACTCGGCCCCCCGGTAGAGTTCGGTGTGGCCCTTTTGCCGCCCGAAGCCTTTGACCTCGGTCACGGTCAGGCCGTTGACCCCGGCCTCGGCCAGCGCCTCGCGCACGTCGTCCAGCTTATAGGGTTTGATGATGGCGGTGATGCGCTTCATGCGGGAGAATTCCTCTGTGTCGTTGTCGCAGGCCCTGCGATGCGGCCCGCGCGGCCGCTCCCAATGGCGGCGTAAAATAGCATGTCACCCCGCGCCGCCCAATGCGCGGCCGGCGCGACGGCCCGATCTCAGTCGTCATCACCCTGGCGCTTGCGAAAGCGGATCGACGCCCGCCGCTCGCGCCGATCGGGTCGATGGCGGTCGAATACCACCGCACTCTGGCGCGCGCGGCGCTGCTCGCGCTCGCGCTCGCGCGCCGCCAGACTCTCCGGCGTTTCTTCGTACAACACGGCGGCCTGCGGCGCCGGCCGCCGCTGGTCATTCAAGCCCCGGACCCCGACCACCCAGCGGCTGGCCGTGCCGGTCCCGGTCACGGTGTCGCCCACGGCGACGTTCTTGGCCGGCTTGGCCCTGGCCCCGTTGACCTCGACGCGACCGGCGTTGACCGCGGCGCGCGCGAGCGGCCGCGTCTTGAAAAAGCGGCTGGCCCAGAGCCAACGGTCGATGCGCTGGCGGCCCTCGGTGGTCGCGCCGGGAATGGTCTCGATCGCGCTCATGGTCATCCGACCGTCGCGACGACGAGGGTCACGTTGTCGCGCCCACCCGCATCGAGCGCGGCGCGCATCAGGGCGTCGGCCGCCTCCTGATCGTCCGGATGGGCGGCCAGAAGGGCTTCGATCCGCGCGTCGTCGACCTCGCCGGTGAGCCCGTCGCTGCACAACAGCAGCCGATCGCCGGGAGCCGCCGGCAAGGTGCGCTCGCCCACCTCGTTGCGCTCCAGCGCGCCGATTCCGAGCGCCCGCGCAAGCATGTGGCCCCCGGGATGGGATGCGGCCTGCTGCGGCGTGAGGGCGCCCTGCTCCAGCAGCAGTCCCACCTCCGTGTGGTCGCGCGTCAGCGCCTCGAACGCCCCGGCGCGCAGCCGGTAGGCCCGGCTGTCGCCTACCCAGGCGACCTCCAGGCCGTCGGCGCCGAGCCGGCAGGCGACGCAGGTGGTGCCCATGCCCGGCGCCCCCCGGCCATCCCCGGCGGCCTGCACCACCGTTGCATGCGCCGTCGCCAGCGCCTCGCCCAGGGGCGTCCGGACGTCACCGGCCGATTGCGCCACCGCGTTGGCCGCCACCTGGCTGGCGACCTCGCCACAGGGGTGCCCGCCCATGCCGTCGGCCACGACCAACAGCGCCGCTGCGGCGTCCACGCGTGCGGCGTCCTCGTTCTGCTTGCGCCAACGGCCGCGGTCGCTGGCTTGCCCGATACTCGCGAATTGATTACGCGCCATGTGCTCGCCGCCTTGAAGCCGCAGCGTGCCCGCGGGACTCCACGATACGCCTGTTGGTCCCACCGCGGAGCCCGCACGGGCGGCGCTGCGGCTGCTTGCGCCTGGAAGGTGAGAATCCGCTTGCATTTTCCGGACTGAGCGGTCGCCGGAAAAGCCTGCCTTGGCGACGCCTCTCGCCGGCTGCTATCCGGAGTGCATCCGGCGCGCCGAGAACGGGCTGCCTACGCCTTGACCGAACTCTACATCGTCTTCGCGGCAATCGGCATCGCGGTTGTGGCGCTCGCGCTGCTTGCGCGCCCGATCGAAGCGAGCGCGCTCTCGGCGCCGCTGCTCATGACGGCCTTCGGGGTGCTCCTGGGGCCGATCGCGCTGGATCTGGCACACCCGGCCGAGTGGGGACGGCGTTACCTGATTCTGGAGCAAGCCGCACGCGTTACCTTGGCGATTTCCCTGATGGGAGTCGCCTTACGGCTACCGGCGCGCTTCTTCGGGCAGCATTGGCGCTCGCTTGCGCGCCTGCTCGGGGTCGGCATGCTCCTGATGTGCCTGGTCTCGGGCGTCCTGAGCTACTGGCTGCTCGAGGTGTCGGTGCTGACGGCCCTGCTGATCGGTGCCGTCATCACGCCCACCGACCCGGTGGTCGCGAGCAGCATCGTCACAGGCTCGGTGGCCGAACGCCATCTGCCCGCCTACTACCGGCACACCCTGTCGGCCGAATCGGGCGCCAACGATGGCCTGGCGTTCCCGCTGGTGATGCTGCCGGTTCTGCTGCTGCACCAGCCGGCCGATCAGGCACTCACGCACTGGCTGCTGCATACGCTGCTGCTGGAAGTCGGCGGGGCAATCATCATGGGAAGCGTGCTGGGGCTCACCGCGGGCCGGCTCTTGCGCTGGGCCGAGGCACGTGGGTTCATGGAACAGACGTCCTTCCTCGGCTACACGCTCGCACTCACGCTGCTCGCACTCGGCGCCGCGCACCTAAGCCAGACCGACGAGTTGATCGCGGTGTTCGTCACGGGCGTGATGTTCGACCAGGTCGTGGGCGGACGCGAGCGGAGCCAGGAGGAAAGCGTTCAAGAAGCGGTGAACCAGTTCTTCACCATGCCCGTCTTTGGGCTGTTCGGGCTTTTGCTACCGTGGCAGGCGTGGGCGAGTCTCGGCTGGCCCCTGATCGCGCTCGCCGTCGCAACCCTTGCGCTGCGACGGCTCCCCGCAATCATGCTGCTGGGGCGCGCGTTGCCCGTGCTCGAGCGCCCGACGCGGGACAGCCTCTATCTCGGCTGGTTCGGCCCCATCGGCGTGGCGGCCATGCTCTACGCCGCGACCGCCGTGCGCCACACCGGCGAGGACATCATCTGGACCGTGACGAGCCTCGTCATCCTCGCATCGCTCATAGTTCACGGCACCAGCGCCTCACCCCTGGCCAAGCGCTACGACCGCGGAGGTTGACCGTAACTGTCCGGAGCACTTGCTGCATCGTTTGGACGGGTGCGCTCGCGGCGAATCGGACGAACCCGTGCGGGTTCCTCCACACATCCTGGACCGATCCATAAAAAAGCCCCGCTTGGGCGGGACTCCTTTATGGATGGCGAGGTGCGTTCACTGAGAGCCGCTGCTGGCGGTCCTCTGAGGCTAGTCGAAGATATCTGCGGGAAGACCGAGCAGCCGGATCAAATCCTTCAGGTAACCTGGCTGTAGACGGCGCTTGTCGTCGCCGTGGTGCGGTAGGGGATAGTGGATACTCCGACCGGGATCATGGACCATCCGATGGCTACCCTTCCCTCTTTGCTTCACCACGGTTACGTTCGGGCGCTCTGCCGTGAGCCGCTTGATTACCTCCCGATATTCAAGGGCCCTCGGCATAGCGCCAATCAGACGACGGCCTCAAAACCGGCCTTGTTGGCTTTGGGAAGCGCCAAATCAGCGGCAGCGTACTCGTCTTCTGGGGAGAATTCTTCGTCCGGCTCTACCAGATAGTGGCGAATGCCCGCTCGCCGAGCCTGATCGTACAGCTGGACGTAGTGCGGTTCTGCCGGGACCCAAATGTTATCCAACGTCCCGTACTGCAAGGCGAATGAGACCTGCGCCTCAATCGCGGCCGAAAGGTCTTCCAAGGCTTCCTCGAAGGTAGCGCCGTAGCCACGGAGGCTCATCTCAAGCGCAATGGCACACCATTCGCCGTCCTCGTGAAGTCCGAGGACGCGCACAGTGTACTGAAGGGTGGACATAGGATCTCTCCTCAAGACGCGGCGCCCAGCATGGGCGCGCCGAGTGCCAGCCTGTGACATCTCGTCACAGTAAGATAAGGTGGCTCCGAGCCATACGCAACCCCGCCCTGGACCCTTGGGGCGGGGCGCAAACCTGGAGTTGACCCGTTTCGGTGGACATCTGACCCTTTGGGTATAACAAGGAGCAT
>CAZVBX010000101.1:0-10188 GCA_964625925.1 uncultured Ectothiorhodospiraceae bacterium | reverse complement strand
TTCGACAAGCAGTTCGTGCGCGACTGGCTGGAGACGCTCGACTGGGACAAGACCGCGCCCGGCCCCGAACTGCCCGAGGACATCGCAGCCGAGACCGCAGCGCGCTACCGTGAAGCAGTCGAACGATTGACGGACGCCCGCTAGTGTCCTTTAACGTAAGTTCGTCGAGGCTTTCGGCGAGGCATCGTGGTGGCTGGCAAGGCGCGCCGACGAGCCATAGCGCGCCCTATGGTGAGGAGGCGCAACGCCGCCAGCCGCCGCGAGGGCCGGCGAAAATCCGACGAACTTGCGTTAAAGGACACTAGAGCCTGTTAACACTTCCCACGAGCGCGACACGTCGGCGGCACGCGGCGAGGCGCTGTCAATCCGCGCCCGATCGACAATACTCGCAGCAGCGGCGCCCCGCGTCGCGACGGCCCTTACGCGGAATACTGACGCGATGGAAGGCGTTTTCATCACCGGCACGGACACGGACGTCGGCAAGACGGTCGTGGCTTGCACACTGGCGCGCGCGCTCGTCCGCGTCGGCCGGACGGTGGCGGTACGCAAGCCGGTCGAGTCCGGCTGTGCCCGTCGCGGCAGTCACCTGTATCCGGCCGACGGCGCGGCGCTCGCGCGTGCCGCGGGAGAACGCGAAGCGCTCGAGGTCGTGACCCCATGGCGCCTGGCGCACGCGATCTCGCCGGAACGCGCGGCCCGTCTCGAGGGCGTGGACCTGCACATCGAAGCGCTGGCGACCGCGGTGGCGGCGGGCGCCAGCAGCGACTTCCGCTTGGTCGAGGGTGCCGGCGGCTTTCTGTCGCCGCTGGCGAGCGACGGCGCCAATGCCGATCTGGCCGTGGCGCTGGGGCTGGGGCTGATCGTGGTGGTGGCGGACCGCCTCGGCTGCATCAATCACGGCCTGCTCACGCTCGAGGCCATCGAGCGCCGCGGCCTGCATTGCGCGGCCTGCGTGATGAACGCGGTGACGGCCGACAGCGATCCGGCCGGCGCCAACTACGAGGACTTGCAGGCGCGCCTGGACGCGCCCGTGATTGCCTTCCGGAACGGCCGCGAGGATCGCGACGCGGGCGACGCCCTGGTGACCCAGCTCACCGGTACGCGCGCGGCCCCATCGTAACCGGGCCGCGGGCCGGCCGTCGCGCAGGGTGGGATTCAGTTCATCCGGCTGGCGGCCGGCATCAGCCGCACGGGCTGCTCGACCACCTGGTCCCGGCCCCCGTCCTTGGCCGCATAGAGGGCGGCATCGGCCGCCCGCAACAGCCCGTCGATATCGATCTCATGGCCGTGCTCACGGCAGGCGACCCCGAAGCTCGCGGTGACTGCGATGCCGGCGGGCTGCAGGGCGGCGATCTGCTCGCGTAGCTGTTCGGCTCGACGCACGGCATCGGTGCGATCGCAGTGCGTCAGCACCAGCAGCAGTTCCTCACCGCCCAGGCGAATGGCGAAATCCTCTTTGCGGCAACGCGCCATCAGGAGCTCGGCCACGGCGACCAGCACCTCGTCGCCGACCTGGTGCCCGCACTCGTCGTTGATCTTCTTGAAGTGGTCGAGGTCGAGCAGCACGACGCTCAGGTGCAGTTCGTGGCGGTTGGCCTCGGCGCAGGCCTTGGTCACGAACTCGGCGAGGGCGTTGCGGTTGTACAGGTTCGTGAGCTGATCGGTCATCGCCAGCTCGTAGAGATGGCGCTGCTGCTCCTGCACCCGGTCGAATAGCTGCTTGTTGGTGATCAGGTTGGTGACACGCGCCTTCACCTCCTGCTCGACCACGGGCTTGGTGACGAAATCATTGATGCCCACGCGGAACAGCTCCACCCGGCGCGACAGGTCTTCCATGCCGGAGATGGCGAGGATCGGGATCCAGCTGTGCTCGGCGTTGGCGCGCATGCGGCTGACCAGCCCGAAGCCGGTCATCTCACCCTCGACCAGGATGTCGCTGATGACGAGGTCGTAGTCCTCGCGCGTGAACGCCTCGAAGGCGTCCGCGGCGCTCTTGTAGTGATCCACGCTGAGGTTCATGTCCTCCAGGATCTTGAGCATGGCCGTCGCCACGGTGATGCTGTCCTCGACGTAGAGCACGCGCCCGGCGGAGATCTCGTCGTGCTCCTGGGCCAGCCGGACCACCTCGGCGACCAGGGCCTCGATATCGTTCTTCGGGCGCACGTCCGTCGCCCCGGCCTCGAAGGCGCGCCGGCGCAGCGCCTTCTGCTCGGTCGAGGTCATCAGGATGATCGGCAGATCACTGCCATTGGGCAGGGAGCGCACGTGGCGGCAGAACTCGATCCCGTCCATATCCGCCAGGGTCAGCGACACGCAGATCAGGCTGATGCCGCGCTCGCGCAGCATTGCCAGTCCTTCGTCGCCTTGCGAAACCAGGATGGGCTCGAGCCCGGAGAGCCGGGCCGTCTTCTCCCACAGCGTGCGGAACACGCGGGAATGATCGACGACGAGAATCTCCACGACAGCCTCCAGCGTAGGATATTTCCTAGACTACGCGTTTGAGACTGCGGCGCAAGGCGCACAGCGGGGGTCTGCGAGTTCGCGGCTCAGTCGGGAGGTGCCGGTAGCTGGATCTGACCGTCGGGACCCACCGTGACGATCTTCATCGAGTTGGTGCCGCCATGCAGACCCATCATCTCGCCCTTGGTGATCAGCACGCGGTCGCCGGGGGCGACCACGCCGCGCGCACTCATGAGCTCGATCGCCTTGCGGTTCGCCTCGGCCGGGTGGGTGCGGCCGACCGGATACGGCACCGGGTAGACGCCGCGATAGAGGCTCACGCGCCGCCGGGTGCGCTCGTGCCGGGTGAGCGCGTAGATCGGGATGCCGGAGCTGATGCGCGACATCCAGAGGGTGGTGTCGCCCGACTCCGTCAGCGACGCGATGGCACGCACGTCGTAGTGGTTCGCGGTGTACATGGTGGCCATCGCGATTGCTTCGTCGGTGCGCTCGAAGCGGGCGTCGATGCGGTGATCCGACCGCAGCGCGCTGGGGTGGTGCTCGGCGCCCACGCAGAGCCGGCCCATGGCCTCGACCACGGCGACCGGATGGCGCCCGGCCGCCGTCTCGGCCGAGAGCATGACGGCGTCGGTGCCGTCGAGCACGGCATTGGCCACGTCGAAGACCTCAGCCCGCGTCGGCATGCTGGCCGTGATCATCGACTCCATCATCTGGGTCGCGGTAATAACCGGCACGTTGGCCGCGCGCGCCTCGCGAATCAGCGACTTCTGCACCGCCGGGAGCTGTGCGTCGCCGATCTCCACGCCGAGATCGCCGCGCGCGATCATCACGGCGTCGGTCGCCGCCAGGATCTCGCCGATGGCATCGAGCGCCTCGGCGCGCTCGATCTTGGCCATGATCAGGCCCTGTCCGCCCGCCGCGGCGAACTGCTCGCGCGCCTCGTTCAGATCGGCCGCAGTGCGCGGGAAGGAGACGGCTAGGTAGTCGACGTCGATCTCGGCGGCGAGCTCGACGTCGGCGCGGTCCTTGTCGGTGATCGCCGGCGCGGTGAGGCCGCCGCCCTGCCGATTGATCCCCTTGTGGTCGGACAGCGCTCCGCCGACGAGCACCTCCGTGCGCACCTCGGTACCGACGAGCTCGACGACGCGCAGCACCACGCGCCCGTCGTCGAGCAGCAGGACGTCATCGGCGGCGACGTCCTCCGGCAGGGCCGCGTAGGTCACCCCGACGCGGTCGCCGCCGCCGGCGCCCTCGTCGAGGCCCGGGTCGAGCACGAAGCGGTCGCCCTCGGCGAGTGTCACCGGGCCCTGGGCGAATCGCTCGATCCGGATCTTGGGGCCCTGCAGATCGCCCAGGATGCCGACGTTCCGGTCCAGGCGCGCGGCGATCTCGCGCACGCGCCGTGCGCGTGCGCGGTGCTCGGCGGCATCGCCATGGGAGAAGTTCAAGCGGACGACGTCGACGCCGGCGGCAATCAGGCCCTCGAGGACGTCGGGCTCGTCGCAGGCCGGGCCGAGGGTCGCCACGATCTTGGTACGGCGGACGTGCGGGTGGCGCCGCCCGCCGTCGACCAGGGGCAGGTTGCGGTGCTTGCTAACGCCCGTGCTGTTCAAGAATATCCACTGCCGGCAGGCTACCGTGCTCGACGAATTCGAGGAAGGCGCCGCCACCGGTACTGATGGCGGACATGCGGTCGGTCAGCCCGAACTGGTTGAGGGCCGCGAGCGTATCGCCCCCGCCCGCGATGGAGTAGCCGTCCGAGGCGGCGATGGCGTCGGCCAGCGCGCGGGTGCCGCCGGCGAACGCCTCGATCTCGAACATGCCGACCGGCCCGTTCCAGAAGATCGTGCCAGCGTGCGCCAGCAGACCGGCGTAGCGGGCGCGGGTCTCGGGCCCGACATCCAGGATCATGTCCTCGGCGCCGAGTTCGGCAATGGGCTTGACCGCAGCGATGGCATCGCGACTGGGCTGGGTCGCGACCACGGCATCGCTCGGGATCGGGATCTCGGCGCCGCGTGCGCGCGCCTTCTCGATCAGTTGCCGGGCCGACGGCACCAGATCGGACTCGTACAGCGAGCGCCCGACGGGGTGGCCCTCGGCTGCGATAAAGGTGTTGGCGATGCCGCCGCCGACGATGAGCTGATCGACCTGATTGAGCAGCGCATCGAGCACACCCAGCTTGGTCGATATCTTGGAGCCGCCGACGATGGCCACCAGCGGCCGTTCGGGCCGTTCGAGCACCACGTGCAGGCCCTCCAGCTCCTGCAGCAGCAGGGGGCCGGCGCAGGCAACCGGGGCATACTGGGCCACGCCGTAAGTGGACGCCTGGGCACGGTGCGCCACACCGAAGGCATCCATCACGTAGACCTCGCACAAGGCCGCCATCTTGCGCGCGAGCGTGTCGTCGTTGGCCTTCTCGCCGGTCAGCCAGCGCACGTTCTGGCACAGGACCACGCCGCCCGGCTCGATCTCGGGCAGGCCGTCGACCCAGTGCTCGATCAGCGGCACCTCCTGGCCGAGCAGCTCGCCCAGGCGCGCCGCCACCGGCGCCAGCGAGGACGCAGGATCGGGCCGGCCCTCTTCGGGCCGGCCCTGGTGGGCCATGATCGCGACCCGCCCGCCGGCGGCCATCGCCCGCTGGATCGTCGGCAGCGAGGCGCGGATGCGATCGTCGCTGGTGACGCGGCCGTCGGCCACGGGTGAGTTCAAGTCCTCGCGAATCAGGACCCGCTTGCCCGCGAGATCCAGTTCCTCCATGCGCAGCATCACTCGCGGCTCCCCGTGCGCTTTACTTGGCGTTCATCCAGGCGATCGCCGCATCGAGCATGCGGTTGGAGAATCCCCACTCGTTGTCGTACCAGGACACGGCCTTCACCAGGGTGCCGCCGGTCACGAGCGTCTGGGTGGCATCGAAGGTGGACGAGGCCGGATTGTGGTTGAAGTCGATCGAGACCAGCGGCTCCTCGTTGTAGGCGAGGATGCCCTCGAGCGGACCGCGACTGGCCGCCTTCATGGCCTGGTTGATCTCCTCGATGCTGGTCTCGCGCCCGGCGACGAAGCTGAAATCGACCAGGGACACATTGATCGTCGGCACGCGCACGGAATAGCCCTGCAGGCGGCCCTCGAGCTCCGGCAGCACCAGCCCGACGGCCTTGGCCGCGCCCGTCGTCGTCGGGATCATCGAGTGCGTGGCCGAGCGCGCCCGGCGCAGGTCGGTGTGGTAGACGTCGGTCAGGACCTGATCGTTGGTATAGGAGTGCACCGTGGTCATCTGGCCGGCCTGCACACCGACCGCGTCATGCAGCACCTTGACCATTGGTGCCAGGCAGTTGGTTGTGCACGAGGCGTTGGAGACGACCTTCATGTCCGAGGTCAGCACCGACTCGTTGACGCCGCAGCAGACGGTCGCGTCGATGTCGCCCTTGGCCGGCGCCGAGATCAACACCTTGCCAGCGCCCGCTTCCAGGTGCGCGCGCGCCTTGGCGCCCTCGGCGAACAGCCCGGTGCATTCGAGCACGACGTCCACACCCAGATCGCCCCAGGGCAACTTGGCCGGATCGCGCTCGGCGCACACGCGGATGCGGTCACCGTTGACCACCAGGGAATCGCCGTCGACCTCGACCGTGCCCGGGAACGGCCCGTGCGCCGTATCGTGACGCGTCAGGTGGGCGTTGGTCTCGGCGTCGCCGAGATCGTTGATCGCGACGATCTCGATCTCCTTGTTGCGCCCTTCCTCGTAGAGCGCGCGCAGCACGTTGCGCCCAATGCGGCCGTACCCGTTGATCGCTGCCTTGATGGCCATTGCCGTGTCTACCCCCTCCAGGTGTAGGCGCCGCCGGCGGCGGCTCGCCCAGTGCGACTGAAAAGCTGCTCGAATCGATAGACCTGCGTCCGCGCCCGCCGTTCGCTCAGCTACGGCGGACGACCGCCTGCGCGGCCTCGGTCACGTGCTCGGCGGTGAAGCCGCAATGGCGCATGACCTCGGCCGAGGGCGCCGATTCGCCGAAGGTGTCGATGCCGACGACGCCGCCGTCGAGCCCGACATAGCGCCGCCACCAATCGGTGACGCCCGCCTCGACCGCGACCCGCGGCACCCCCGGCGGCAATACCGCCTCGCGCCACGCCGCGTCCTGCGCGTCGAACACCTCGGGGCAGGGCATCGACACGACGCGCCCCCGGATGCCGGCTTGCGCCAGCGCCGGGACCGCCTCCACCGCGATCTCAACCTCGGAGCCGGTCGCGATCAGGACCACGTCGGGCGTGCCCTCGCTGTCGACCAGGGTATAGCCACCGCGAGCGATATTCGCCAGTTGGGCGCCATCGCGCGGCTGGTGCGCCAGCCCCTGGCGCGAGAACGCCAGCGCCACCGGCCCGTCGGCGCGCTCCAGGGCGCGGCGCCAGGCGGCGACGGTCTCGACCGCATCGGCCGGACGCCATACCTCCAGATGCGGGATCAGGCGTAGCGCGGCCAGGTGCTCCACCGACTGGTGCGTGGGGCCGTCCTCGCCCAGGCCGATCGAATCGTGGGTGTAGACGAAGCGGCTGGGCACGCCCATCAGCGCCGCCATGCGCACCGCGTTGCGGGCATAGTCGGAGAACGTCAGGAAGGTGCCGCCGAACGGGCGCCAGCCCCCGTGCAGGGCGATGCCGTTGAGCATCGCCGACATGCCGAACTCGCGCACGCCGTAGTAGACATAGCCGCCGTCGGGGTCGGCCGCGGTGATGTCCTTGGCGCCCTTCCAGCGGGTGTTGTTGGAGCCGGTCAGGTCGGCCGAACCGCCCATCAGCTCGGGCAGCAGCTCGGCGAAACCGGACAACGCGGCCTGTGAGGCCTTGCGTGTGGCCGGACCCTCGGCCTTCTCGGCCGTCTCGGCGAGTAGCCGCTCGCAGTGATCCTCCCAGCCGGCGGGCAGCGCGCCGCTCAGACGCCGCTCCAGCTCGGCCGCGAGCTCGGGATGGTCCCGGCGGTAGGCGGCCATGCGCTCGTTCCACTCCGCCTCGCGCGCCGCGCCGCGCTCGCGCGCGTCCCAGCCGGAATAGATCTCGTCCGGCACGACGAAGGGCGGATGCGACCAGCCGATGGTCTCGCGCACCAGCGCGATCTCGTCGTCGCCCAGAGCGGCGCCGTGGGCCTCTTCCTTGCCCTGCTTGTTGGGCGAGCCCCAGCCGATGACGGTGCGGCAGCAGATCAGCGATGGCCGGCCGTCGGCGCGGGCCGCGTCGATGGCCGCGCGCACCGATTCCGGATCATGGCCGTCGACGCCGGGGACGACATGCCAGCCGTAGGCGGCGAAGCGCCCCGCCGTGTCGTCGGTGAACCAGCCGGCCACCTCGCCGTCGATGGAGATGCCGTTGTCGTCGTAGAACACCACGAGCTTGCCGAGCCCGAGCGTCCCGGCCAGCGAGCAGGCCTCGTGCGAGATGCCTTCCATGAGGCAGCCGTCGCCGGCGAAGACGTAGGTCCAGTGGTCGACCACCTCGTGGCCATCGCGATTGAAGTGGGCCGCCAGCGCCTTCTCCGCCAGCGCCATGCCGACCCCGTTGGCCAGGCCCTGCCCCAGCGGCCCGGTCGTGGTCTCCACCCCCGGAGTGATCTCGACCTCGGGGTGGCCCGGCGTCTTCGAATGCAACTGCCGGAAGGCCTTGAGTTCGTCCAGCGGCAGCTCGTAGCCCGTCAGGTGCAGCAAGCTGTACAGCAGCATCGAGCCATGACCGTTCGAGAGCACGAAGCGGTCGCGGTCGGGCCAGCGCGGATTGGCGGGGCTATGCCGCAGATAATCGTTCCACAGGACCTCGGCGATATCGGCCATGCCCATGGGCATGCCGGGGTGGCCCGAATTCGCCTGTTGCACCGCGTCCATGGAGAGCGCGCGAATGGCGTTGGCGAGATCTCGGCGGGCGGGCATGCTGGAACTCCTGGGATGCAGCGGCATCGAAGCGTCGGTTGAAGCGGGCTGTGCTCGCCGGCGAGCAGTGCCGGCGCGCGTAGTCGCGCGCCAACCCGGGCGCGCGGTCGTGATCGATCGGCCCTGCGCGCGGCCACGCCGCCCGTCCGCAGGATGGCGCTGCGCCGCGGCGGGATCGGCCATGGGCCGGCCTAACGCCGGCCGCACAGAGCAGCCGGGCGCGCCCTCTCCGCGGCGGGCGCGGGCCCGGGATTCCCCAACTGCCCATCGAATCCTTGAGCCGGCGTCCGGCGATCCCCATATTGCCGGAACTCGAGACCGGCAGGCCGAAGCGCCCCGCGCCCAGCCTGCATCCGTGTACGGCGAGGCGCGAATTGTCCCTTAGCCCGCACGTGACAGCAAGCACAGGGCCGAAAAGACGGGCGCGCGCGAATAGCACGCCAGTGTTGTCGCTGGTAAACTGAACGATTAGCTGACTTTAGCCCTCCGGGGCCGGTGGATATGGACGAGGAACAGCAGTCACGTCTGAAAGACTTGATCGCCCGCGGGAAGGAGCAGGGTTATCTCACCTATGCCGAGGTGAATGACCATCTGCCCGACGGCGTCGTCGAGCCCGATCAGGTCGAGGACATCATCTCGATGATCAACGACATGGGGATCTCGGTGCACGAAGTAGCACCGGACAACGACGCCCTCATGCTCGCCGACGAGCCGGTCAACGCCGCCGACGACGACGCGGCCGACGAGGCCGCGGCCGCCCTGGCGACCGTCGATGGCGAATTCGGACGCACGACCGACCCGGTGCGCATGTACATGCGCGAGATGGGCACGGTCGAGCTGCTGACGCGCGAGGGCGAGATCGAGATCGCCAAGCGCATCGAGGACGGCACGCGCCAGATGATGGCCGCGCTGGCCGATCACCCCGGCACGGGCACCGCCATCGTCGAGACGTGGCATCAGATCGAGGCCGGCGAGGCCCGCCTGACCGATCTGATGAGCGGCTTCCAGGATCCCGAGGCGCCGGACAACGCCATGTCGCCGTCGGCCGACGGCAGCATGAACACGGCCTCGCGCGACGACGAGGAAGATGAGGCCGCGCCGGACACCTCGATCGACATCGAGGCCGTGCGCAGCCACATGGCCGAGCTCGAGGACATCCACCAGAAGGTGCTGCAATCGCTCGACAAGGCCGCGCGCCAGCGCACGCAGCCGAAGTCCGGCATGCGCGCCAAGAACCAGCGCGAGCAGCTGGCGCAGAAGATCCTCGAGCTGCAACTGGTGCCGTCGTTCGTGGAACGCTGCGTGACCCGGCTGCGCGACGAGGTCGACGAGGTGCGCACGCACGAGCGCGCCATCATGGAGGCCGCCACCACGCGCGCCAACATGTCGCGCAAGGCCTTCATCGCCTCGTTCTCCGGGCGCGAGAGCGATTCGACGTGGCTCGACGAGCTGATCGCCGCCGACGAGCACTACTCGAAGAAGCTGTCGAACCAGGCCGAGGCCATCCGCGAGGCGCAGGGCAAGCTGGGCGACATCGAGCAGCAGACCCACCTGCCCGTCGCCGAGATCAAGGAGGCCAACCGGCGCCTGTCGATCGGCGAGGCCAAGGCGCGGCGCGCCAAGAAGGAGATGGTCGAGGCCAACCTGCGCCTCGTGATCTCGATCGCGAAGAAGTACACCAACCGCGGCCTGCAGTTCCTGGATCTGATCCAGGAGGGCAACATCGGCCTAATGAAGGCGGTCGACAAGTTCGAGTACCGCCGCGGCTACAAGTTCTCGACCTACGCCACTTGGTGGATCCGCCAGGCGATCACGCGCTCGA
>CAZVBX010000100.1:0-10363 GCA_964625925.1 uncultured Ectothiorhodospiraceae bacterium | reverse complement strand
TTGAGATGGCCGGTGTAGCCCCACTGGCAGTTGAGGCCGAGCGCCAGGATGGCGTAGATGCTGGCCATGCAGGCGAACGAGACCAGATAGCCCAAGTCGCCGCGCTCGAGCACTACCGGCAATACGAGGGCCAACGCGAGCGCGACGGCAGCCGCGATGGGCAGCCGCAGGCCCCAGCGGATGCGGATCACGCTACAGGCCAGGATCAGCAATGGGATGAACAGCAGGCCGCTTTTGGCGAGCATCAGGGCGTTCACGGTCCCTCCTCAGCGCACCGGCATTAGCGCGCGAACAGGCCTTGCGGGCGGAGTAACAGCGTGATGACCAGCAGCACGAAGGCCACCGCCGGACCATAGGCCGGGTTGATGAACGCGCTCGATAGCTGCTGCGCGATGCCAACGATCATCGCGCCGACCAATGCGCCGCGCGGATTGCCGATGGTGCCCATGATCACCGCCGCGAACATCGGCAGCAGCAGGAAGAACCCCATCTCCGGGCGCAGCTGCGACATGAGTCCGTACATCACGCCGCCGGCAGCGGCCAGGGCACCGCTCATGAGCCAGGTCCAGGCGATGACGCGCTCGGTGTTGATACCGCGGATCTGCGCGAGCTGGGGGTTGTTCGCCGTGGCTCGCATGGCCTTGCCCATCTTCGTGCGCTCGAGCAGCAGATAGGTGGCGATCACGAGGAAGATGGCGAGCCCGAGGATGAAGATCTGGTCGGCCTGCACGCGGATCCCGAGCGGCAGCTGCAAGGCGGGATTCGGTCGCCCGGTGTAATAGAAATGGAAATCCGAGCCCCAGATCAGGTAGATCATGCTGCGCAGGAAGAACGCCATCGCCAGCGAGGCCATGGCGAATAGCACCAGCGGCGAGCCCTGGCGCCGCAGCCGGCGGTACACCACACGATCGAGCCCGAGTGCCACGAAGCCCACCAGCGGTATGGCCACGACGAGGCCCAGGATCAGATCCCAGCCGAACGAGAACGGCCCGAGCCCAGCCGACTGGCCCGGGATCGACGACACGACGGCGAAGGCGATATAGGCGCCCAGGGTCACCAATGCGCCGTGCGAGAAGTTGGGGAACTTGACCACGCCGTAGATCAGCGTGAGCCCGATCGCGCCCAACGCGATGATGCCGCCGAGCATGACGCCCCAGGCGGTGAGCGAGGCGATGCGCTCGACGCCGACGTCCTGCACCTGCGCCAGGACGGCCAGCAGTCCCAGCACGAGCGCAATCGCGACCACCATGGCGGCGCGACTCTGCAGGGCCGCGCGGATACGCTCGCCCGTGCGTAGCTCGTGGCGGCGCAGGTCGCCGGCGTCGGCCGTCTCGTCGGACGCCTCGCTCATCGATCAGCCTCCCAGGTAGAGCCGGCCCACCTCCGGGTCGTTGAGCAGGGCCTCGCCCGTGCCGTCGACCCGGTTCTCGCCGTTGGCCAGGACATAGCCGCGATGCGCCATGCGCAGCGACTCGCGCGCATTCTGCTCGACGATCAGAAGGGCGATGCCGGTTTCGTTGATGCGAATGATGCGGTCGAAGATGACGTCCACCATCTTGGGCGACAGCCCCGCCGACGGCTCGTCCAGCAGCACCAGCGATGGATCGAGCATCAGGGCGCTGCCCATGGCGACCATCTGGCGCTCACCGCCGGACATCTTGCCGGCCGCTTGTCCGCGCCGCTCCTTGAGCCGGGGAAACAGCTCGAAGATGCGCTCCATGCGCTCGGCAACGTCGCGATCGGCGACGGTGTAGGCGCCCATCTCCAAATTTTCCTCGACCGACAGGTCGGTGAAGACATTGTCGACCTGCGGCACGTAGCACATGCCCTGCTTGACGATGTCGTACGGCTCGAGCTGCGAGATCTCGCAGCCCTGGAAATCGATCGAGCCTTCCCAGGGATGCAGCAGCCCGAAGACCGCCTTCATCAGGGTCGACTTGCCGGCGCCGTTGGGCCCGATGACCGAGACGATCTCCGATTCGCCGACCGTGGCGGACACCTGGGACAGCACCTCCATGTCGCCATAGCCGCAGGTGATCGCGTCAACCGTCAGCAGCGGCATACTGCCCTCCGAGGTAGGCATCGAGGACGCGCGGATCGCTGCGCACCTGTTCGGGATCGCCCTCCATGAGGTAGCGGCCCTCGGTCATGACGACGACGGGGTCGCACAGGCGCATGACGAGGTCCATGTCGTGCTCGATCACCAGGAAGGTGATGCCGCGCTCGCGCGCGAGCGTCTCGACGTTCTCAGTGAGACGTTGCATCAGCGTGCGGTTGATCCCCGCACCGGGCTCGTCGAGCAACACCATCTCGGGATCGGTCATGAGTGTGCGGGCCAGCTCGAGCAGCTTCTTCTGCCCGCCGGACAAGGTCCCCGCGGGCTCGTCGGCCACATGCGTGAGGTCGACGAACTCGAGCACCTCCAGCGCCTTGTTGCGGTTGGCCTGCTCCTGCCGACGGACCGCGCCGGGCCGCAGCCAGTTGTTCCACAGGTGCTCGCCCGCCTGTGCGACCGGCACCAGCATCAGGTTCTCGAGCACGGTCATGCTCTCGTGCTCGCGCGGGATCTGGAAGGTGCGGGCCAGACCGCGCCGAAAGATCCGGTGCGGCGGGAAGTTGGTGATGTCGCGGCCGCGGAAGTACACGCGCCCGGCATTCGGGGTAATGAAGCCGGTGACGATATTGAACAGGGTGGTTTTGCCGGCGCCGTTGGGACCGATCAGCCCGGTGACGGTGCCGCGGCGGACGCTGAGCGTGCAGTGGTCGATGGCGCGCAAGCCACCGAAATCACGGACCAAGTCGCGAATCGCCAGGAGCGGCTCGCCGGACTCGGATGCTCGATCGTGATGCTCGTCGTCGCTGGCCATAACGGCGCCGTCGATTGAACGGGGAACCGCGTCCGTTCCGCCTCGGGAGCCGCCGCCATGCGGCCATCTCCGCTAGCGGCGAGTTTCTCGTTTTGTCGGCGCATCCCCGCACGTCCGCGCCACGGCTGTCGCCTTCAGTGGCAGGCGCTGTGTCGTGACGTGCGCAGTGCCGTTTACAGAACTATAGCAACACGTCCGCCCCATGTGCGCAAGCGCGAGGCAGCAGCCCGTCCACGAACCCGGCACTGCCTGTGCGCGCGCCACGACGGCGGCTGTGCGCGATCGCTCAACTCGCATGCGAACCCAAGGGGCGCGTCTTACGAGCACGCCCCGAACCACCGGAAGCGATTGCGGCATCGGCCGTGCAATGGCGAGCAGGAATGCTCCGGCAATCTCGCTGTGCCACGCCCTCGCTAGGCGCAGGTCTCTCGGACGGCTCCGGCGCCGTGACGATCGCTTGTGGCCCCGGTTGTGAGCCCGGGGGCGCTCGGGCAGACTCGAATCGGGCTGCGGCATCGAAACATTCTGCTGCAGCGGGCTTGGCCCTACGGAACCGCTGATCAAGCGCCAACCGGGCCTTGATCACACACGGAATCCGAGAATGCGATTCTCGGATGCCTTCATGGGCCGCGGGAACGTCCGATTCGAATCGGACGCGCCCTAAAGGAGGGTATGGTGGAACGCGAAGCGATGGAGTACGACGTCGTGATCGTGGGGGCCGGTCCCTCCGGCCTCGCCGCCGCGATCCGACTCGGGCAGCTCGCCGAGACCGGCGGCCGGCCGATTAGCGTCTGCGTGCTCGAGAAGGGATCCGAGGTCGGCGCTCACATTCTCTCCGGTGCCGTGCTCGAGCCGCGCGCGCTCGACGAGCTGATCCCCGACTGGCGCGAACGCGATGCGCCGCTCAACGCGCCGGTCACCGAGGAGCGCTTTCTCGTGCTGGGGGCCCAGAAGTCGCTTCGGGTGCCGATGGCGCTCACGCCGCCGCAGATGCACAACCGCGGCAACTACGTCGTCTCCATGGGCAACGTCTGTCGCTGGATGGCCGAGCAGGCGGAGGCCCTGGGCGTGGAGATCTACCCCGGTTTCGCCGCCGACGAGGTGCTCTACGACGCCGACGGCGGCGTGCGTGGCGTGGCCACCGGCGACATGGGAGTCGCGCGGGATGGCTCCCACAAACCTTCCTACGAGCCCGGCATCGAGCTGCACGCGCAGTTCACGCTGTTCGCCGAGGGCTGCCGCGGCCACCTGACCAAGGGGCTGGAAGAGCGCTTCGACCTGCGCCAGGACGCCGACCCGCAGAGCTATGGCATCGGCATCAAGGAGCTGTGGGAGGTGGAGCCGGCCAAGCATACCCCCGGCACCGTCATCCACACGGCGGGCTGGCCGATGGACCGCAAGACCTGGGGCGGCTCGTTCATCTATCACCTGGAGAACGGCCAGGTCTACGTCGGCTTCGTCGTCGGGCTGGATTACCGCAACCCGCATCTGGACCCATTCCGGGAATTCCAGCGCTTCAAGACCCATCCGGCCGTGCGGCCGACACTCGAGGGCGGGCGGCGCATCTCCTACGGCTCGCGCGCCCTCAACGAGGGCGGGCTGCAGTCGCTCCCGGCCCTGACCTTCCCCGGCGGCGCACTCATCGGGTGCACGGCGGGCTTTCTCAACGTGCCCAAGATCAAGGGCAATCACACCGCGATGAAAAGCGGGATGCTCGCTGCCGAGAGCGTCGCCGAGGCGCTCGCGATCCAAGACGGGGCGGACGGATCACCGGCGTCGCTGGAGGCGTATCCCATCCGCTTCCGCCAATCCTGGGCGCACGACGAGCTGGAACGCGCGCGCAATTTCCGGCCGGCAGCCGCGCGCTGGGGCATGCTGCTGGGTTCGATCTACGGGGGCCTCGATCTCAAGCTCCTGCGGGGGCGCGCGCCCTGGACCTTGCACCACAAGCACCGCGACAACGAGACGCTACGCCCGGCCGATCAGATGCCGAAGATCGACTACCCCAAGCCCGACGGGGTCGTGAGCTTCGATCGCAATTCGAGCGTGTACCTGGCGAACGTCCACCACGAGGAGGACCAGCCGAATCACCTGACGCTCAAGGACGACTCGATCCCGATCAACTACAACCACGCCTATTACGACGCGCCGGAGCAGCGCTATTGCCCTGCGGGCGTCTACGAGATCGTGCGCGACGAGCAAGGCGACCCCTGGCTGCAGATCAACTCGCAGAATTGCGTGCACTGCAAGACCTGCGACATCAAGGATCCGTCGCAGAACATCCACTGGGTGGCGCCCGAAGGCGGAGGCGGGCCCAACTACCCGAACATGTGAGCGCGGCCGGGCGCGCTCAGTCCGACTCGCGCTGCACGCGTGCGCGGATGCGCTGGAGATAATCGTCCTGCGTCATCAGCGATCCGGCGCGGGTCTCGCCCAGGCGATTGAGCAGCAGCCGCAGTCGCGCGCTGGCCGTGGCACGCTCCTCTTCGTTGCGCGCCATGCGGAGCAGCTCCTCGGCATCGCGGATCTCGCGCCGGGTCTCCATCTCCTCGGGCAGGTAGCCGGCGTTCTTGAGCACGCGGTAGGCCGCCCGCAGCGTCGGCGGCACCATCGAGTCGTCGTCGAGCTCGATCGGTTGCCCCTGGTTGCTCAGGTCATCGAGGTCGCCGCGCTCGCGCGCCTCCGCGATCCGTTGCTCGGCCAGCTGTTCCAGAAGCGTCAGCGCCACGTCGCCATCCCCCACTGCTACGTTCGCGCGCAGGCCACGCGCGAACTAGGAGCCTGTCCGGAAAGCCGCGCGGACAGCTCCTCGGACCGTAGCGCGTGCTGCAAAGTTCGTGAATGGCGCGCTGCGCCCTATGAGCCTGTCCGAGAAACCCGGCGCCTACTGCGCGCGTCCCACAGCGGCATCTTGAGGCGATCGCTCAAGTCACATGGGAACCGCCATGCTCGTTTCACGATCGCCACAACCTGCTCGCTGTGCCACGCGCTCGCGACGGCGCCGGTTTCTCGGACAGGCTCCTATGGCACCGAGGATTGGCCCGGCGGGCGGTCATCGGGACTCGGCAGTGGGCGGCCTGCGATGCGGGCGAGCGCATCCAGGTCGAGGATGCGCACGCGACGGCGATCGACGCGGATGACCTGGTCTTCGGCAAGCTTGGTCAGCAGGCGGCTCACCGTCTCCAGCGCCAAACCGAGATAATTGGCGATGTCCTCCCGGCCCATGCTGAGGTGGAAGTCGGTGCCCGAGTAGCCGCCGCTCTCTAAGCGCTCGGACAACCCGTGCAGGAACAAGGCCAGGCGTTCGCGCGCGGTGCGCCGCCCGACAGCGACCAGATGCCGATGATCGTGGGTGATCTGGCGGCTGATCATCACATGGAACTGGCGCTGCAGTGCCGGGATCTCCGCGGCGAGGCGCTCCAGGCGGGCGAGCGGCAACGCGCACACGCTGGTGCGCTCCAGGGCGACCGCATCACTCGGGTAGGCGCTCTCGCTAATGGCGTCGAGGCCGACCAGCTCGGCGGGCAGATGGAATCCGATGACTTGGTCGTCGCCCTCGCTGCCGGGGAACACCGTGCGCACCGATCCAGTCCGCACGATGTAGACGTACTCGAACGGGTCACCGGCACGGAAGATCACGTCACCCCGGTCGAGCGGCACGCGGGCCTGTACGATCCGATCGAGCTGCTGCAGCGCGCGCCGGTTCAGCCCAGCGGGCAAGCAGAGGCTCCGCAGCGAACAGTCAGCGCAGGAACGCCGCGACCGAAGGTCCACGACGCGCTCGCGACAGGCACGGCTCATGGTCACAATCCCTTGGACGAAAGCCCGCAAACCGGCGAAGATCGAGTCGCCCGATTAAGGCATACGCGTTCGTGTTCTGCAAACTGCCCGCGCGGCATTCGCGCGCTGCGCCGGGGCGTCTCACGGCGCCCCATGCAGGCATTCCGGCGGCTCCGTGCGGCGCTGGGCGCGCTCGCCGCGTCGAGAAGCCGGCGCGCCCTGCGCAGGCTCCACCAATAGGCCCTGTTGTCTCGCCCGAGCTTCGATCGCTCACCGCCGGCGCCGCAACCGTCCGCAAGCAATGCGAAGACCTTACGGCACGAAGTACTACCCGAACAGCCGCCGGACGACGTGAACGATCGCACTGACCACCACCGAGACGATCAGCATCGAGGTGATCGGGACGTAGACGCGGGTATTGCCGCGCTCGATGCGGATGTCGCCGGGCAGATGGCCGAACCAGTCGAGCGCGCCGGCGTGGACCAGCAGCCCGATGCCCGCCAGGGCGAGCCCGACGACGACCAGCAACGTCCCCGTGCTCATTGCGCCCACCTGCTGCCGCAATCTGCCACCCGGGCCGTATCGAGGCGGCCGCCGGCTTTACCGGGGCTCGGCTTGGTTCCGGCACGCCACCGGGCGGCATAGTAGCAAGCTGTCGCCGACCTCCGCGTCGAACGGGTGCTCCACCATGGGGCGGCGATCAACGAACTCGAATCCGCAGCTGCGATAGAGCTGCAGCGCGGGCCGATTGTTCTCGAACACCTGCACGCACACCCGCGGCAGGTCGCGCTCGACGGCGCGTTGCACCGCGGTGGCCACCAGCCGCGTGCCCACGCCACAGCCGCGGCTGCGCTCGAACACCGCGAGCGCATTGATGTAGTAGCTGCGCGGGGCCTCGAACTCGAGTTCCACCAGCGGCTGCACCGCCGGAGGCAGCCGCGGCAGCAAGGGACGCCCCTCCGGCGTGGGGTTGCGCGTGGGGTAACCCAGCATCATCCCGGCCACGCGTCCGTCGTGCTCGGCGATGTCGGCGTTGCGCCAGCTGAAGCTCGCCTGACCGCGTAACGCGCGGCGGGCCCCGACGTCGATCGGCGTCTCGCCCACCGCGGCCTCCTGACTCCATAGATGTTCGGGCAGGCCGGCACCGGCGAGCGCGAATAGCCGCGCGATCACGCGCGCATCATCGCTGCGGGCAGCTCGGATCTGAACCGCACCCGCGTCTTCTACCATGAGCATCCCTGCACCCCGCCACGACCATGGCTGTCGGGAACGATTGTAGTCGAGAGCGCCCGATGGTCGCGCATTGCGGCGCTATGCGCCGGTGGCTCAGCCGGCCTGCGCCAGGGCGTCCTCCAGCGCGGGCACGGCCTCGAATAGATCGGCCACGAGCCCGTAGTCGGCCACCTCGAAGATGGGCGCCTCCGGATCCTTGTTGATGGCCACGATCACGCGCGATTCCTTCATCCCCGCCAGGTGCTGGATCGCGCCGGAGATACCGACTGCGATGTACATGTCGGGCGCGACCACCTTGCCCGTCTGCCCGACCTGGTACTCGTTCGGCATGAAGCCGGCGTCGACGGCCGCGCGGCTTGCGCCCACCGCGGCCCCGAGGCGCTGGGCCAGCCGTTCGATGAGCGCGAAATTCTCGGCTGAGCCGACGCCGCGGCCGCCGGAGACGACAATGGGCGCGCTCGTCAGCTCGGGGCCTTCCGCGGCCGATAGCTCCTCGCCGACAAAGATGGACAGACCCGCGTCCGTGCCCGCGTCGACCGCCTGCAGTTCGGCACTGCCGCCCTCGGCGGCGACCGGCTCGAACGCGGTCACGCGCACGGTGATCACCTTGGTGGCGTCGCTCGATTGCACCGCCGCCAGGGCGTTGCCTGCGTAGATCGGCCGCACGAAGGTGTCGGGCGCGACCACGGCGCTGATGTCCGATATCTGCTGACAGTCGAGCACCGCGGCCACACGCGGCAGGATGTTCTTGCCGCTGGCGGTGGCCGCGGCGACGATGTGCTCGTAGTCACTCGCCAGCGCCTCGATCACCGGGGCCACGTTCTCGGCCACCTGGTGGGCCAGGTGCTCGCCGTCAGCGGTCAGCACGCGGCGGATACCGGGCAGCTGCGCGCCCTGCCGGGCGATGCCGTCGATTCCGTGGCCGGTGACGAGCAGGTCGACGTCGTCACCGATCTGGCAAGCGCATGCGATCGCCGAGCGCGTCGCCGACTTGAGCTCGCGGTTGTCGTGCTCCGCATAGACCAGAATGCTCATCAGATCACCTTCGCCTCGTTGCGCAGCTTCTCGATCAATTCCGCCACGCTCTCGACCTTGACCCCGCCCTGGCGCGCGGCCGGCTCGACCACCTGCTGGACCTGCATGCGGTTCTCGCTGGCCGCGCCGAGCTCCGCGAACGACTGCTGCTCGATCGGCTTCTTCTTGGCCTTCATGATGTTAGGCAGCTTGGGATAGCGTGGCTCGTTCAGGCGCAGGTCGGTCGTTACGACCGCCGGCAGGGGCATGCGCAAGCGCTCGAGCCCGCCATCGACCTCGCGCGTGACCGTGATCTCGCCGTCCCCTGGCTCCAGGCGGGAGGCGAAGGTCCCCTGCGCACAGCCGAGGAGCGCCGCCAACATCTGCCCGGTCTGGTTGGCATCGTCGTCGATCGCCTGCTTGCCCATCAGCACCAGGTCCGGCCGCTCACGCTCATATACCGCCTTGAGCAGCTTGGCGACGGTCAGCGGTTCGAGTCCTTCCTCGGACTCGATATGCAGCGCGCGCTCGATGCCCATGGCCATGGCGGTGCGCAACTGCTCCTGCGCTGCCGCCGGACCGATCGTGACCGCGACGAGTTCGGTCGCGACGCCAGCTTCCTGCAGGCGCACGGCCTCCTCGACGGCGATCTCGTCGAACGGGTTCATCGCCATCTTCGTGTTCGCGGTCTCGACGCCGGTGCCGTCGCTCTTGACCCGGACCTTCACGTAGGCATCGATCACGCGTTTGACGGGCAGCAGTATCTTCATGGCGCTCCTGTATTCGCGGTCGCGGTTCGTGACCAGTGTAGCGAGGCCGCAGTGACGCTGACGAGCCGTGCACCGCGACGGCCCGGCCGCCAGCGCGGCCGGGCCTCCCGCTCACGACTTGGGCCGCAGGTTCTCCGGGTCGTACAGTGCCCGGTAGCCGACGACCTCGACCTGGACCGGATACTGCTCCTGGAAGTACTCCACCAGCAGGCGCCGGCCTTCCTCGCAGTAGCGGTACGGCAGATAGGCCAGGGCGATGTTCTTGCCGACCGACGGGCCGTAGGCGATGCTGCTGACGAACGAGCGCCGCCCCTTCTCGTCCACCAGCACCTCGCCCGTCTCCGGGTCGAGCACCGGCAGGTTGCCCACCGGATAGCGCGCCACGCCGTTGCTGTCGACGTTGTCGATCATGGTCAGGGTGCACAGGTAGGCCGGCTGGTGATCGCGCTCGCGCTGCGCCAGGTAGGCCGCCTTGCCGCGGAAGTCGGCCGCCTTGACCTTGGGCCGGGCCAGGCCCGCCTCGTACAGGTTGTACTCGGTGCGCAGGTCGGTGTTCTGCAGCCGCATGCACTTCTCCAGGCGCCGGCTGTTGGCGTAGGTCTCGACACCGACCGGCGTGATCCCGCTGTGGTAGAGCACGTCCCACAGCGAGTGGCCGTAGCTCAACGGGAAGTGCAGCTCCCAGCCCTGCTCGCCGAC
>CAZVBX010000099.1:0-10481 GCA_964625925.1 uncultured Ectothiorhodospiraceae bacterium | reverse complement strand
GTGAACAGGCCCATATCCCGTAGGCGGGAAGGGACAAACGGGCGCTCCAGGACGCCCTCGGTCAACGACGTCATCGAGAACGCGTCGTTGTTAAAGATATCCATGCTCGGCATGATCAAAACCTCCGAAACGAAAAAACCGCCTCGCGGGCGGCTTCTCTAGGCGATTGGTTGGGTGGCTGGCTTACCGGCCGACGATGCCGCGTCTTTCGAGCGCCAGCAGGCCGGTCGTCTTCTGGGCGTCGGTCGCACCGCTGAACCAGGTCAGCGCAGCCTTGTCGATCTCGGCGTCACGAACGATCACGACGCCTTCGGTTGCACCGGCGGTCGCATCGACGGCGCCGTAGAGCACGGCGGCCGCCACCTCCGAGCCGTCGGAGTTTACCGGGTTGTGCTCCTTGTACTCGTACGTCTGCCCGGACACGCTGATGGTGAAACCATCCCCCGGCGAAAAGTCGGTCGCGCCATCCGAAAGCGTGAAGGTCAGGCCACCGCCACTGAACTCAGTGCCGACCGTGCCCTGCCCAACCTGATTGCCGCGCGGATCCTCGACGACGAATTCGCCGGCATCGGTCGCCGGTTCCACGAACCACAGTCGGTGATCGCCATTGATGGCTGCGCCACCGACGGTAATCGCCCCCATGGTGCCGTCGCCGGTGTTGCCGGTATCCGCGGTCGCCTCCGCAGAGCCGCTGCTTCCAGTTCGGCCAAGGATGTGGCCCGCCTCCAGGTTCTCGCCGGAGGCGATGGTGATGGTTTCGCGCGAGCGATGGCCGTTGGCCTCGCTCACTAGGAATTCGGCCGCGTGGCGGCCCTCGTTAAGCACAGTCATCGGTGTTCACCTCTGCGTGGTTGAGTGCGTTACCGCGGCCTACCGCTGGGGTTGCTGGTAGTACTGAACGGTATTGATGCCCGCGCGCCCGGCCGGCTTCTCGGGCGGCGGATGGTGGCTGACCTCCTCGCTCGAAGCGGCGGCGGTCGCCTCGGTGAGCGCCGTACGGACGAAGTCCGCGAAGCGCTGCTGATCGATCGCTTCGACGGCTTTGTCCGCCAAGTGCGGCACGCCGGCGGCGGCGCAGGCATCACGGATGTCGCGGGCATCGGCGATGCGGGCCTTCACCTCGGCGAGCGAGGCGCCGGACTGGATCATGGTGTTGGCGAGCTGCGGCACACGCGCTTCGGTGCACAGCGCGACCACTCGTTGCGGCGTCGCCGCTACCGCCGCCTCTTCGCCTTCGCTGGCGGATTCGCCCTCGCCGACCTCTTCCATCTCTTCACCGGTCTCGCCGGCCTGCTCGGTCTCCGTGGACGTTTCCTCTTCGGCCGCCTCGGGCTCGCCAGCGGATTCGCCCGCTTTGTCCTCAGCGGCCAGTGCGTGCGCCACAGATGTGTCCTGCGGCGCTTCGGCCTGGTTGCGGGCACGACGCCCAAACAACGAAAGGTTCATCTTCACCCCCTTGGCGGCCACGCCCAGCGGGCCGCGTTGCTGGTCGGAAAGATACGCATCGAACGCCGGTAGCACCTTGCGCGCGGCCATGACCTCGTCGACGAAGCTGACCGACCGCGCATCGCGCGCGTTGTAGACGCGCGCCTCGGTCTCGCGCACGGCGTCTTCGGACAGACCGCGATTGCGAGCCACGGTCGACACGAAAATCTGATAGACGGCGTCGATCTCCGATTGGATGTCGGCGCGCACGGTGTCGGGTAGCGGCTCGAACGGGTTGCCGTCGATCTTGTGATCGCCGGCAAAAATGAACGTCACGTCCAACCCCATCTCTTCGACGAGCTGGCTCTGGTCAACGTGCATCGTAAGCACGCCAACCGATCCAATCTCTGCGGTGCGCGGGGCAATCACCCGATCGGCTGCGCTCGCCAGCGCGTAGGCCGCCGATGCCGCCCACTCATCGGCCAGCGCCCAGATCGGCTTGCGCTGGCGGGCCTCGTAAATGAAGTCCGCCAGGTCGAAGCAGCCAGAGACCTCGCCGCCGGGGCTATTGATATCGAGCACGATGCCGCGGATGCTCGGATCGTCCAGTGCTTCCTCGAGCTTGGCGTGGACGCCGTCATAGCCGGTGGCGCCGGAGAACGGGTCGATGTGCCCGTACTTGTGCATCAGTGTTCCCTCGATCGGGATAATCGCGATGCCCTCGACCGAGTCGACAATCGAGCGCCGCCCGGACTGGTAACCGTCCGCCGCGCTGCGCAGATCGGCGTCGGATAACTGCGTACCGTCGGCGGTCACCAGCGAACGGATGCCGAGCCGGTCCGACAGTGCGCCGACGAACACGCGTGCATAGTTCGGGTCGACCAAGTGCGGGCGATTGAATATCCGATGGGCGAGCTGTGAGTGGTGCGTCATGCGGGTTACTCCTCGTCGGGCGCCACGAACGCGGACCCTTCAGGGCGAGCCTGCGTCGTCCCGCTGGCCGATGTGTACTTGGCATCGCTGTCGAGCACGAGCCCACGATCTTCGGCGTCCTGGTTCTCCGCCTCGAGCTGTTCGTGCACCTCGTCGATATCCTCCCCGGTGGTCTCGCTGACGATCTGCGCCCGGGTCTTGAAGCCGGCGCGGCGGGCTTCCTTGTGCGCCGCCACATCCTGCTGCGGGTGCATGTACGGCCAGGCCTGCGGGATCCACTTGACCCCCTGGTAACGCTCCGGCGCGTCGGCGTAGCCGGGCGCTTCGAGGCCAGCGAGGATGGCGCGCGGCAACCACCACTCCCACACACGACGGCACAGCTGGTGGATGACGATGTGGTACTGGTACTGCTGCACGCGACGACGGAACTCCTGCAAGACGAGACGCGCGGTGCGGTCATTGATGCGTGAGAAATCGCCGGTCAACACTTCGTAGCCGGTCTCCATGCCGACGCCGACGCCCTGGAGCTCCTGCATCAAGAAATCTTTGTAGTTCGATCCCGCGTCCGGCGGCTTCGAAAAGTTCATGCGCTCGCCTTCACGCATGTGATTGATGATGCCGGGCTCGAGGCCGATCTCCGGTGCCTCTTCACCCTTCTTGTCCACCGGCTTACCGGTGACGGGATCAAGTTGTGATTCGCCGTCGTCTTCCTCGGGGCGCGTCTCGACGCTTGCGACAAATAGGTTGGCAATCTGCTGACGCAGCACCGTCGCATCGGTGAACTTGTCGAGTTCGTACATGCGCAGCAGGGACTGCGCCATCTGCGGAATGCCCCGAATCTGGCCCGGGCGCACCGGGTCGTACAGATGCACGACCTCGCTCGCGGGGACACGCGTCAGCTGCTGCGAGTCCACGCGCATCGCGCTGGCATCACCCGGATGCGCGCGGTAGAACCAGTAGGCCGCGCGGCGCCCGATCGGGTCGAATTCGATGCCGTGGCGGATGATGTTGTTGCCCCAATAGCCGCTGTAATGCAGCGGGCACATCTCCGCTTCCATGACCTGGAGTTGCAGCGGCACGACCAGCCCGTCCGAGGGACGCCGCGGCCGCAGGCGGATGAACGTCTCGGCGCCTTGCAGCCAGGTGTTGACCGCCTGCATCTGCTGGCCATAGAAGCTCAGCAGGCCCTCGGGATCCGCTTGCGGCGCCCACGCCTTGAACCAGCGCTGCACTTGCCGCTGAAAGGCCTTGTCCTCGGCTTCGGAACGCGGCTTGATGCCCGTGCCGACGATGTTCGACACGAGCCGGTTGATGCCCGACTTGGCGTAGGGGTCGTTGCGGTACTGGCTGCGCGAGCGGTTGCGCATTGTCTCCGCGTTGCCGACGGCCGAGTCGGTCGGGCCTGTCCCTGGAGCGCCCCAACCGCGCGTGCGTCGGCCTTGGGCGCCGCCCTGATACGGTGCCGCCGTCGACATGCGTTTGATGGGAGCGCCGGACGGCATCGTCAGCGGCTGTCCATTCATGCCCTGGGCATAGCTGGAACGGCGCGCGCCCACGTCAGAGCCCCTTGCCCGAATGCCCTAAGTACGCGCGCGGGCGGCGCTTACCCAGCGCCCGGATGATCTCGTCCTTGAGCGCGCGCCGCTCGGCCGCGCTCATCTGCGCATACTGGATCGTGCGGCCATTGATCGTAATGCGCTCGGGCATCCGGCCCTGTGCTTGCTTTACCTCGGCGTCTCGGATGGCGTCGAGATCTGCCTGCGTATAGGCCATGGATCACCCCAAGTAGCTGCTGCGGGTCTGCCGACGCCGGCGCGGTGCGACCTCTTTGCGTTCTTGACTGCGGTCGGGCTTGCGCAACCGGTCGACGTTGCGGATACGCGCGGCGAGATACGCCAGCACCTCAGCGTCGAGGAAGTGATCGTCCTTACGCACCCTGATCCAGACCGTGCGCCCGGACGGCTTCGTGATCCGCTGCCAGGAGACGATCTGCTTGCAGTAGTCCTCGTCGATATCGGACGGCAGGAACCACGCGCCCGGCTGGTCCGAGGGCCACTCGATGCGCGAGTGCACCCACGACTTGCCGATCTCGTCGTCGTGAATCCAGTGCTGCAGGCCTTTCTTGAGGACCTTGCCGCGCACGTTCACGTCGACATTGGCCGCCTTGTACGGCTTGTCGAGATTCGCGCGGCCCTTCGCCGGCACCGCCTGGCCCTTGCGATTGCGGCAGAAGTCGTAGACCTCGGTGGTGCGAAACCCCTCGTCGACCGCCATCAGCGAGATGCCGAGGTCGCTGTACGTGCTCTCGACGAGCTCCGCCAAGTAGCGCCAGACCGTCGGCTGATCCGTCTCGCCCCACAGCTCGCCGCGGTCGACGAGCCACGAGGTCATGCCCTCGCCCCAGGCGCGGACGACGTACACCAGGCGGTTGTGCTGCACGTCGACGCCCGACGTCAGCATCAGCGCATCCTCGGGCACGTCGCCGAGCATGTATCCGGCCGCGCACTCCTGGACGTCTTCCCACGGCGGCGCCTCGCCATGGAGGCGATAGAGTTCACCGAGCCCGGTATTGATCGCCGACTGGATCTCGCCGGGATCGCCCGTGCGCGCGGCTTTCACGTAGTCGTGTGCGCGCTCCCCCCAGCTGACCCAGTTCGAGCACAAACCCGACACCCAAAACGAGGCGATTGTGTTCTCGGGCTCCTCGCCGACGACTTCGCCTTCGGAGGTCACCGACTGTCCGGGGGCGACGAACACGCCGCGCTCGTTCATCGCCCCCTTGTGCCTGTGCTCGATTTCCGACCCGCAGTGCGGGCACGCGAGCCTCGCGCTCTGGCGCGCCTGCTCAGGCTCTGCCTTGTCGGACCAGACCAGCAGGGCGAATCGCGGGATGAAATACTCGGCGCAGTGAGGACAGGGCCACGCCCACTCAAAGCGTGTACCGTCCTGCCACAGCTGCCAGATCGGCGATTGGATGTCGTCACCGTACGCAGGCTCCCAGTGCGTGAGGCCCGTATCGAGCGTGACAGTCTCGACAGCGCCCTCAGTGGGCGTCGACGTCACCAAAACCTTACCGTTCGGATACGTCGCGACACGCGCTTTGGCCAACGTGACGGGGTCACCCTGGCCCTTCACGTTCTCCATCTGGTCGCGCTCGTCTATCTGCACGAGTGCGACCGGATGGCTGGCGAGCTCCGAGCCGGAACCGGCCCAGCCGAAGCCCAAGCGCATGCCGTTGACGAACTTCTCGTAGACGGTGTCGTCCTTTCCCTTGGACAGGCCGTCATAAAGCGACTCGGTTGTCCGGAACATCTTGTCGATCCGGTCCTTGGAGATCGACTTGACGTTCTTTTCGGTCGGCCCGAAGTAGATGGAAGGCTGTGGATCCTCGTCGAGCTTCCACCCCAGCGTGTTGAGCAGCACTCCATCGGTCTTCGACATCTGCGCGCCCATCACCGCCACCACCATTCGGTGATGCGGCGATGCGACACGCTCAGTGATCGCCCGAATCCACGGGGCACGTTCGGCGCGGAACGGCCCAGGCTCGGCCGAATCGTCCGGCAGCAGTCGCTTTGCTTCAGCCCACTCCCACGGCGCACGTTTAGGCGGCGGCCGAATCAGCCTCGCCGTCGCCGAGATCGCGTCGAGCAGCCTCGAGTCGGTCAGCGATTCGATCTCGGACTCGTCTGCACTCATCGTCGAGCTGCTCGCGTGCCTCGGCAGGGTCCGAGGTCTCCTGCATAACGTGGGCGAAGCGCCCAGGTAGCGAACCCATCTCGGAGACGAGGACAGCGCCAACCCCGAGCAGCACCTGGCGCGCGTCCTGCACGCGGCATGACTCGCGACGCAGCAGCGCGTCCTCGGCCTCGACCTTGTCGGCCCGGGCTTTCGTTAGCCGAATCTCCTCCTCCTCACGCGAGCGCATCTCGCGTTGCTCTGGAAGGTTCTTGTCGAGACGCCGTTGGCACATCCACTCGATGGCCTTGGCGGTGTCGATCCTTACTGGGCTCCCTTTTCGACCGGTGCCCTGAGCCGGCATACCCTCTTTGATCCACTGCGTTACCGCGCGCGCGGAGTAACCGGTCAACCTGGCGAACTCAGCCTTGTTGACGGTGTCGCCCATAGCCGAAACAGCAGTCGGAAGAAGGGACCGGATTCGCGCTCAAAAAAACTGGCAAAATCTGCGTTTCTGCGCACCCGCATGAGGTCGAGCGCGCCCAGGGTCCCCAGAACCTGCCGGGGCAAGCGATGAAGCCAGACCGCGCCGGCTCCTCGAACGCGCTGACGCTGACGGCGCACGCGCCCAGAGCGGTCCGCCGCGGGGCGGGCTTCCGCAGCGTGGCGACCTGTAACGCAGACAACCTCGTAGCCTGCCAGCCGAATACCAATCTGAGCTGGACCGCAGAGCATAGTGGTGCAGCGCGGGTACACCTAACTCACCCGGAGGCAACGTCGCGACGATCTAGCCAGATCGCACCTTCAAGAACTGGTGAGTCGTGCGTTTCGTACTCTACATAACGCCCGAGCACTGCCTTCGCCTCCGCCCCGTACTGACCAATCACGCAGATAACCGTGTGCCCCTCCATGATTGCCCCGCCGGCGAATGACCGGCAGGTCCGCGGGGCTTCCAGTGCAATGGCCTCGGGGATGCAGACGACCACGTCGGTCCTCCGTGCAACGCACACTGCTCGCCGGCAGCGGCATTGGCTCTGCCGTCATGCGACAGCAGACCGATGCCGCCGAAACGCCCCGCCCGATCCCGGACGGGGCGTGGTCACTGTTTCGCGTATTCGGCGTCAGCCGGGGGCCGGGCGATCAGGGGCGGTCGCCACCGACACCAGTCCCGACCGCAACCGATCGAGCCCCCGCGCCCATTCCAACGCCGAGCCATGACCACCCGAGCTATTGATATGGCCACCCGACTGGTGAAGCGGAGCATCGCTCGAGGTATCGACCTCCGAGTACGAGAATGGCATTTGGTCCAGGGCGACAGCGTGACCTCGACCGTCGTTGGTATCGCCCGACGCCAGCGCCGCGCTGGCACGCGCGGCCGGGCCGGGCTTCACCTCATCGCGATCCGCCGTAGCCTCGGCGAGGATCAGGTCCTGTTCCGCACTCTGAGCGCCACTCGGAATATCGGCAGCGGCGGGAATGCTGATCGCCAGCGCCAGGGCAGCGACCAGGGAGAGCATTCTATTGAAGTTCATATCGCGGTCTCCGTTGTCCGTTGGCTGTCAGGCAGTCCACAAAAAAGCCCCGAGGCGCAGCGCGCAGTCGGGGCTTTTTGGGCAGACTTTCCACCTGTGACCTATAACGCTATTGACTGGGGCGCCACCCTGTCAACCCTTCACGCCACATCTTGTGGCTCTGGGGCTGGACGGTCACCAGATAGTGTCCCCCTTCGGAGCCGACGGCGCTCCTGGTAGCGTCCAAGAAACAGCATCATCGCGGCGTCGCGCTCTGCCACCCACGCCTTGCGATCCTTGCCGTCCTTATCGGCTGCCTGGCGGTCGGACAGCCCGCGGACGAACTTCTGGTACAGCTTGTGCCACCAGTGTGGCGGGAGCTCGCGCACGGCCGCGTCGATCTCGAGCCACC
Source organism: uncultured Ectothiorhodospiraceae bacterium (assembly GCA_964625925.1). Taxonomy (GTDB): domain Bacteria; phylum Pseudomonadota; class Gammaproteobacteria; order XJ16; family Halofilaceae; genus Halofilum. The sequence goes on along the minus strand of CAZVBX010000099.1, from coordinate 2,525 downwards.
GCTCGCGCGACTCGGCGTTGCGCTGGGTTGGGTTCGAGTGCTGGCCCCCTTTATCGATCCGGGTGCCAAGTAGCTGCTGGTCGGACTCGGCCCCGACCGAGCCGTGCTGCATCGCCTCGTACGGCCCGCCCCACTCTATGAGCAGTCCTCGTGCTTCGCTGTGCGGGTGATCACGGCTCATCACTGCGCTCCGTTTTCGTCAATTATCCGGCGCCGTCTCTGGTCCGGGGTATCGGTAGACGGCGGTTCAGATTCTGTTTTCCAGGCTGAGAGAGCAGCCTCCCGCGCATCGTCTACCCGCCCCCACATATCTGGGCTGTCTTCTTTTGCGCCCCGTTCTCCAACTCATTAAGCACATCGAGCAGCCGATTCGGCACTGGTCTGACCATTACTACCCCCCCCCGGGGCCGCGCCCCTCTAGTCGCTCATCCTGACCGGTGTGGCCGAACCGGGCGTGCACCTGACGGATCGCGCTCGTGGTATCTGCAGCATTTCCAGTAATGCACCCATGAGTGCCGTGGACACTTGTCCGACGGACTCGGTGTCTTCCAGCCTTTCCGCCGCGCTTCTTCGAACAGGCGCTCGTACTCGCGGTCATCTGGTGTCTTTTTCTCCACTGCTTCCTCCCGGGGGCGCGCCCCTCTCGTCGCTCATCCGTACAGGATGTGGCCTTGTTCGCTGCATCCCGCATCACCGTGCGGCTCTAGCGGCATCGTCGCCTCGCGTTGCGGTGCCGCTTTGGTGACGGTCGTCGCCTGTGATGATGGCGACCTGGTGCGCCCAGTCCTCGAGGGCCTGGCGCTTCTCGGCGTCGTAGCTGTAGCGGTCGTAGACCGCCGCGACGCTCTGGTCGATGTGGTTGAGCAGCTTGTCCTGGACGGTGCGGTCGTAGCCGAGGCGCCCCAGCCAGGTGGCCACGGTGCGACGCAGGTCGTGCGGCGTCGTCCGGTCGATGTCGGCGACGCGCACGACCGCACGCATCCAGTCGCGCACCGTGTTGTCCGAGACGGGCAAGAGGTAGCGCCCTCGCCTATGCGGCGGCGCCTGCTCGATGATCTCGTAAGCCCAACCCGACAGCGGAACCGTGTGGGTCACGCCGTTTTTGGCCTTGCGGCCTGGCACGGTCCAGATCCGGTCGCGGTGATCGATGTCGTGGGGCTCGATGGTGAGCACCTCGCCCAAGCGCTGCCCCGTGGCCAGCTGGAGCGACAGCGCCCGAAAGACGAGCTCCGGCACACCGAAGCTGCGAAGCGTGCGCCACCACACTCGCAGCTCCTGATTTCCCAGCACGCGGTCGCGCGCCGGGCCCTGGGGCACGGTGATCTCGCGGGCCGGGTTGTCGTCGCGCACGCCGCGCTCGACTGCGTACTGGAGCACCCGGTGGAGCACGGCCTTGGTCCGCGCGGCCATCGACTGCGCCCCGCGGTCCTGGACGCGGTCGACGACGGCGACGCAGTCGGCCCGCGTGAGCGTGAGGATCGGCCGGTCACCGATGACGGGCAGGATGTCGCGCTCGAGGGCGCGCTCATCGTAGTCGGCGGTGCGCTTGTGCGGCCGGGCCCAGCGGTCGAGGTAGACCTCGGCGAAGGCGGCGACGGTCATGGCCGACTCGCCCGCGGCGCGCTGGCGGAGCCGGTCGCGCATGGCCCGGGCGTCGCGGATCGACACATCCGGCCAGCGGCCGACGGTGCGCCGGCGCTTGCGCCCGCCCTCGCGGAAGTACACCGCCCAGCTCTTCGTGCCCGACGACGTGACGCGCAGAACCAGGCCGCGCTCGTCCGGGAGCTCGTAGGTCTGCGCCCGAGGGCGCGCCTTGCGGATGGCTGCGGCCGTGAGGCTCAACCGTCGGCCTCCACGCGCTGGTATTGCGCGTCCAAACTCTCGTAGACGGATCCGAGTAGACCCCGCCGATCGATACGGCGCAGGGCAGACAGCAGCAACGTTATTTCTGCGTCGCGGTTTCTCTCGAGGAAAGTAGGGTAAGACCAGCCTATATTGCCCTTCGGGCAGACCACCCGCTCGACCTCTTTCGCGTGCGCGTACATCAGCCCCCACCCGGTAGGCAGCTCGTGCTCGCAGATCAGCCCCGGCGGGCACATGAATAGCCGGTGCGCGCCCATTCCCTGCTCTGGGTTTTGGCGAAAAGGCTTCTTGTGGTCGGCGAGGAAGTCGCCGCGCGAGACCTTGCACTCGATCAAGATCGACCGCCCGTTGCGCCAACCGATGGCGTCGGGTTGTTCGTTGATCGCCGCGCGCATCCCATCGTTGAACGTCACCTGGCACCCGGCGGTGCCTCGCAACCACTTCTCGGCACGATCTACCAGCTCGTCGTGCGTCATGCCACCTCGCCCTCCGGAAGCCGGAAGATCGGCTTCCAGCCTCGGTAATCGGCCCGGCCCGGCTGGTCGCCGCTATAGAAGTGGCGATCCTCGATGACGCGACACTCACCGATGTGGTCATATCTCGCGCGCCGGAGCGTGAACCAGTCCACCCGGCCGGGCGGGTCCCTGGCGGTGAGCAGGTCC
>CAZVBX010000098.1:0-10520 GCA_964625925.1 uncultured Ectothiorhodospiraceae bacterium | reverse complement strand
TGCGCCGCGCCGACGCCATCGAGGTGGTGGTCGGGCAGGGCGCCAAGCCCGGCGGCGGCGGCATGCTGCTGGGCCAGAAGATCAGCGAGCGCGTCGCCCAGATGCGTACCCTGCCGGCCGGCATCGACCAGCGCAGCGCCTGCCGCCACCCCGACTGGACCGGCCCCGACGACCTCGAGATCAAGATCGCCGAGCTGCGCGAGATCACCGACTGGGAGAAGCCGATCTACGTGAAGGTCGGCGCCACGCGCACCAAGTTCGACGTCATGCTGGCGGTCAAGGCCGGCGCCGACGCGATCGTGCTCGACGGCATGCAGGGCGGCACCGCGGCCACCCAGGACGTATTCATCGAGGACGTCGGCATCCCCACGCTCGCGGCCGTGCCGCAGGCGGTGGCGGCGCTGCAGGAACTGGGCATGCACCGGCAGGTGCAGCTCATCGTCTCCGGCGGCATCCGCACCGGCGCCGACGTGGCCAAGGCGCTGGCGCTGGGCGCCGACGCCGTCTCGATCGGCATGGCCGCGCTGATGGCGCTCAACTGCAACGCCCCGCTCTACGTCGAGGACTATGAAAAGCTCGGCACCAAGCCGGGTGCCTGCTCGCACTGCCACACGGGCAAGTGCCCGGTCGGCGTCACCACGCAGGACCCCGAGCTGGAGAAGCGGCTCGACCCCGAGCGGGCGGCGCGGCGCGTGCGCAACTATCTCAAGACGCTCACCCTGGAATGCCAGACGCTGGCCCGGGCCTGCGGCAAGTCGCACGTGCACAATCTCGAGCCCGAAGACATGGTGGCCCTCACGATGGAGGCAGCCGCGATGGCCCGCGTCCCCCTTGCGGGGACGGACTGGATCCCGGGGGCCACTTGACCCGGCCCCGCGGACCCCAAAAGCCCGGCCGGCAACGCATGCGGGAGATCACGACATGAGCAAACTCGAGGCCTTCGCCAAAGAGAACGATATCAAGTACTACCTGTTCAACTTCACCGATCTGCGCGGCGTGCAACGCTCCAAGCTCGTGCCGGCCGCGGCGGCGGGCAAGATGGAAGAGGACGGGGCCGGATTCGCCGGCTTCGCCACGCATCTCGATCTCACCCCCGCGCATCCGGATATGTTCGCCATTCCCGATCCCGACACGGCCATCCAGCTCCCCTGGCGGCGCGAGGTCGCGTGGGTCGCGGGCGATTTATGGATGGACGACCAGCCGCTCGAGCAGGGCCCACGGCGCGTGCTCAAGCGCATGATCGAGGAGCTGAACGCCGAGGGCTATCGGCCCATGTCGGGCGTCGAGCCCGAGTTCCATTTGATCGAGCCCGACGGCAGCGACATCTCCGACAACCTCGATGTCGCGACCAAGCCCTGTTACGACCAGTCGGCCGTGATGCGCCGCTACGACGTGATCTCCGAGATCTGCGATGCGATGGCCGAGCTCGGCTGGAAGCCGTATCAGAACGATCACGAGGATTCGAACGGCCAGTTCGAGATGAACTGGGATTTTGGCGATTGCCTCGATACGGCCGATCGCCACGCGTTCTTCAAGTTCCTCGTGCGCTCGGTGGCGGAGAAGCACGGCTTGCGCGCCACCTTTATGCCCAAGCCCTTCACGCAGCTGACCGGCAATGGCTGCCACGTGCATCTGTCGCTCTGGGACGATGCCGCCAAGGTCAATCATTTCGACGATTCGCACGATGAGCTCGGCCTGTCGCAGAAGGCGCACCATTTCCTCGGCGGCGTGCTCGAACATGCGCCGGCGATGGCGGCCATCACCAATCCCACGGTGAACAGCTACAAGCGCATCAACGCGCCGGCGACCACGTCGGGATCGACCTGGGCGCCCAACTCGGTGACCTGGGGTGCGAACAACCGCACGCACATGGTGCGGGTCCCCGATCCAGGCCGCTTCGAGTTCCGCCAGGCGGACGGCGCGGCCAATCCGTACCTGCTGCAGGCGGTCCATCTGGCAGCCGGACTCGAGGGCATCCGTTCCAAGCGCGACCCGGGCAAGCGCCTCGACATCGACATGTACAAGGATGGCGACGGCGTCGAGTGCGGCACGCTGCCGCTATACCTGCTCGATGCGCTGCGCGCCTTCGGCGACAGTGAGCCGCTGCGCGCGGCGCTCGGGGAGGAGTTCAGCGCGGCCTACCTCAGGCTCAAGCAGCTCGAGTGGGACGACTACTCGCGCCATCTCACCGATTGGGAACGCCTGCACACGCTGGACTGCTGAGCCGCATACGGCGGTGATCCTCGTTGGCCCCACTCCCCGTGGGGCTTTTTTTAGCGCCGGCTATGTATGGCCCACACGGGCGCCAACCCGGCGGTCCCGCTCACTCCAGCAAGGCGGCGAGCGGGTAGTACGCCAGGGGCTCTCCCGGGGCCACCCGGGCATGCGGCGGGATGCAGGCGAGGCCGTCCGCCGCGGCCGTGGTCGTGAGGATGCCGGAGTCTTGCGCGCCGCAGGGCACGGCGCTGGCGTTCTCCAGGCGTACGCGGATGTAATCGGCGCGGCCGTGCGTCTGGTCCTGCTGGAACCCCGCCGGGACCCAGAGGGCCTCCGGCATGGTCGTCGCGCGGCCTTGCAGGCGGCGCATCAAGGGCGCGCCGAACAACAGGAAGGTGACGAACAGCGAGACCGGGTTGCCCGGCAACGCCAGCAACGGCGTGCCGCCGACGCGCCCGAAGGCGAGCGGCTTGCCGGGCTTGACGGCAATGCCGAACAACGCGAGTTCGCCGACCGATTCGGCCGCGCGGCGGACGTGGTCGCAGTCGCCGACCGACGCGCCACCGCTGGTGAGCAGCAGGTCGGCCTCCGAGGCGGCTTGTGCCAGGGCCGCATGCGTCACCGCCTCGTCGTCGGGCAGATTGCGTTGGGTGTGCACCTCGCCGCCGAGCCGGCGCACCAGCGAGGCGAGCATGTGCCCGTTGGACTCATGGATCTGTCCCGGCCCGAGCGGGCTGCCCGGTGGCGCGAGTTCGTCGCCCGTGACCAGCAGGGCGACGCGTAGCCGCCGGTGCACCAACAGCTCGGCTGCCCCCGCCGCCGCGGCGAGGGCGACGTGTTGCGGCTGCAGATGGCAGCCGGCCGCGAGCACCGTCTCGTGCTCGCGGAAGTCTCCGGCGGCGGCGCGGATGTTCGCGCCGTGGGCGGGCGCTTGCTCGACGATCAGCCGGTCCTCCGCGACCCGGCAATGCTCCTGCATGACCACGGTATCGGCGCCCTCCGGCACGGGGGCGCCGGTGAAGATGCGCGCGGCCGTGCCGGGTGAGAGCGGCGCCGGCGCGGTGCCAGCGGCCACGCGCTGCCGGATCGGCAGCGATGCCCCGCCCAGATCCGCTCGGCGCAGCGCGTAGCCATCCATCGCGCTGTTGGGCCAGCGCGGCATCGACAGGCCCGCCCGCAGGTCGCGCGCCAGCACGCGGCCGGCGGCGTCGGCGAGCGCGACGGTCTCCGCGGTCTCGGGCGCCGGGGCGGCGACGGCCGCGAGGATGGCCGCGCGCGCGTCTTCGCCGCGCCACAGGGCAGCGGTCGCAGGGGATTGGGGCTGGGCGGTGGAGTCGGTCATGAGCGATGAAACCCCAGGGGAGCGGTCCGGCGACCGCCGACGCGTTAGTGGGCCACGCGGGTTCGACGCCGAGCGGGCCTGCGGTCCGCCCGGCCGGGCAATGTATACTCGCGCCCGCCGTCCCAGGAGCTGATCCGAGAAACCTGCTCGCTGTGGCACGCGAGGCGTCGGATGTCTCGGACAGGCACCCGGGCAACGATATCGGGGCCGCAACGCGCCCGTCCAGCAATGGGCGCATGATCCACCGGGCGTCCGCACCGGCCTCGAACCCCACGAACCCGTAGCGGAGACCATCGATGACGCGAAGCGCCTGGCGCGATCTGTGCGCCGACGTGATCACGGGCCTCAATCCGGCCTGCTTTGGTCTCGTGATGGCCACCGGGATCGTCTCGATCGCCTGCGAGCTGCTCGGGCTGACGGCATTGGGCCGTGCGGCGTTCGGCTTCAACCTCGTGGCGTATCCCCTGCTCGTCGGCTTGACGGTGCTGCGGGCGATCCGGGTTCCGCGTGCATTCGCCGCGGACTTGGTCAGCCATCAGCGCGGACCGGGCTTCTTCACCTTCGTCGCGGGCACCTGCGTGCTCGGCGTGCAGGCCCGCATCATCGGGGACAGTACCGCTGCGGCCGCGACGCTGTGGGGCGTCGCGCTCATCGCCTGGGTGCTGCTCACCTACACGATCTTTACTGCGTTCACGGTGAAAAAGGACAAGCCGGGGCTGGCCGAGGGGATCAACGGCGGGTGGCTGTTGGCCGTGGTCGCCACGCAGGCGATCAGCGCCCTGACCGCGCTGCTGGCCGCGGAGACCGCCCAGCCGGTGCGCGTGGAAATGAACTTCATGGCGCTTTCCATGTGGCTATGGGGCGGCATGCTGTATATCTGGATGATGAGCCTCATCTTCTATCGTTACACCTTCTTCGCGTTCTCGCCGGCCGATCTCGCGCCGCCTTATTGGATCAACATGGGCGCGATGGCGATCTCCACGCTGGCGGGCTCGCTGCTGATCGGCAACGCCTCGCCGGAGGCGCCGTATCTGTTGTCGCTGCTGCCGTTCCTGAAGGGGTTCACCGTTTTCTACTGGGCCACCGCGACCTGGTGGATTCCCATGCTGCTGGTGCTGGGCGTCTGGCGTCACGGCTACATGCGCCACCCGTTCGCCTACGATCCGCTTTATTGGGGCCTGGTCTTCCCGCTGGGTATGTATACGGTGGCGACGTGGCGGATGTCCGTGGCGATGGAGCTGCCGTTCCTGCAACCCATCTCGCACTATGCGATTTACGCCGCGCTGTTGGCCTGGGTGGTCGTGTTCGCCGGGCTCGTGCGCGCATCGCTGCGCCGGGTGCGCCGGTTCGCCCTGGGGCAGGGCGCGGCGTCGTAATCCGCGGGGCGGTCATGGTGCCGGCGCGCGTTCGCCGGCGAGCGGGCGAGCGGGCGCAGCCGGCGCCGCGCGGTGCGGACGCCGGCTGGCGCTGGGGATTCAGCGTTCGTAGGTGCCCACGAGCCGGTTCATGCCCAGGATGTGCGGCTCGACCTTCTCCAGGAACTGCCATAGGGTCAGGCCCGGCGCCAGGTCGAGGTCGGTCCCGAGGGCGACGACCCAGAAGAAGTAGTGGTGTGTGCCGTGCCCCTCGGGCGGCATCGGGCCGCCGTAACCGGTGCCGCCGAAATCGTTGGCCCCGGCCGTGCCCTCGGAACTACCTTCGTCAAGCTCCGTCAGGGAGCCGGGCAGGTTGTACAGCACCCAATGGACGAAGCCGTAATTGCCCGGCTTGACCAGCGGCGCGTCCGGGTCGTGGCAGATCACGGCGAGCGACTTGGTGCCGTCCGGCACACCCGACCACGCCAGCGCCGGCGAGACGTCTTCGGCCTCGCCCGTGTGACGCTTCGGGATCGCGCCGCGCGGCTCGAAAGCGGTGCTGCTTAGCTGCATGTCCGACAGTGCGAATGGCATGGATCAACCTCCTGGTCTGACTGGACTTGGATGCCTACGAGTAGCGGGTACCGAAGGGCAGCGAACGCCAAGGAATCGTCGCCCCGATCGGACCGATGCCGCGGCGGCGACCGGCCGATGGTCGTTACCGTATCACGCCGTGGGGGAGAGCCCGGATGCATCCACCGGGCCTTCCCTCCGGCCGGTGTCGGCCGATCTTCACTCGATCCGCCGGTAACCGGGCAAGCATCCCGCTTGGCGCGAGGCGCGCCCGCGTGCACGCGCGTTGGGGGAAGCGGCATCCGAATCGCGGGATGCACCCGCGCGTCGGGCGTGCCATGATGCACCACCAATAATACGAACGCGCCGCCGCGATCCGCCATGGAGGACTGGCGCGCTCAGCGCAATGCCGATGGCGGATCGTCGAGCGACCCGACACGGAACGGTCCCATGGATGTCGGTTCGCCATGCACCGAGTCCGGACGTTCGGCGACTCGAGCGCCCGGCCGTCTCGCGAGGACGCATCGCCGTACCCGTACCAGGGACGGCCACACTTCGCCGCCTCGCCGGCAAGCCCGCGGCCGCCCGGCACGATCACGCCCCGCCGAGTACCGCCCCCAGCGGACTGCGCACGCCGCGTCCCCCACGCTCGATCACGTGGGTATACACCTGCGTGGTTCGTATGTCGGCGTGGCCGAGCTGCTCCTGCACCGTGCGGATGTCGGCGCCGCGCTCCAGCAGATGGGTCGCGAACGAATGGCGCAACGAGTGGCAGCTCGCCGGCCGCTCGATGCCCGCCGCCACGACCGCCCGGCGCACCGCTTTCTGCACCGCGCTCTCGTCGGTGTGATGCCGCCGGCGCACGCCGGAGCGCGGATCCGTTCCCACCCGACCGGCCGGGAACACGTACTGCCAACCCCATTCCTCGTGCGCCGCCGGATACTTGCGCGCCAACGCATGCGGCAGGTACACCGAGGCGACCCCGGCGAGGCGGTCCTGCTCGAACAGATTGCGCCGATGCTCGAGCTGCCGGCGCAGCGGCTCGATCAACTCGTCGGGCAGGGTCACGACTCGGTCCTTACCGCCCTTGCCGTCCCGCACCAGCACGGCCCGGTAGCGGAAGTCGAGGTCCTTCACCCGCAACCGCACGCTCTCGAGCAGGCGCAACCCGGAGCCGTACTGCAGGCAGGCGATGAGCCAGTAGCTGCCGGAAAGCCGGGCGAGCACGCGGCCAATCTCCTCAGGGGAGAGCACCACCGGCAGCTTCGCCGGACGGTTCGCCCGCACGATGCCCTCGATCTCGTCCAGCGGCTGCTCCAGCACCCGGCGGTAGAGGAACACCAGCGCGTTCAGCGCCTGATTCTGCGTGGCGGCGGCCACGCCGCGCTCGACGGCGAGATGCGTAAGGAAGGCCGACACCTCACGCGCGCCCATTTCGCGAGGGTGCCGCGTGTCGTGAAAGCGGATGAAGCGTCGAATCCAGTCCAGATAGGCCCGTTCGGTGCGGATGCTGTAGTGACGCACCCGCAGGGCGTCCCGCACCTCGTCCATGAATGGCGACCGTCCCGTCCTCGACATGGCCCAGGCCTCCAGTACTGTACATATAAACAGTATACGGGTATCTTCTCCCAGGGCAAGCGGGATAGGTGGCCAACGTCCGTCTATCACCGGAGCGCCTACCGGGCGCCGAGGGAACGGAAGGTTTCACAACGCCCGTATCAACTGGCGTGGCGACCCTCACGTCCGGCCATTGGGTGGAACAGGCCATGAGTGATATGCGGACATCGGTTTCGGAGATAGACGGACAACGTCCGTCTAATACCTGTTGAACTAAACCGCTTCGCGGTAGCTCTCCTCGAGGCACACCTTTCTCGTCATTGAGGCCACACTTTTCGTCGACCCGATGGGGTTGAAGAAGAGGAGTGGTGAGATGACAGCCTTACGTCAGAAGATGATCGAGGCCATGCGCCAGCGTGGCTTTGCGCAACGCACCCACCAGACGTATCTGCACGCGGTGGAGGAACTGGCCCGCTACTTCCGGCGGTCACCGGCCGAGTTGGACGCGCAGGACCTGCAGCGGTACTTCGAACATCTGGTCCAGGAACGGAATCTGTCTGCGGCCAGTTGTCGGGTTCATTTCCATGGTGTGCGGTTCTTGTACCTGCGGGTGCTGCAATGGCCAGCGGTCGAGGCGCGGCCGGTGATCCCCAAGCGGCCGCAGCGGATCCCGCAGTTGCTGACTCGTGGCGAGGTCCGGCGGATCCTATTGGCCTGCGAGAACCCCAAGCACCGAACGATGCTCGCGCTGTGCTACGGCTGTGGACTACGCGTCGGCGAAGTCTGTCGTTTGCAGGTATCGGACATCGATGGCGAACGCCGACAGCTACGCATCGAACAGGGCAAGGGCGCGAAGGACCGCTTCGTGGTCTTGCCACCGAGTGCGCTTGAGCAGTTGCGCCGCTACTGGTCCACCCATCGTCCGCGGCACTGGCTGTTCCCGAACAGCCGGTTCCCGCAGCAGCCACTCGGCATCAGCAGCCTGCAGAAGGTCTATACCCGGGCCAAGAACCGCGCCGGCGTGGAGCGGCTGGGCGGTATCCACGGCCTGCGCCATGCCTACGCCACCCACATGCTTGAGCAAGGCGTCCCGGTGCATCAACTGCAGTATCTGCTGGGCCATCGCAGCCTGCGGACGACGACGCGCTACCTGCACTGGCTCCCTGGCCGGCCGCAGCCCGGCGCCGGTCCCACCGACGTACTGGCGTCGCTGGGGGTGGCCCGTGACTGAGAGCGCCACCGTGCAGCAGGCGCTGCGGCAGTTTCTGGATCTCGACGGACTGGATCGCCAGCGCCAGCGCGTCTGTAGCCACCTGCTCGGTTGCCGGACCGAGGCGATGGGTGGGCTGCAGTTGCAGTGCACGCACTGCGAGCACGCGCAACCGCACTACTTCGGCTGCCGTGACCGCCACTGCCCGCAGTGCCAAGGTCGGGCCATGCGCCAGTGGGCCGAACAGCAGCGGGCGAACATCCTACCGGTGCGCTACTACCACCTCGTGTTCACCCTGCCACACCCCCTCAACGGTTGGATCCAACTGCACCCGGAAGTGATCCACCGGCTGCTGTTCCAGGCCGCGTGGGGCACGCTGCGGGCGTTCGGCCGGGACCCCAAGCGCCTGCACGGCGAGATGGGCATGACCGCCGTGCTGCACACCTGGGGACAGAACCTCAGTCAGCATGTCCACCTGCACTGCCTCGTCCCCGGCGGTGCGCTCGGGGACGACGGCCGTTGGCGCCCTGCACACAGCAACTACCTGTTCCCGGTCCGAGCCCTGTCGCGTCACTTTCGCGGCCGCATGGTCAGCGCCCTGCGCGGTGCGGCGGGCGAACTCCAGCGCGTGACCCGGCCGGGCGAGATCGACGCCATGCTCGATACCCTGATGGCGACCGAGTGGGTGGTCTACAGCCGGGATTGTCTCGACCACACGGCGACCGTCGTGGACTACCTGGCTCGCTACACCCGGCGCATCGCCATCAGCAACGCCCGCATCCTGGCGATCGACGATCGACAGGTCACCCTGCGCTACCGGGACTACCGGGATCGCAACCGGAACAAGTGCATGACCCTCGCGGGCGAGGAGTTCGTGCGCCGATTCCTGTTGCATGTCCTGCCCAAGGGACTGATGCGGGTACGCCACTACGGCTTCCTGGCCAACCGCTGCCGCCGGCGGCGGCTGGCCGAGATCCGCAGGGCACTGGCGGTCCAGGATGCACCACCGGCCACCGACACCGACGCACCAACGCAAGCGCGCTACACCTGTCCCCGGTGCCACCGCCCGACGATGCAGGTACGCCGACCCATCGCCCCACGGCACTGGCGCCGTCGCATACACCGGGCGCGGCATCGATATCGACGATGACTCGCTGAGTCCAGCGCGCCGCCCGATCGTCATCGGACCGCCCCGCCGGGGTGGCGGCCGCGCTCGTGTCCGCGTTGGAATTGCCCGGCCGAGCGCGCTACATTGGGCCAAAATCATAACCGACAAGGACCGGGACCATGACCCTCATCGCCTTGCGCACGCCCGCCGATAGCCACCTGCGCCGCAGCCGCCACCCACGCCGGCGCGACCCGCGCAATACAATTCCCTATTACACGGTCTAGCCACGCCGATGGGCGGCTCAGTCCAACAGGCATTTCTTCGCCATGCTCCGCACGGCGAAGAAATGCTTCACTGTTATGCCTTTCGGAGAAATGATTTTGACACCTGAGCAACGCGACGCTTGGTTGAACTTCGTCAAGCTTACTAGCGTGCCGTTACGGCATATTGCAGACTCGGGTCTTCCGGATAGCGTTGCCTCTGGTTGCATCGTCGAACATCAAGGGCGCAAATTCGTGCTCTCCGTATCTCATGCCACTGTCATGGGTGGCAACTGGGCAGCGGAAGTGCGATACGAACCCGGAAAGGGAACGCAGTTGTATCGGTTCGGAGCTACATACTTCCTGTCCGAGCACAGCCTGTCCAATGGCTCAGGAAAGGAGGTCGATTTTTCGTATTCTGAAGTTCACCTGGACTTTGATTCATGGTTTCAGGAATTGAGCCGATCCGGCTCAATCCTGAATGAAGAAGAAAGAGTGGGCTTTAAGCTGGAAAGGATTCAGCCCGACCCAAACGAAGTGTTCGCCTTTGCGGGCCAAGTTCGGACCGAAATTCACATGCCAGATGCGGTAGTTTCGGACATGGTTGTCTATCCGGGGCTCAAGTTCGAACGGTCGGAGGGCGGCGATCACATATTCCGTCTCCCGGTGCCGCATCCGGGGCACGAAGCTTTTAAGGGGTGTAGTGGTGCTCCGGTAGTCGATACACAACGAAGAGTCGTCGGTCTTGTGTCTCGCGGCTGCGAAAAAGAAAACACAATCACTGCAACGTCGTTATCCTGATACGCTTCAGCGATTCAAGCTCATGTCCTTATATCAGGCCAAGCTTGACTTCAAGTTTGAACTGCAACGGTGACTACATCTCATTCATGCGCTCCCT
>CAZVBX010000097.1:0-10680 GCA_964625925.1 uncultured Ectothiorhodospiraceae bacterium | reverse complement strand
GCATCGGCTCGACCTCGCCCAAGCTGGCCGACATCGGCCCCTACTTCTTCAACGCGATCGGCACCGATCGGCTGATGGGCCGCAGCCTGGCCGAGTTCGCGCGCGAGGACGCGGGCGTCGACCAGTTCACCTCGATCGCGCCCAACAACCCGTTCGGCGTCGGTCTCGAGATCCAGTCCTGCGAGCGCTTGGCCGAGCTCGGCGGCGAGTGCATCAATACCAGCCGCTACGAGCTCGAGCAGTCGGATTACCGCCCCATCATCGAGGCCACCATGCGCGGCGATCCGCAAGCGGGCTTCTTCACCGCCTACGGCACGGAGGCGCGGCTGATCCTGCGCCAGATGTACGAGGGCGGGCATCAGCCGCCGGAGGGCTGGTACGCCGACTATCCCTCGATGTGGGCCAACGAGATCCAGGAGATCGCCCAGGTCGGTGCGGGCATCAAGGGGCTCGAGCCCGGCGTGTCCGGCGAGTTCTACGGCAACGAATACGCCTCGGCCTACGAGGAGGCCTATGGCGAGCGTCCCACGACGGCCTTCGGCGCCTACGGCTATGACGCGGCCATGCTCGTCATGCTGGCCATCGCCGAGGCGGGTGAGGTCAGCGCCGACGCCATCCGCGACCAACTGCCGGCGGTGGCGGAGCGCTATCAGGGCGTCAGCGGCGACAAGACGTTCGACGACAACGGCATGCAGGTCGACGAGACCTACCAGCGCGTGATCTACCAGGACGGCGAACTGGTGGATTACGAGGGCTGAAGCGGCTGACTTGCGCCATCACGAGCCCCGCATCCAGAGATGCGGGGCTTTTTTCGTAGCGACCATCCGGCCCGTCACCGATGACGACATCCACGGATGAACACGAATAACTCGCGCCCAACACCCTGCTCGACCTGCCTCCTCGCGGCTGCCTGACCCTTCCGCTTTTCTCGAGAGCTGCCCCTCCCGATTTTTTGAAGTAGTTCGCAATCTGACGATGTTCCATCAAAGCCGCGACTTTTTTCGCGCGGAAGTCAAGCTGAGATATTGCCCCATCGAGGAGGGGGAGGCACGCTTCCCCGTCAAGAGGCTCTGCCGGATCAGGCAGGTCTCCCGAAGTGGCTTCTACTGCTGGGCACGACGCGGTGTGCGCGATCCCGAGCGCGAGCACTTGATCGAGCGTGTGTTCTGCACGATGGGCAAAAACCACAAGAGCAAACCGTACCCGGCGTCGAGCACGCCGACAGTAACCCATTAGGGAGCGGCTACATGTCTGCAATAAAACAACCAACGACGCTTTTCGCGGCGCTGATCCTTGGGGTAGCGCTAACCGGCTGTGGCGGCGGTTCGGGCGGCGGCTCAAACGGCGGCAACGGCGGCTCCGCCGATTCCGAGCCGCCGTTCGAAGCGGCCGACGGCTTCGCCCAGAAAGGACCATTCCGCGCCGGCGGCACCGCGATACTCACGGCCCTGAGCGACGACGGCACCGCCGCCGGGGACAGCGTCTCCACCACCATCGGCGAGTGGGGGGAATTCGAGTTCGACGAGATCGCCTGGACGGGTCCGAGCCTGTTGACCGTCGAGGGCGACTGGTTCGACGAGAGCACCGGCGACTACGCCGGGGAATCGCTGACGCTGCGTAGCGTGCTCGCCATTCCGGAATCCGAGGACGATTCGGCGCCGTTTCCCGGCAACGTCAACTTCCTCACCCATGCGATGACCGAGTACGTCCTCCAGGAGATGGGCGAAGGAACAAGCTTTGACGACGCCGTCGCCGACACCCTGGAGCGACTCGACGACGAACTCAATGTCCCGGCCGATCCGCGTCACTTGAACCTTTTCGCCCGCGAGTACGATGACGAACGCCTCACCCAGGCTAGCGGCCTGCTGGTGAACGCCTCGATCGCCGCCGCCGAGCGTGGCGACATGGCCGCGTTCATCACTGCCATCGAGGACGCCGCCGGCGAATTCGGCGACGGTCTCGCCGACACCTGGCAGGCGCTTCTGAAAGAGGCGGCAACGCTCGACGGGGAAGGGGAGCTGGAAGCGCACCTCGCCCGGCTTTCCAGCCACTACAATGACGCCGATCCCGGCCAACCGATCTGGCACGCCGGCTCGTACGGCATGATCGTTTCCTGCGCCCGCGGCCAGCGCGACGAGCACAACCACCACCGGCTCTGCCTGAACGAAACCACCGAGTTCACGCTAGAGCAGGGCGAATCCCGCGTTTTCTGGTTCGAAGCGCCGCACGAGGGCGCGTTCCGCTTCTCGACCTCGGGGACGTTTTACGAGGAGAGTGCGTTGTACACGCAACTGACCGACAGCGGCGAGCCGTCCGGTACCCCAAGGCAGCAGTGCAACGAGCACTGTAACTCCACTATCGCCTCCCGCATCCTCGGTGAGGAGACCCGGCGCTACGTTCGCATCACCGCGACTGAGGATTCGTCCACAACCAGCTACAGCATCACGCCACAGCGGGTCAACGAGGGCAGCTCCTCGAACCCCTATCGACTCTTCCCGGAAGACAACCTTGCGCCCACGCTCACGTCCGAGAGCTACTCGCGCTTTACCGGCTCCACTGCCGAACCGAGCTTCGTCGGGGGTACGTCCAGCTTCAACAACCACTCGTATTACCGCTTCCAACTGGACCACGGGCATGAGGCCGTGCGGATCTATCAAAATCCTTGCTCTGATACTGGGATATACGGTGCCGCCATCTCGGCCGAACTCTACCGTGCCCCCGCCAGCGACCCGGTCGCCGCTTGGGATAGCGACAATATCGTGGACAGCGCAGGCGACGCCTATGGATGCGAGATCGACCTCGAGCTGCCCGACGACAGCTACGGCCATTACTACCTGAAGGTCGCCAACCGGCACGAGACCGAGACGGCTTCCGAGCCCAACCCGACCGGCCTCGTGCGCCGTTTCGATCTCACAATCGAGTAGTAGGCAATGGGGTCAGGTCTAGCGCTATGACGCTAGACCTGACCCGGTAACTCGAGTTACCAGTGATAGCGCAGTCTTGCCGTGATTTCGCGGCCCGGGTTGTAGTAGTTCGCCGTTCCGGAGCCGACCACATGCTGCTCGTCAGCCAGGTTGCTGGCATTGACTGTGAGATCGGTGTTATGGGCGACTCGGTAGCTGAATGACGCATCGAACAGTGTCGCGGCGTCGCTCTCGGCGGTGTTGGCCGCATCGAAGTAGTAGGAGCCAACGTAGCGAGCACCCAGGCCGAAGCTCATCGGAATATCAGACAGGGTGTAATGCCCCCAGAGTGACGCTGTGTCGTTCGGGGCGGCGGCAAATTCGTTGCCTTCCCGGTCGGCGTCGTCGTCGTCACGAACCACTTCGGATTCCATGTAGGAATAGCCGGCGATCAGGCTCAGGTTATCGGTTAGCTCGGACTTGGCTTCCAGATCCAGGCCCTGTACCGCGGATTCACCGATGGTCTCGTCGCTGAAGCTGTTTTGGCCGTCCACGACCCGAATGGTCACATTGTCCTTGGTCAGATCGTAGACCGCTGCTGAGAACTGGGCGTTGAATGTAGCCGGCGCGTATTTCACACCCAGCTCATACTGATTACCGCGCTCAGGGTCGGTTCCAATGGACGGCGGAGCAACCGATTCCACATAGCTGACGTAGGAAGAAACTTCTTCGCTGACCCGATACGTCAGCGCACCGCGGAACGAGGTTTCCGTAAAGTCGTCGGAAGAGTCGGTGTCAGCCAGGACGTCTGTCTCGGAGAGATCCAGCCTGTCGTTGCGTACACCCGCTGACACGATGTACTGGTCGAAGAACGAGAAGTTCTGCGTCAGGAAGACCGACTTGGTTGTGTAGTCCCTTTCGGTGCCCTGATAAGGCGTCAGAGAGCTCGGGGGGCCGCTGTATTCAGAGTCTTCGACATCAATCGGATCGGCGTTCGAAAAGACGGACGTTTCTTCGCTAGAGGCGTCGCGATACTCAACGCCGGCCAGGGTGCTGCTGTCAACGTCGCCCAGGCGAGCGTCGTATCGCAGGATGGCGTTACCGATCAGCTCTTCGGCCTCGCTGTCGCTGCCAATATAACCCCGGTCGACCTCCGTTCCGGTGCGATTGGGATCGTCAGCGATGTAAACGTAGCCGTAGTCGTCGGTCAGGTCGCTGTAGCGCAGATTGCCCCGCAGGATCAGCCCGTTATTGAAATCATGGGTGAGCTGAGTGGTCACACTGGAGCGTTCGACATCGTGAAAGTTGTACTCCGGCTCACCGTAGAATTTGCTGCGGTCGTATTCACGGTCGAACGGATAGCCCCCGCTGTTGGGCGTGTTGTCCTGATGCAGGTAGTCGAGGGTCAACGTAGCGGAGGTATAGGCGGTCGGTTCCCAGGTCAGGCCGCCCATGACGAATTCGTCGTCGTCCTGGGAGTGGTCGTATTCGCGCTCGCTGTCCTTGACCTTACCGGTAAAGCGGTAGGCGACGGTCTCCGCATCGTTCATTGAGCCGCCGACGTCCACGCCGGCCTCGGTGTGCTCGAACGAGCCATACCCCAAATAACCTTCGCCGAAGGACTCGAACTTGGGCCGCTTGGTCACGAAGTTCACAGAGCCGCCCGGGTCGGCCGGGCCGAACAGGGTGGAGTTGGCACCGCGCAGGACTTCGACGCGCTCGTAGGCGTAGGGCTCTTCGCGCACGCCGCGCATGGAGCCCAGTGTCAGCCCGTCGCGATAGGTCGTAGCCTGGAATCCGCGGATCTTGAAGTAATCGTTTCGGTCGTCCGTGCCGTAGTAATCCGTGATGACCCCGGGGCTGTATTGCAGGACTTCCTCGGTGGTGTTGGCGTCCCGCTGTTCGATTTCGTTCTCGGTGACGATGGAGACCGAGGCCGGGGTGTCGACAAGGCTGGTGGCCACCTTGCCGCCAACCCAGAGCTCCCGGGCCACGACCGAGTTGGCGTCGTCATCCGCCTCGGCCTGCACGTCAACGATGACGGGGGCGAGGCGGTAGGTCTCCTGCCCGTCGTCATTGCCCTCGCCTGCCTCCCCCTGCGCGTTCCCGATGACGGGAACGGCTACAAGCGTGGCGCCGCATAGAAGGGCCGTAGTGTTTCGCTGCCACCGTAGCCGATTTGCGTGGTGCCGGACTGCGCTACTGCTAACGCTCATGTTGAAGCCCCCGAATGATGAATATTCTTGATCTGCGTGCCTTGTGATTCTCGGTTGAAGGCCGTGGGATTATCTGAAGGTAGCGTCATGCAGTCAAGAATGATAATGTTTCGCATTCGGATTCACGACAATGCACCGCCCGACTCGCCAGGTCGAATCCCAAACGCGGCGCGCCGCCACTCGGTGGGGCCATCCTGATCGTAGGCCGAAGCTTTTGGAGGGCCGATGGCTGGATTCCGTACAATGAGATGGCTTCGTAGAAACTGGGCCACTTGCCTGGCGCTCCTGGCTGCATGCGGCCTCGGCGCTGCGCAGGCTGGGCCGCAGCAGTATCCGATCGAGATCCACCATGCGCTCGGGACCACCGTGATCCCGCAGCAACCCGAGCGAGTGGCCACCGTTGCCTGGGCCAACCACGAGGTACCGCTTGCGCTCGGCGTCGTGCCCGTGGGCTTCGCCGCCGCCAATTTCGGCGATGACGATGGCGATGGCCTCCTCCCTTGGGTCGAAGCACGGCTCGACGAACTCGACGCCCAGGCGCCCACCCTTTTCGACGAGGGGGATGGGATCGATTTCGAGGCGGTGGCGGCCAGCGCGCCGGACGTGATCCTCGCGGCCTATTCCGGCCTCAGCCAGGCCGACTACGAGACGCTCAGCAAGATCGCCCCCGTCGTCGCCTACCCCGACGGGCCCTGGGCAACCGGCTGGCGCGACATGATCCGGCTCAACAGCGCGGGCATGGGCATGGCCGAGGAAGGTGAGGCGCTGATCGCACGGATCGAGGCGCGGATTGCCGAAGCATCGGCCGCGCATCCGGAGCTTGCGGGCAAGACGGCGATGTTCCTCACCCACCTCGACCCCACGAATCTCAGCCGCATCTCGTTCTATACCGATCACGACGCCAGAGTGCGGTTCTTCCACGATCTCGGTCTGGAATCCCCCCGGTTCGTAAAGGAAATCTCGGCCGAAGGCCGATTCGCCGGCGAGATCAGTGCCGAACGCATCGACGAGCTGGCGGATGTGGACATTATCGTCAGCTACGGGGGTCAGCCTCTGGTCGAGCGGCTATCCGCCCATCCCCTCACTTCCCGGTTACCCGCGGTCGAGCGCGGTTCGCTCGTCATGCTGGGCGATAAGCCGCTTGGCACCGCCGCCAATCCCACACCGATGTCGATCCCCTGGGTGCTCGATGACTACGCCGACCGGCTCTCTGACGCCGCGCGCAAGGCGAGGTGAGCCTGCCCGGGCCAATGGTTCGGTTTTCTCCTTGACACATTCGTCCGTCGCACATTCGGGGGCGCGCCAGCGGCTAGGCGGAAGCCTGGCAATGGCGCTTCTGCTGGTCCTGGCCCTGGTGCTTTCCGTGGCCTTTGGCGCGCGCGATGTCGGATGGTCGGAGATCGCGGCGGCGCTGGGCGGGCAGGTCGATACCATCGGGGAAGCCGCCGTGGTGAGCCGGCTCCCGCGCACGCTGCTGGCCGTTCTCGCGGGCGCGGCCCTCGGCCTGGCGGGCTGCGTCATGCAGGGCCTCACGCGCAACCCGCTCGCGGATCCGGGCTTGCTGGGCGTGAACGCCGGGGCGGCGCTGGCCATCGTCATCGGGCTGGCGTGGTTCGGGATCGAAGACGCCGGCCTCTATATCGGGACCGCGATCCTGGGCGCCGGGCTGAGCACGGTCGCCGTGTATGCCATCGCGAGTCTCGGCCCCGGCGGTGCGACACCGTTGCGGCTCGCGCTCGCGGGCGCGGTGACGACCGCGGCGCTGAGTTCCCTGACCACGGCGATCGTGTTGCCGCGCGGCGATATCGCCGGACTCGCGCAATCCTGGATGGTCGGCGGCGTCGGCGGGGCCACCGGCGACCAGATCGTGCCGGTCCTGCCGTTTCTATTCACAGGGCTCGTCATCGCCCTGCTCTCGGCGCGCAAGCTCAACCTGCTCGCGCTCGGGGAGGAGACGGCGTCCGGCCTCGGCGAGAACGTGGCGTGGGCGCGGGTCATGGCGGTGGTCGGGGCGGTGCTGCTGGCCGGCGCGACGACCGCCGTGTGCGGCCCCATCGGGTTCGTCGGGCTCGTCGTGCCGCATGCCTGCCGCCTGCTGGTGGGAAGCGATTACCGTTGGCTCGTGCCGCTTTCCGCGCTCGGGGGCGCCGTGCTGCTGACGTTTGCCGATGTGGCAGGGCGACTGGTGGCGCGACCGTCTGAACTCGATGTCGGCATCGTCACCGCCTTCATCGGCGCGCCCGTCTTCATCTGGATCGTGCGCCGGCGAAAGGTGGGGACCCTATGAGCGCGCCACCGCACGACGCGATCGCCGGGCTTACCCGGATACGGCGGCAACGCGCGCGACAGCGATGGCGCGTTCTGACGATCATCGTGGCCTGTCTGCTGGCGGGGGTAGCGCTGACGCTGATGCTGGGGCAATCGTTCACGCCTCTGGTCACAGTGCTCCGCGCGCTCGGCGGCACCGATGTACCGGGGGCGGGGTTCACCGTGCGCGAATTGCGCCTGCCGCGGGCGGTGATCTCGATTCTCGCGGGGAGCTGCTTCGGACTCGGAGGCGTCGCTTTTCAGACCATGCTGCGCAATCCGCTGGCCAGTCCCGATATCATCGGTATCAGCACGGGAGCGAGCGCCGCAGCGGTCTTCGCGATCGTGGTGCTGTCGATGAGCGGCCCGGCGGTCTCGATCGTCGCGGTCGTCGCGGGCCTGGGCGTCGCACTCGCGATCTACCTGCTCGCCTGGCGGGACGGTGTCACCGGCGCGCGGCTCATCCTGGTCGGGATCGGTCTGGCCGCGATGCTGCAGAGCTTTACCGCCTATCTGCTCACGCGCGCGCCGAGTTGGAGCCTTCAGGAGGCACTGCGCTGGATGACCGGCAGTGTCAACGGCGTCCAGCTCGATCAGGCACTGCCGCTGTGCGCCGCACTCGTGCTATTCGGCGGGCTGCTCCTGAACCGCCGCCACGATCTGGAAGCCCTGCGTATGGGCGATGACATCGCCGCGGGGCTTGGGATCCGGCTGTCGGTGACGCGCGTCAGCGTCATCGTCGCCGCGGTCGGGCTGGTCGCCTTTGCCACGGCAGTCGCGGGGCCGGTGGCCTTCGTGGCGTTCCTTTCCGGTCCCATCGCGGCGCGTCTGACGAGCCACAACGGTTCGCTGCTCATCCCCGCGGCGCTCGTGGGGGCCTTGCTCGTGCTGCTGGGCGATTACGCGGGCCAGTTCCTGTTACCCGCGCGCTATCCGGTGGGGATCGTCACCGGCGTGCTCGGCGCACCCTATCTCGTTTATCTCATCGTTCGCGACAACCAGCGCGGAGGCGCCTTGTGACCCCTTCCTCGCTTCTCATCCAGGACCTCATGGTGGGTTACGGAGAACGCGCCGTGCTGGAGGAAGTCGACTTGGCGATCCCGCCGGGCCGGATCACCGCGATCGTGGGTGCGAACGCGTGCGGGAAATCGACCCTGCTGCGGGCGCTCGCGCGGCTTCTCGTACCGCAACGTGGCAAGGTCATGCTCGACGGCCAGGCCATTGACCGGCTTCCCGCACGCCGCCTCGCGCAACAACTGGGCCTGCTCCCGCAGTCGCCCATCGCGCCCGAAGGCACCACCGTGCTCGATCTGGTCAGCCGGGGCCGCCACCCCCACCAGGGCCTGTTCGCACGCTGGAGCGCCGACGATGAGGCGGCCGTGGCCGAGGCGCTGGAAGCGACCCAGACGATGGAACTGGCCGAGCGTACGGTGGAAGAGCTTTCCGGCGGGCAGCGTCAACGCGTCTGGATCGCCATGGTGCTGGCGCAGCAGACGGGCGTTCTGCTCCTCGACGAGCCCACGACGTTCCTCGACATCAATCACCAGATCGAGGTGCTCGATCTGCTGGCCGACCTCAACCGCAGGCGCGGCACGACCATCGTGATGGTCCTGCACGAGCTCAATCTCGCCGCGCGCTATGCCGATGCGCTCGTGGCCATGGCAAAGGGGAAAGTCCACGCGATGGGCTCGCCGGAAGAGGCACTGACCGAGCAGATGGTGCTAGAGGTCTTCGGCCTCGCGAGCCGCGTCGTGGAAGATCCGGTCACGGGCAAGCCGATGATGATCCCGCTCGGGCGGCATGGTGTCATGACCGAGTAGAACCTCCTTTATCGAGCGCCACGAATATGAATACCACAACTACGACACTCCCCGTTTCCGCGGAGCGGGTCCTGCCCGTCTTCCGCGAGGTGGCGGCGACCTGGGAACTGCCCGTGACCGATACGGCGGGCACCCTACTGGTCGCACTCGACTACGGCGAGGTACGCGTGGGGCCGGAAGGCGAGGATACCTACGTTCGGGTCACGGCCGACGATGCGGGCAATCTGCAAGTGCTGCGCGATCTTCTCTCGGACCAACTCTCGGCGCAGGGGTTTGGCCCGACCTGGGAGGGCGCGCGAAGCGGTCGCAAGCCGGCGAACCAGGCCATTGCACGAGTGGCACGGGTCGAACGCCTTTCCCCCTCATACCGGCGGGTTACGGTCGAAGGCCAAGGCTTGGCGCGTTTCGCCCGAGGAGGGCCACATTTTCGCTTGCTCTTCGGTCCCGATCGAGCGGGCTGGCCCGAGACGGACGACAACGGCGTCACCCAATGGCCCGGCGGCGTAGCGGCGTGGCATCGCCCCGTCTACACGACACGGGACGTTGTTTGTGAAGGCGAGTTCGCCCGGCTGAGCTTCGACGTTTTCCTTCATGCCGGCGGTCGCGTGACCGATTGGACCGAGCAGGTGCAGCCCGGCGATGAGATCGCACTCATGGGCCCGGGCGGCGATGCAGGGTCCAGGTCGGCTAAATGGCAGGCCCTCATTGGCGACGAAACCGCCCTGCCCGTCATCGCGAGGCTACTGGCCGGCGCACCGCAGACGATGAAAGGCGAGGCCGTCATCCTCGTACCCGAGAAGGAGGACATTCAGACGCTCGCCCATCCAGAGGGCGTGACATTGCGCTGGGTGCTACGCGATGGCGATGCGAGTCCTCTCGATGCGCTCGCGGACCTGAAGATCCCGAACAGTGACCGCCATGTGTTTTTCGCCGCGGAGAAAACGGAGGCGCAGTCCGCCCGCACAGCCCTCATCGAACGTGGCCTCGGCAAGAACGAGTTCGTCGCTGCGAGCTATTGGACACAGACTTGGTAGATATCCCCCGACAAAGCCGGGCTTTGAACTGGCTCTCCTGAACTTTCTGTGGGTCGCCGCGTCGCCTGTCGGCTCGTCGCGACGACTCGTCGCGTGGGATGCGCGGACTCGATACGCAACGCTCTGCCATTCCACGCGACACGCCCACCCAAATGACGAGCCATTGCGAGCGTAGCGAAGCAATCCAGTCGCTCCGCGGGGACAGCGTAGCGCCAAGGCCTTAGCCTCGACGCTGGGTCGCCGCGTCGCCTGTCGGCTCCTCGCGATGACTCGTCGCGTGGGATGCGCGGACTCGATACGCAACGCTCTGCCATTCCACGCGACACGCCCACCCAAATGACGAGCCATTGCGAGCGTAGCGAAGCAATCCAGTCGCTCCGCGGGGACAGCGTAGCGCCAA
>CAZVBX010000096.1:0-10723 GCA_964625925.1 uncultured Ectothiorhodospiraceae bacterium | reverse complement strand
GCGCCCGGCAATCGCCTCGCTGTCCCACGCGCTCGCTACGGCGCAGGTTTCTCGGCCAGACTCCTAGTCTGCCTAGTCGCGGCTTATGCGGCGCGGCCGCTGTCCGAGCGGCGGGCGGCGGGCCCGTCCTTCCGCGCTGGAAGTCTCACCCACCGTCACCGCGCTGGATCGGCCGCGGTGAAGCGGCCAGGCGCCGCCGATCCGGGCATCCACCACCGCTCGCATGCGGTGCGGCCGAGCCCGAGCCGGCGTCGCCGTATTCCATTTCTCGCGAGAATGTTCTGCGGAGTCATTGGATGCCATCGCGCGCTCACTGCGCGCTGTCGGCCGGTACATGGAACACGGGACATCAGCCGTCGTAGGGGCAAGATTTGACCGAGTATGAGTCGGGCGTCGACCTGTCGGCGAATACCTGCAGCGAGCTCATCGAGGCGGCCAAGCAGGCCGCTTCGGTGGAGGAGCTGCATACCCTGTGCTCATTCCTCTGCGACCGCGCCGGCTTCGATTATTTCCTTTACGGGGCCGTGCTGCCCGTGTCGATGGTGCGTCCGCAGACCTTCATCATCAGCGGCTATCCCGACGCGTGGTGGCAGCGCTACCAGGAGCGTCGGTACATCCGTATCGACCCCGTCCTGCAGCACACGACGGAGCGCCAGACCGTGCCGCTGGACTGGGAGGACGTGGATCCGAGCGCCTATGTCCACGGCCAGGACGTGCGGACCTTCATGAGCGAGGCGGCGGATTTCGGCCTGAAATCCGGTGTGAGCTTCCCTGTGCACGGTCGCGATGGCGAGTACGCTATCCTGAGCCTCGCCACGCGCGACGATCACGCCCGGGCGCAGGGCCGTATCATCGAGTCGATGCCCTTCGTGCAGCTGCTCGCCGCTTACGTCCATGAGGCGGCCCGGCGGATCTTCGAGCGCGGCGACGTGACGGTCGCCCGGCCGCTCTTGACCGACCGCGAGCGCGAGTGTCTCCTGTGGGCCGCCGAGGGCAAGACCAGCTGGGACACGGCCCAGATTCTCGGGATTTCGGAACGGACCGTGCTGTTCCACTTGCACAACGCGGCCCACAAGCTGGACGTGAGCAATCGCGCCCAGGCCGTCGCGCGCGCCGTCGCCCAGGGCTATATCACCCCCCAGTTTCGTTGAGTCCGGCGCAGCGCGCCGCCCCGCCTACCTGTCATTTCTGACAGTACACATGTCCATCGGTGGCGTTGTGTAGTGGTGCCCGGTGCAACTCGGGAGGGTACCACCGTGGAAACCATCGCTCTTGATCGCGCCTTTGGCCAGCGCCACGATCCATACGCTCTGCACAACATGTATCGCCTGCGCCACGAGGTCTTCCATGAGCGCCTCGGGTGGGAGGTCACCAGCGCTCATGGCCTCGAGCAGGATGAATACGACGCCTGCCACCCCGTTTATCTCGTGACCCGTGGGCCGCAGCGCGAGGTCACCGGCTGTCTGCGGCTATTGCCGACCACCGGTCCCTACATGCTGCGCGACACGTTTCCCCAATTGCTCGCGGGCGAGTCGGCGCCGGCCGATCCCCGAATCTGGGACATCAGCCGTATGGCCGTTGCCAAGCCCAATGGGGCGACCGGACGCGCGGCGATCAACAACGCGACCGTCGAGCTGGTCGCCGGCGTGCTGACGCATGGCCTGGAGCAGGGCATCGACCGCTACGTCGCGGTGGTCAGCGTCGCCTTCGAGCGCGTCCTGCGGCGCGTGGGCCTGCCGACGCAGCGCTTCGGCGACGGCCGCGCGCAGCGAATGGGCGACACGCCTTCGGTCGCCATCTGGATCGAAGTCGACGCGGCCGCGCGCGATGCGATCCTCCAACGTCATCAGCAGAGGAAAGCGGCATGACCCTACTCGTCGTGGGCGATGGCCAAGCGGCCATCAGCCTAGCGGGCACCCTGGAGGCCTATCACCATCCGATGCAGCGCTGCCGTACGGCCTCGATGGCGATTCCGCTGCTCAACCACAATGCCGAGCGGTACTCGCTCATTCTGTGCGAGCACGGGCGCGAGTCGGACGCGCTGCTGGAGCATCTGGCGTCGATGGAGCGGGACACGCCGGTGGTGGCGATCGGCCTGCCGGGTGCCATGGAAGCGGGGCCGGCGGCCGCAGTGCCGATGTGCGGGATCGAGCGGACGCCGGACGGGTGCCACCGCTTGCGCTGTGCCTTGAACGAGGCTACGGCGGCGCCCGCGCGCCACCCCGTGCGCGCGCGGGTTGGGGTGGATGGGCGGGGGGCCTTCGCCTACCGCGCACCGGCCCGTCGACGGCGCCGGCGGCGCGGTCGACCCGCCAGCCGAGGTCAG
Organism: uncultured Ectothiorhodospiraceae bacterium; assembly: GCA_964625925.1. Lineage (GTDB taxonomy): Bacteria > Pseudomonadota > Gammaproteobacteria > XJ16 > Halofilaceae > Halofilum. The sequence continues at coordinate 8,397 of CAZVBX010000096.1, read as the reverse complement.
GCAGGTGGGACACACCGTGGCCGCCTGCGACGCCCCGCGTGGTGGATGCGTCGATCCGATATCGCACGAGGTGCATCCGCTTACGACGCCGGCTCGCCGAATGGCGCAATGCGCGCGCCATCCTCGATTGCATTGCCGGGCTGGAGAATCACCCGGTCGCCGGGCGCCAGCCCCTCGGTGATCTCGACCGCCAGGCCGCCGAGATGGCCGACGCTGACCGCGCGGCGGCGCGCGATGCCGTCCGCGGCCACGAAAACCGCGTGCCCGGTATCGGTCTCGAATAACGCGCTTTCGGGAATCTGGAGCACGTCCTCGCCCTGCCACAGGATGAATTCGGCGTCGAGGCGGTAGCGGTCGCCCAGCGCGCGTGCGGCATCCGCTCCATCGAAGTCGGCGATGACGCGCACCCGCTGTTCCTCGACCCCGAGCGCCGAGACTTCGGTGAATCCGGAGGGCTCGACTCGGCGCACACGGCCGGACAACGGGTGGTCGCCGCCCCAGCGATGAAACCGCACGGCCATGCCGGCCTCGATGCGCACCGCGTCTTCGGAGCGCACGTCGATCACGGCTTCGAGTGATTGCGGGTTGCCGAGCGTCAGCAGCGGCGTGCCGGCGCTGACGACGCCCGCGCTTGCGTTCTCGCGCGCCAGCACACGGCCGTCGATGGGGGACTCGACCGGGATCGCAGCGCCGGGCTGGTGCTCGCCCGTATAGCGCAAGCGCGTCTCGGCGACGGTGACCTCGTGGCGCGCGATCTCGACGGCGAAGCGGGCGGCGTCGAGCTCCGCTTCGCGCCGACGCGCCTCCATCCGCGTCTGCGCCAGCTCGCGCTGCGACACGTTCTGGCTCGAGCCCAGATCCTCCAGACGCTCGAAATCCGCGCGGGCGTGCTCGGCCACAGCGCGTGCGGCCTCCAGGCGTGCTTGCTCGGCCTGGAGGGCGGCACGCGCCCGTTCGAGCCGGGCCTCGGCTTCGGCGTGGGCGCGCGGGTCGAGCGCGGTGGCGGGCACGGGCTGGAGCCGCACCAGCACCTGGCCCTGGCGGACGGCATCGCCGGGCTCCAGCGCGAGGCGGGGGATCCAGGCGGCAACCGGCGCGGTGATCGCGTAGCGCTCGCGTACCCGCGTACGGCCTTCCTCCGTGACGCTCACCGCCAGGTGGCCGCGTTCCGCCGTGGCGAGCGCAACCCGCTCCGGCGTTGGCTGCAACGCCCAGGCCAGCAGTCCGAGGATCGCGATTGCGACGGCGGCGATTGTGCTATTGCGGCGGCTCAACTCGGCTCCTTTTACTCGCGCACTTTGAGGATCTCGGCCAGGTCCATGCGGTACAAGCGCCGTGCCACGGCGGCACCCGATGCGAGCGCGGCTGCGAGGATGATCAGGGCGGCCGTGCCCAGCGTGCGGGTCTCGATGACCAGCGGCATGCGCAACAGCTCCGATTCCAGGCCCGACGCGATGAGCGCGCAGAACCCCCAGCCGAGCGCGAATGCGAGCGGGATGGCGAGCAGCGTCAGAAGCGCGAGCTCGCCGAGCAGGATGTAGGCGGTCTCCGCCCGGGTGAAGCCGAGGATGCGCAGGCTGCCGAGCTCGCGCGAGCGCTCGGCGTAGGCGAGGCGCGCGGCGTTATAGATCACCCCGACGGCGATCGACCCGGCCAGTAATGTGTTCACGAAGGCAAAGATCAGGAGCGTGTCGCCCATGGTGTCGAGAAAGGCATCCATCGCGGCCGTGCGCTGCGAAATCGCCGCCACGCGCGGGCGCCGTTCGAGGGCGGAGAATAGCGCGGCGCGCTGCGGTTCGGCGATGGCGAGGTAGGCCCCGGAGGCGACCCGGCCTTCACCGACAAGGCGATTCAGCGCGTCGATGCGCATGTAGCCGGAAGCACCGATGAAGTCCTCCACCAGCCCGGCCACCTTGACGCGCGGCGTGTTGCCGCTGCCGTCGAGCAGGCGCAGCTTCACCGTGTCGCCGGTGCGTACCCCGAGTTCCTGCGCGATCCAGCGCGACAGCAGCAGGCCGCTGCGCGGCAGGGTGATCGGCTGCCGGTCCTGGTCGAGCGCACGGTTCAGCGATGCCTCCCGGGGCCGACCCTGGATGCTGCTGCGGTGACGCCGGGGCCCGCTGACCAGCTCGACCGCGACCGAGCGGAACGGCTCGGCTGCGCGCACGCCGTCGAGCGTTCGGATCTCGTCGAGCGCCCGAAGGTCGGTGCGTTCGGTGAACGTGATCGTGGCGTCCTCACGACCGGCGAGCTTGAAGTGGACATCCAGTACGTAGTCGATGGCGTCTTCCTGGAAGCTGCCCACGGTCAGAATGGCCCCCGCGAGAGCGATGCCGAGCACCGAGAACCCGGCGTTGGCCGGCCGGCGCTCGATGTGGCGCAGAATCATGCGGCTCGGCTGGTCCAGCCAGCGTTGGAGTCCCAGGCGCTCGACCAGCGTGGTGCGATAGCGGGCGGGCGGTTCCGGACGCATGGCCTCGGCCGGTGGCAGCCGCACCGCGCGGAGCACGGCGCGCAACGCGCCGCCCAGGGCAGCGAGCAGGGCGAGGGCGACGCCGCCCAGGGCTACGCCCAGTGGGAGCTGGTAGGCGAGGAACGGAAAACGGAAGAAATCGCGGTATAGCGACGCCATCCCGTGACCGCCCCAGGCGCCCAACGCCAGTCCGGGAAGCGCCCCGGCCAGAACCATCAGCGTCACCAGCATCAGGTAATGCCGTCCAATGGCGCCGTCGCCGTAGCCGAAGGCCTTGAGCACCGCGATCTGGCCGCGCTGCTGATGCACGGTGCGGCTGGTGACGATACTGACCAGGAACGCGGACACGCCGAGAAACAGGAGCGGGACCACCGAGGCCATCGAGCGTAGTTGGTCGAGCTCCTGGGAGAGGTAGCGATGCGAGGCCTGGTCCGTGCGGTCATGCGCGCCGGTCCCGCCGTAGCGTGCGAGCAGCGCGTCGAGCGATGGGACCACGCGCTCGGGCTGCACGCCCGGTTCCAGGCCGAGCGCGAGGTCGTTGAACGCCCCATTCATGTCGAAAGCGGCCCCCAGCGCTGGCTCGCGCATCCAGGCGATGGCATAGCGTTCGTAGTCGGGGAACAGGGCACCGGGCTGGATCTGATAGACGAACTCGGGCGAGAGGGCGACACCGACGACCGTCAGGGTCTCGCGACTGCCATGGATGGTGGCGTCGATGCGCGCACCCGGGCCGATGCCGTGGGCCTGCGCAAAGGGCTCGCTGATGAGCGCCTCGTGGCTGGAGCCCGGGGCGGGCAGCCGCCCGCTGCGCAGGTAGAGCCGGTTGAGCGCGGGCTCGCCGGTATCGGGCAGGGATACCAGGCGGGCCGTGACCGGCTGATCGAACTCGGCCAGATCGAGCGTTGCCTGGCCGCTGATGCGAGCCGATACGCGTGCCACCCCGTCGAGTGCACGGACGCGTTCGGCCACGGAGTCGGGCGCGCGCGTAACTTGCGCGAAGACGTCGGCGAAGCGGTAGTCGTCATAGAACGCGCGCTGAGTCGCCTCGAGCGAGGCGATGGTGGAATAGGCGATCACCCACATCGCCACGCCGCTGGCGATCACGGCCGCGATGGCCAGCGCCTGCGCGCGCAGATTCCACAGGTCGCGCAGTAGCTTGCGGGTCAGAGCCGGTGGTCTCACCAGGACAGCTCGCCGGGCGCGGCGCGCTCGGCATTGGTCTCCACCTGGGCGATGCGGCCGTCGCTGATGTGGATGGTCCGGTGGGCCATGCGCGCAATCACCGCATTGTGGGTGATGACGACCGTGGTCGTGCCGAGCTCGCGGTTGACCCGCTCGAGCACCTCGAGCACGACGACCCCCGTTTTCGAGTCGAGCGCCCCCGTGGGCTCATCGCATAGCAGCACGGCCGGGTTCTTGGCGACGCCGCGGGCAATCGCCACGCGCTGTTGCTCGCCACCCGATAGCTGGGCCGGGAAATGGTCGAGTCGCCGCTCCAGCCCGACCAGTGCCAGAGCCTGCTCCGGCGTCATCGGATCGCGGGCGATCTCAGTGACGATGGCGATGTTCTCGCGCGCCGTGAGACTCGGAATCAGGTTGTAGAACTGGAATACGAATCCGAGATGGTGACGGCGATAACGCGTCAGGGCCGCCTCACCGCTGGCGCTCAGTTCCTCGCCCCGATAGTGGATGCGCCCCGCGGTCGCCACGTCGAGCCCGCCGAGGATATTGAGCAGCGTGGACTTGCCACTGCCCGAGGCACCGAGCAACACCGCCAGCTCGCCGCCATGCAGATCGAGGTCGACGCCGTTGAGCGCGTGGATCTCGACCTCCCCGACGCGGTAAGTCTTGGTCAGTCCCTCAACTGCAAAAACCACATCGTCGTGCATTGATCTCGCTGGCCGTGCGGCCATGCATCGCCCCCGCGCAGGATGATCCGCTCACCGAGCGTCAAGAACGAGTATTGTCACGGGTCCTTCGGGCGAAGGCCAGCGCCGCCGCGGAACCGGGTTTCCTCGCGCCTGGTTGGCGCGAGCGATTGCATCCGCGCGACCCGAAGTTAACGGACGCTCGGCCGGATACGTGCTTTCTCGTATGGGGGGCCGGCATCCGTCGGGCATAGACTGCCCCAGCACACGCGGGACGAATAACGATGAGCCGACACCGGAACGAATACGATCTCGTCATCATCGGCGCGGGCGTGGGCGGCCTGGTCACCGCCAGCGTAGCGGGTCAACTGGGGCTCGACGTGGCATTGCTCGAGCGCGAGGACGCCCTCGGTGGGGATTGCCTGCATCATGGGTGCGTGCCCAGCAAGACGCTGATCCGGTCGGCCGAGGTGGCGCATTTGGCCCGGACGGGAGGCCGCTACGGGGTCGCGACGGAGGCGAGGCCGACCGATCTCGCGCGCGTGATGGAGCGCGTGCGCAGCGTCGTCGGCCATATCCAAGCCCATGACGATCCGGAGCGCTTCCGCGCCTACGGCGTGGACGTGCGCTTCGGTGCGGCCCGTTTTCTCGACGCGCATACGGTCGCGCTGGGCGACGCAGTGCTCCAGGGGAAACGTTTCGTCATCGCGAGCGGCTCCTCTCCCGCCGTGCCGCCGGTCGAGGGACTGGAGCAGGCGGGCTATCTCACGAACGAGACGGTGTTTGCGCAAACGCACTTACCCGGGCGTCTCGCCGTGCTCGGCGGTGGCCCCGTGGGCGTGGAATTGGCCCAGTCCTTCGCCCGCCTCGGCAGCGAGGTCACGATCGTGGAGCAATCCGAGCGCCTGCTGGCGCGCGAGGATGCCGAGCTGGCCGACGAACTGGCGGAGGCCTTGCGAGCGGAAGGCGTGCATGTGCGCACACGGACGGCCGTGCACTCGGTGCAAAGCGGCGCAGGCGGCAAGTCCCTGCAGTGCCGCGGGCCGGACGGCGTATCGCAGGCACTGACCGTCGACGAGATCCTCGTGGCGACCGGCCGGCGACCGAACGTGGCGGATCTGGCGCTGGAGAATGCGGGCGTGGACCATGGCCCCGAGGGGATCGGCGTCGATGCGCGCATGCGCACGAGTGCCCGCCATATCTTCGCCTGCGGCGATTGCTGCGGCCCGTTACCGCTGACCCATGTCGCCGAGTATCAGGCGGGGGTGGTGATCGCCAATGCGGTATTCCGCTGGCCCAAGAAGGCCGATTACCGCGTGATTCCGTGGGCCACGTATACCGACCCGGAGCTGGCCCATGTCGGGCTTACCGAGGCGGCCGCGCGTGCGCGGGGGCTGGACGTTCGAGTCGCCCGTTTTCCATTCGAGCAGGTCGATCGGGCGCTTGCCGAAGGCAACGAGCGCGGCCGGGTCAAACTGATCGTGCATCGCGGGCGCCTGGTCGGCGCCAGCATCCTCGGGCCGCATGCGGGGGAGCTGATCCACGAAGCCGTTCTTGCGATGCAGACGCGCGCCAAGATCGGCGCCATCGCCGGCATGGTGCACGCGTATCCGACGCTGTCGCAGATCCACCGCCGTGCGGTGAACTCGCTGTACTCGCCCAAGCTGTTCGCGCGCCGTACCCGCACCGCAGTGCGCTGGCTGAACCGGCTATTGCCGTGATGGCGCAATGGTCGAAGGGGACCGAGCCTGGTTGGGGGTGCATCCGCCTGCGCGGGGCGCATCGACCGCCCTTCAGCGCGGATCGCGCAAGCGGTCGAGGCGTAAGCGGTGACGCTCGTCCGTGATTCGGTACACGCCGCCAATGACGGCGGACAAGGCGCCGAGTCCGGTTCCGCCGGCGATCAGGAACATGATCAGCACCTGATACTTGGTCGCCTCGATGGGTTCGACACCGGAGAGGATCTGGCCCGTCATCATCCCCGGTAGGGACACGACCCCGGCGGCGGCCATGGCGTTGATCGTCGGCATCAAGGCGCTCCGGAGCGCCCGTTGCGCGGCGCTGCGCAGCGCTCGTGCACGCGGATGTCCCAGCGCGATGCGCGCCTCGATGGCGCGAGCGTCGGCGAGGGCGGCGGCCGTCAGCGTGTCGAGTCCGAGCGCGATGCCGGTCATGGTGTTGCCGAGGATCATGCCCAGCAGCGGGATGGCGAAGCGGGGGTGGTACCACGGCTCGGGCTGAATCTGGGTGGTGAGCGCGAACAGGGTCACCGCTGCAGCGGCGACGGCCATGCACCCGGTACCGAGGCCGTAGGACCACCATCCGGCAAACCGGCGCTCCTGACGCGCCATGATCTCGCGCCCCGCAAAGGCGATCATCACGAGGGCGATCAGGCCGGTCAGCCACGGCGACACCGTGGTGAAGAGGGCCTGCAGCACCAGGGCGACCAGACCGAGCTGGACCACCATGCGAATGGCGGCGATCGCCAGTGGGCGCTCCAGGCGCAGCTTCAATGCGATGGAGAGCCCGCCGTTGATCAGCAGCAATAGCGCGGCGAGCGCCAGGTCGGAGAGCTCGAGCCGGATGTACTCGATCAATCCGCTCGCTCCAGGCGACCGGCGCCAAGGCGGAGCTGCCGTGAAGCGACGCGCTCGGCCTGCGCCGTGTCATGCGTGACCCAGAGAATTCCGGCTCCGCCCGCTCGCCGTCGAGCGAGGATGTCCTCGACCGCCCGGGCGGCGCCGGTGTCGAGCGCGCTCGTGGGTTCGTCCAGTAGGAGGACCGATGGAGCGCGTTCCAGCGCACGCAGCAGGCCGAGCCGCTGGCGCTCGCCACTCGAGAGCCGTTCGACGCGCCAGTCACGACAGTCGTCCGGTAGGCCGAGGGCGGCGACTTCGTCCGTGACCGCGGACCAATCCACGAAGTGATCGCCGACTCGATCGGCCCACCAGCCGCTGTCGCTCGCGACATACGCGACCCGCTCGCGCCAGACCGGACCGCTCATCGATGCGCGACCGATACCCTGGAGCGCGACCTGGCCCTCGGCCGGATCGAGATCGGCGATTGCGCGCAGCAGCAGCGTCTTGCCGCTACCGGAGCGGCCCCGTAGCCCGACGCATTCGCCATGCCGCAGATCCAGGTCGACGGGCGCGAGTCCCGGGACGCGCAGGGCGCGGAGCGTCAGCAGTGGGGTGCGCGAGGCCATGACGGCGCAGCCTACGGTAGGAGACTGCGACGCCCAAGCCCTGCGGCGTCGATATCGCAGCGATGCCGAGCGCGCGCAGCGCTCAGGACGGATGCAGCACTGGGAAGGCAGCGCTACACGCGCTCGCGACGGGGCAGATTTGCCGGATAGGCTCCGAGAGCGCCGTCTCGCCCGCGCCTCATGCTCACGAGGGCCTGTGACGTCCCGACGAAGGTGCGATGACGCCCGCGGATACGAGGCTGAGCTTCCGCTCAGTCGCACCGGGGGGCGGTCATTGGACCTCCTCCAAGCGGCCGCTCTCGACGTTGTAGACGAAACCGCGGACCGCGTCCTTGTTCGCGATGAACGGGCTCGTTTCGATGCGGCGCATCGATTGGCGCACGTCGGCCGCTGGATCGTCGAACGATTCCAGGGCGAACGCGGGCCGCACGCCGGTGTCCTGCTCGATCTGGCCTTTGACCTCGTCGTCGTCGAACGTGAGCATGCCGCAGTCGGTGTGATGGATCAGGATGATCGCCTCGGTGCTGAGCAGGCGCTGCGAGATTGCCAGCGAACGGATCACGTCATCAGTCACGACGCCGCCCGCGTTGCGGATGACGTGCGCCTCGCCCAGTTCCAGCCCGAGCATGCGATAGACGTCCAGCCGCGCGTCCATGCACGCGACGATCGCTACCTTGCGGGCCGGCGGCATCGGCAGCCCGCCGGAGTCGAAATCCTGAGCGTAGCGCCCGTTGTTCTGTAAGAGCTCGTCGGTCGTTGCCATGATCATCTCCTCGGTGGATTCAGTCCCGAGCCTTCCTAGGAGGCTGTCCGAGAAACCCGGCGCCTACTGCGCGCGTCCCACAGCGGCG
>CAZVBX010000095.1:0-10869 GCA_964625925.1 uncultured Ectothiorhodospiraceae bacterium | reverse complement strand
CGGCGTAGTCGAGATCGACCACGGGCTCGCCGTCGACGATGCCGACCGAGATCGAGGCCACCATGCCGTGGAGGGGATTGCGCCGCAGCACGTTCTTGGCCACGAGCCCGTCGACGGCGTCGGTCAATGCGACATAGGCGCCAGTGATGGCGGCGGTCCGGGTTCCGCCATCGGCCTGGATGACGTCGCAGTCGATCTGGATCGTGCGCTCACCCAACGCCTCCATTTCGACCGCCGCGCGCAGCGCGCGGCCGATCAGCCGCTGAATCTCCTGCGTGCGCCCGCCCTGACGGCCGGCTGCGGCCTCGCGGTTCATGCGGCTGCCGGTGGCGCGCGGGAGCATGCCGTATTCCGCGGTGACCCACCCGCGACCCTTGCCGCGCAGGAAGCGCGGGACCTGCTCGTCCACGCTGGCGTTGCAGATCACGCGCGTATCACCAAACTCCACCAGGACCGAGCCCTCGGCATGCTTGGTGTATCCTCGCGTCATCCGCACCGGGCGGATCTCGTCGGCTGCGCGCCCGCTGGGTCGCATGCGGTCTCTCCTTCGTAAGAACGGATACGCATTGTACGGGCGCGAGCCGCGGCCGTCGTCACGGCGGGCCCGCGCGTGGCACGAGGCGCCTCGGCTCCCCGCGCGCGGCCGGGCGATAGCGCCCACGGCGTCCGTCTCGTAGGTTGTTCGCAGCGTCGCCGGCATGGGATTGCAGCGCGCGGCAAGGCGCGCCCGCCGTGACGAGGCATGACGCCGCAAGGCCACCGGATTCGAACGGCGTTACGGGACAGGAAACTACACTTTGAACAAGCGTCATTGGCACGCGGGCGAGGGTCCGGTGGCCATGACGGCTGGGAAGAGCGTCGCGGGTGGCGTGCGCACGCCCCCGCCAACCGAGGAGGTCCGATGCCCGCCAGCATGACCGCATTCGCCACCCGCGAAACCACGATCGAGGCCGGCTCTTTGGTGTGGGAGCTGCGCGCGGTCAATCACCGCCACCTGGAGATCCAGCCACGTCTGCCGGAGATCCTGCGCGCGCTGGAGCCGGAGGTGCGCGAGCGCGCGAGCGCCGTGCTCGGACGCGGCCGGGTCGAGTGCAGCCTGCGCTTCACCCCGGCCTCCGGCGCCGCCGGCCTGAGCATCGACGAAGAGCTGGTCGAGGCCGTGGTCGCCGCCTGCGACCGGATCGACGACTACATCACCAATCCCGCGCGGCGCTCGGCCCACGAGATCCTGCAGTGGCCGGGGGTGGCGCGGCGCACCGAGGCCGACCGCGACACCCTGCGCGAGCCCGCCCTGGACCTGCTCGACGCGACCCTCGACGAGCTCACCGGCACCCGGGTGCGCGAGGGCGCGCAGCTCAAGGGCTTTCTGCTGGAACGCTGCGAGCGCATCGAGCGGCTGGTCGCGGACGAGCGCACGCACGCGGCAGCGATCGGCGAGCGGCTGCGCGAACGGCTCATGGAGCGCCTGCAGCAGCTCGACCTCGAGCCCGATCCCGGGCGGCTTGAGCAGGAACTCGCCTATCAGGCCCAGCGGCTCGATGTGAGCGAGGAGCTCGACCGGCTCGACACCCACGTCGCCGCCGTGCGCGACGCGCTGGATGCGGATGAGCCGGTGGGCCGGCGCCTGGATTTCCTGATGCAGGAACTCAATCGCGAGGCCAACACGCTCGGATCGAAGTCGGCCAGCGCCGAACGCTCCCACGCCAGCGTGGAGCTGAAGGTCCAGATCGAGCAGATGCGCGAGCAGGTCCAGAACCTCGAATGAACGCCGCGGTGCCGGCTATATAACCGGGTCGTCTGCTAATAGAAAAAGTCAGTATTTTCCGTTCTCAGGCCCCGCTGGTATAAAAAGCATCGTTCCGGCTTGTCCGGAGCATCCCCCAGCCAGCGGAGTCCCCATGAGCGTCGTCAGCCTCGACAAGCTGCCGCAGGATCTCGAAGGCTGCAGCCCGCAAGAGATCATCGCCTGCGCCCTCGAGCACTTCGACAACTTGGCCATCTCGTTCTCGGGCGCCGAGGACGTCGTGCTGATCGATATGGCGACACGCATCCGCCCGGACGTGGCGGTCTTCTCGCTGGACACGGGCCGCCTGCATCCGGAGACCTACGACTTCATCGAGCGGGTGCGCGAGCATTACGGCATCGTCATCGACATGCAGTTCCCGGATGCCCAGCAGGTGCAGGATCTGGTGCGCGAGAAGGGTCTGTTCTCCTTCTACCGCGACGGTCACGCCGAATGCTGCGGCATCCGCAAGGTCGTGCCGCTCAAGCGCAAGCTGGCGACGCTCGATGCCTGGATCACGGGCCAGCGCCGCGACCAGAGCATGGACACGCGCGCGACCGTGCCGGTCGTGCAGGAAGACCCTGCCTTCGCCGGCGCGGACGGCAAGCTGACCAAGTTCAACCCGCTGGCGCATTGGAGCTCGGCCGACGTCTGGCAGTACATCCGCGAGAACGATGTGCCCTACAACGCGTTGCACGAGCACGGCTACGTCAGCATCGGCTGCCAGCCCTGCACCCGCCCGGTGCTGCCCAATCAGCACGAGCGCGTGGGCCGCTGGTGGTGGGAGCTGGACATCGACAAGGAGTGCGGTCTGCACGCCGGCAACAAGCAGGCGACCGGCTGAGGCGCACCGCGCATCCGCGTCTATTCGCAGGACTAAGGTAAGAGCGTTATGACGATCACGATGGTCGAGAAGATCCTTGCGGACGGCAGCCCCTGCCGCAAATGCGCCGACGTGCGCGACCGCCTCGAGCGCGACGGCCTGTCCGACCGCATCGACCAGATCCTCCTCGCCGACGAGCGCGATCCCGACAGCGAGGGCCAGCGCATCGCCGAACAGCATGGCGTCGATCGCGCGCCCTTTTTCGTGGTCGAGCGCCCGGGCGAACCCGCCCAGATCTATACCATCTACATGCGGTTGCGCCGCGAGGTGCTCGACGGCGAGACGGACGAGCGCGCGGAGGCATCCGAGCTCATGGCGCGCACGCCCGACCTCGATTTCGTATAGGCGCCGTACATTCCCCCGGTAGCCGGCGCCCGTGCCGCGCGCCGGCTTTTCTTGCCTTTCCGGGCGGGCCCGGCGACCGGCCTCCCGTTCCACGTCGCGCAGCGTTCGATCGCTCGGTGGGTCTTGCGCCGCCTGACGGCGCTGCAGCTCGTCACTATACGGCGCGCCATGGCTCGTCGGCGCGGATTGCCGCGTACCGCAAGCCCTCCCCGGCAGAACGCGACATGACCTCGAACGGCCGTTGGCCGGAGACTCCCTCGGAGGCCGGCTGGGGTCCTCTTCAATTGCACGAGACGTTCAGCGAATGGACCCCGGCGCGCATGAACGAGCCCGGGAGCCGGATGCCCGAGCGCCATACCCGGCCGAGCGTCGTGCAGGACGGGACGCTAATCTTGCGTCCCGACGGCCGTGCCCGTCCCGCCGTGGGTACGGATCGCCTCGACGAGCGTGCTCGCGGCGCCGTCCTTGGACAGATAAACGGCGGCACCAGCGCTGCACATCGCCTCGGCCATCTCCTTACTGTCATGCATCGAAAGCCCGACCACGGCAACGCCCGGCTGGATTCGCTGTAAACGCCGGGTGGCCTCGATGCCATTGACCTTCGGCATGGAGATGTCCATCACCACGACGTCCGGGCGCAACCGCTCGGCCAAGGCCAGCGCCTCCTCGCCGTCCTCGGCCTCGGCCACGAGCTCGATGTCCGGTTCCACGCGCAGCAGACCGGCCAAGCCGTCGCGCAGCATCTTGTGATCGTCGGCGAGCAGGACCCGAATGGCCTCGTCGTCGCCCCCGGCCGGCTCCTCGACGCGCTCGGCCCGTTCCGTCCCTGCGCCGCCGGACCGCCCGCCGCTGCTGCGGGGCGCGAGCATCGTCACCGTCGTACCATGGCCCGGTCCGCTATCGACGTCGAGCTTGCCGTCGAGCAGGGCCAAACGTTCGCGCATGCCGAACAGGCCGAATTGTCCCGCATCGGCTCCGCCGTCCAGCAGCGCTTGCTGGTCGATTCCTCGTCCTAAGTCTTCCACCTTGATTTGCACCTGATTATCGCTGGCGGCAGTCATACTGACCCAGGCCTCACGCGTGTCCGCGTGCTTGACCGTGTTGAGCAGCAGTTCTCGCACCGCTTGATAGAGGAAGATGCTGACGTCCTCCGCCGCGGGATCGGCCGCTTCGTCGGCCTCGACATGGACGATCAGCCCGTACTTCTCCTGTTTGATGGTCGCCAGCCACCGCAGCGCGGCGGCCAGGCCTCCGTCGTACAGCACGGCGGGGCTGAGCTCGCGGCTCACCGTCCGAGCGCTTTGAACCGCCTCTTCGAGCAATCCGTCGAGCTTGGTCAACTCCTCGGCGTCCGGTACGGACGATTGCCGCAGCAGGCCAACCTGGAGCTTGGCCGCGATCAGCAACTGCTGGTGGTCATCATGCAAGGCCTGGGCCAAGCGGCGACGCTCGCGCTGCTCCGCATGCGACAGCTCGCTGGCGAGATGGCGCAGCTGCGCCGCCCGCTGCTCGGCCAGCGCGGTGCGCTCGCTGACGCGCTCTTCCAGCGTCTCGTTGAGGCGCTTGAGGGCGTGCTCCGTCTGTTTGCGCTGGGTCAGCTCGCGCTGGGCTTCGCGGTAGAGGCGCGCGTTGTCCACCGCAAAGGCGCAGCGACGCGCCAGATCCTGCACGTTCGGCAAATCGCCGCGGTGGTACTCGCGAGCCGTCTCCGCTGTCACCAGCATCAGCGCACCCAGCGTGCCGCCACGAGCGACCAGCGGCACTACCACGGCCGAGCGCAGACCGAGCTCGCGCAACAGTTCCAGGTGCCGCTGGTCGGCGGCGACGCTCTCCAGTTTATGCTCGTCGATATTCAGACACAGGGACTCGCCGGTCCGCACGACGTAGCCGACGCCCGTCGGCGCATCCAGGCGCGAGGGATACTCGCGCCGCAGTCGCCGGGCATGCTCGACCTTGGCCGGGTCCGCGTGGGCGACGGTCACGGTCTCGAGCGCGCCGTCATCGTGGAGCACATCGACGACGCACCAGTCGCCCCACTCGGGCACGACCGTCTCCGCCACCTGGCGCAGCGCCGTTTCGTAATCGAGCGCGGTCGCGAGCGTCGTGCCGGCCTCAGCCAAGGCACGCAGCGATTCCTCAGCACGCTTGCGCTCGGTGACGTCCATGCAGATGCCGGTCATGCGCACGGGCTCGCCGGCGGAATCGCGTTCGACCCGGCCGCGGCACTCGAGCCAGCCAATCTGCCCGCCCCGCCGGGCGACACGGTGTTCGACGGCGTAGTCGCTCTCGCCGGCCAGCGCGCTTCGAATCGCCCCGGCGACGACCTCCCGGTCGTCCGCATGCACCCACTCGAGGAAGGCCTCGAAGCTGCCGTCGAACGCACCCTGCGCCTGGCCGTAGAGCGGCTCCAGGTTGTCGGACCACTCGACCTCGCCCGTCGCGACATCCCAGCGCCAGGTGCCGACCCGCGCCGCCTCCAGGGTGTAGCGCAGCCGCTCCTCGCTCTCGCGCAGGGCCTGCTCGGCGCGCTTGCGGTCGGTCACGTCCAGCGCGATGCCGGTGATCCCGGTGGCCTCGCCGGCCGCGTCACACTCGACCTCGCCGCGCCCCTCGATCCAGCCGCCCGTGACGGCCTCGCGGTATTCCACGGAGAAATGGCCGCCATCGACCAGGGCCTGCTCGATCGTGGCCAGGACACGCTCGCGGTCGTCCGGATGCACGCGCTCGAGGAAGGCATCGAAGTTCGACGCGAACGAGCCCTGCTCCATCTCGTGGATACCCTCGAGATTGCCCGACCACTCGACCGCACCGCTCGCCTTGTCCCAGTGCCAGGCACCAACGCGCGCCGCTTCCAGTGTGAAGCGCAGACGCTCTTCGCTGGCACGCAGCGCCTGTTCGGCACGGAGACGCTCGGTCAGATCGGCGTAGGCGGCGACGGCACCGCACGGCCAGCCCTGTCCGTCGAGCAGCGGCATCGCGTTGCCATGGAGGTAACGCACGGAGCCGTCGCCGAAGCGCACCTCGAGCTCGTAATCGCTCAGAGTCTCCCCGCGCGCGGCGCGCTGCAAAGGCGTCTGCTCGGGATGCAATTCGACGCCGTTCTGACAGAGTCGGAAGCTCGTGGCGGGCGAGGGGTGCCAGCGCGACAGGTTGGTGCCGGGCGCGACCCGGAACAGCGCACAGGCCGCCGCATTGCCGTTGACCTCGCGGCAATCGGGATCCTGCGCCACGAGTACGACCCCGGGCACGGTCTCGGCGATGGCGTGGAATAGCTCGGATTGCAGCGGCGCGGATGTTTTCATGGGTCGCGTCTCGATGCGCCGGCGACCCTCCTTTGTGCCGGGACGGTAACGGTATTGCGATCGCTGTGCCGACGAGAAGTTCCGGCGCGCGGAGCGCGCCCGCCCGCCCCGAGCACTTCGGCCGCCAGCATACGCCGGGCAAGCCGGCGCGACGAACCACGCCGCGGCGACTGGCGCCGCGCGCGTGTAACTTGCCGAACACGAGCCGATCCGGCAAGCGCACGGCCGGAATTCTTCACGCTGAGCGAGTTGCACTCGCTGAACATGCCGGTCCAATCCATGGGCCGCGGGGACGTCCGCTTACATTCGGGGTTTCCCTAGGGCCTGTTAACCCTTCCCGCGATCGCGGGAAGGGTTACTATCCCGAAACCTAGTAGCGGGTCAGCTGCAAGTCGGCGAACAGCTCGCTGCGCTCCTCGGCCGTGCGCGCCTCCAGCGCCGCATCGACGCGCTCGCGCGTCAGGTGGGGCGCGAAGGTCTCGATGAAGGCGTACATGTAGTTACGAAGCCGGGTGTTGCGGCGGAAGCCGATGCGCGTGGTGCTGCTCTCGAACAGGTGGCTCGCGTCGATGCAGACCAGGTCGCTGTCGGCCGATGGCTCATAGGCCATATTGGCCATGATACCGACACCGAGCCCCAAGCGGACATAGGTCTTGATGACGTCGGCGTCGGTGGCCGTGAGCACGACGTTGGGCGTGAGACCCGCCTCGTTGAAGGCCTTGTCCAGCCGTGAACGGCCGGTGAAGCCGAATACGTAGGTGATGATCGGCTGGGCGGCGACGTCGGCCAGGGTGATCGACGCCTGCTGGGCCAGGGGGCTGTCCGCGCGCACGACCACGGCCCGGTCCCAGTGGTAGCAGGGCATCATCACGAGATCCTCGAAATGCTCCATGGCCTCGGTCGCGATGGCGAAATCGACCTGGCCGTTGGCAGCCATCTCGGCGATCTGCATGGGCGTGCCCTGTTGCATGTGCAGGGCCACGCGCGGGTATGCCGCGATGAAACGCTCGATCACGGGCGGCAGCGCGTAGCGTGCCTGGGTGTGCGTGGTCGCGATCGTCAGGCTGCCGCTCTGCGGGTCGCGGAACTCCTCGGCCAGCTGCTCGATGTTCTCGGTCTCGTGCAGCACGCGCGTGGCGAGGTCGAGGATGGCCTCACCCGCCGGCGTCACCCGCGTCAACTGACGGCCGGTGCGCTCGAAGATCTCGACGCCGAGCTCGTCCTCGAGCAAGCGGATCTGCTTGGAGACGCCCGGCTGCGAGGTGAACAGGTGCTCCGCCGTGGCCGAGACGTTCAAGCCGTAGCGGGCGACGGCCACGATGTAGCGCAATTGCCGCAGGGTCATGCCATGCTCCCGGAGCGCGCGCCGCGTGCGCAGCGCTTAGATAACGAAAAGTTATAGTAATTGAATAATCGTGCGGTTTTCAATATATCGCATTCGGACTAAGCTGCGCGGCTCGCCCGTGCAGTGCAGGCTGAAGAGGACCTTGATGGACCCGGTACTCGCCTTCGCCGGCTTCGCCATTGGCGCTCTGGTCGGCATGACCGGCGTCGGCGGCGGCTCGCTGATGACGCCGTTTCTGCTGTTCTACGGCATCCCGCCGGCGATCGCGGTGGGCACCGATCTCGCCTATGCGGCGATCGCCAAATCGCTCGGCGTGTGGCTACGGCACAAGGCCAGCTCGATCGATTGGCGCACGGCCTCTCTCCTCATGGCCGGCAGTCTGCCCGCCTCCGTCGCCGTGATCGTCGCCCTCGATCGCCTGGCCATCTCCACCGACACCTTCGAGGCCATCGTGACCCGTGTGCTCGGTGTCGCACTGGTACTCACCGCGCTCACGATGTTCGGTTATCGCTGGCTCGAGGGCGCCCGCACGCGCATGCCCGAGCTACGCGGGCGCGCCGGCGCGACCGTGGTGGCGGGCGCGGTCCTCGGGGGCTTGGTCACGGTATCGTCGGTGGGTTCCGGCGCGCTCGGCACGGCGATGCTGCTGATGCTCTATCCGCGCTGGCCGATCGCCACCGTGGTGGGCACCGATCTGGCCTATGCCGTGCCACTGACCGCGGCCGCGGCCCTGGGCCACCTCTACCTGGGCCACGTCGATTTCGGCTATACGCTCAGCCTGGCGATCGGCGCGCTGCCGGGCATGTATCTGGGCACGGGGATCGGGCTGAACGTGCGCGAGGAGGTGGTCCGCGGCGTGCTGAGCGTACTCTTTTTGGGCGTCGGGCTCAGCTTCCTGATGCGCTAGGGGGCTGACGCTGCGACGCGGCGGCCGACGCCTGCTCGCCGTCCGCGGGCCCGTCGCCCTCCGGATCGCAGTCGGGCCAGCAGTCCTGGGTCCACAACTGATAGGCCTGATAGCGCGCGCGGATGTCGCGCACGTAGTTGACCGGCTCCTGCCCGCGCACGTAGCCGAATGCGGCGTCGCTGAAGTGCTGCCGCTGGGATAGCTTGAGCATCGCCTGCTCGACGTGGCCGAACCAGCGGTCGGGATCGAGGTCCAGCCGCCGGGCGAGATCGCGTGCGTCGCGCACATGCCCCGTGCCGGCATTGTAGGCCGCCAGCATGAACCAGGTGCGATCGCGCACCGATAGATCCTCCTCGAACCGGCCCCGCAGCCATTTCAGGTAGCGGATGCCCGCGCGCAGGTTGGTTGCCGGATCCTCCAGGTCGCCCTCGACGCCGATCTGCCGGGCCGACCGGGGCATCACCTGGAGCAAGCCGAGGGCCCCCGCCCATGAGCGGGCGCTCGGGTCGAAGCTGCTCTCCTGGTAGGCCTGAGCGGCGATCAGGCGCCAGTCGAACCCGTGTTCACCGGCGATCTTCTTGAGCAGCTCGTCGTAGGGCGTCAGTGCCGCCCCCTGGGCCAGGTCGGCACGCTGATTGCGGAAGCGGCGGATGCGCTCGGCGTCGTCGAAGTACTTGGCGTCGATCACATTGTAGAACTCGCCGCGGTGGGCCTCGTCGAGGAACGCGTCGGCTGCATCGCGCAGCCGGGGGCTGTCGGCCCGAAAGGCCCAGCGATTGGCCACGCGCTTGCCGATGTCGGCGGCGGGACGCACGTGGTCGTTCCGGGCCATGGCGTTGCGCACGATGTGGTCGTCGGCGATGGTGAGATCGTAGCGGCCCGCGGCCACGCCCGAGAGGACGCTGGAGACCGCCTGGTCGGCCGGCAGCGGCTCGATGGCGAACTCGAGCCCGGCGCGTTCGCGCAGACCGCGCGCGATGTGCCAGGCATCGCTGTCTCGACGGACGTGGAGGGTGCGCCCGGCGATGTCGGTCAGCTCCTGCAGCTGCTGGTCGGCCGCGTCCGTGACGATCTGGTGGACCGCGTGATGATACGGCCGGGAATAGTCCAACCCTCGATCGTCGCCGGCACCGCGCATCAGGAAGGCCGCGGCCATGTCGGCGCGCCCCTCCCGCAACATGTCCCGCAACGCCTCGTCGTGCTTGCCGACCACGACCTCGAGGCGCACGCCCAGATGATCGGCAAAGCGCTTCGCCAATTCGTACTCGAAGCCCATGAAGCGGCCGCGCCAGACGAAGTAGTGGCCCGCATCATTGCGCGTCGCCAGGCGCAGCGTGCCCTCGCGCTCGATCATTGCGAGATCGCCCAGGCGCCGGTCGGGCTGGGACTCGGTCAGCTCGCGCTGGCGGATGAAGCGATCGAGCTCGTCCTTGAGCCGGGGCATGCCCGGGCGCAGGCCGAAACCGATGCCGAATTCGTCCGACACCGGGAACGCCGCCGCGATGCGCTCGGTGTCGGCGAGCGCGGATCGGAGGCGATTGCGATTGAGGATGGTGAGCTCGATCTCGCCGGCCTCCAGCCGTTCGATCTTGCGCTCGTCCGAGAGCTGCGAGCGGGGCTCCACCGCGAGCGCCGGCCGCGCGTCCTGCAGCCGCCGGGCCGAGTCCCAGAAGGCGGAGCCGGGCCCCACCGTGATCGTGCGCCCAGCCAGTCGGCCGCGCTCCGCCAGCGGGTCGTCCGCCCGCTTGACCAGCATCTGACGCGTGCGCGCGAACGCCACCGTGCGCGCGACGTCGCCGCCGAGATCCGCGAGCGGCCGGTTGGCCACGATCAGGTCGCCCCGGCCCTCCGCCAGCGCCGGCGCCAATTGCGCGTGCGCCTCCACCGGCACGACCACCGGCTCGAGATCGAGTGAGCGGGCGAACTCGCTGGCCGCTTGCATCTGCGCATACAGAGGAGTGCCCGGTGCCGGCCGCGGGCCGCCCTCCCCGGGCGGATCCACCAGCAGCAGCCGCAGCTGGCCACGCTCGCGCAGGGCGGCGAAATCGCCGCTCGCCGTGGGACCGTCGGCGACGACGCGCGGCGGCTCGAACGCCGACTCGTCCGGGTTCGAGCAACCCGCAGCGAGCGCGATCAGCGCCGCCCCCAGGATCCTGGCGAAGCTCGTATTCATCGTTATTCGGGTACGGGTGCGGGCTCTAGTGGGCCATGCGGGTATTGCGGTAATACTCTGCGGCGCTGTGCGTGCACGCCGCAAGGCGCGAGGAGCGCGTGTAGCGTCACTACACAAGTGACGAGCAACGC
>CAZVBX010000094.1:0-11002 GCA_964625925.1 uncultured Ectothiorhodospiraceae bacterium | reverse complement strand
AGGACTCCGCCCTCTCAAGGCGGCAACAGGGGTTCGAATCCCCTTGGGGACGCCAGACACAAAAAACCCGGCCATCGGCCGGGTTTTTTGTGTCTGTGTGGTGGTCAAGTAATTTCGGACACCTCGATGGGGGGTTCGGCTGCCATTTGTTGCTCGTAGACGTTGGGTGGCAGATAGCCCAGCGTCGAGTGGATTCGCACGCTGTTGTAGAAGCCGACGATGTAGTCGGCGATGTCCCGCCGCGCCTCGCCGTGGTTGGCGTAGCGACGCTGCCAGACGCGCTCCATCTTGAGATTGAGGAAGAAGCGCTCGACGACGGCGTTGTCCCAGCAGTTGCCGCGGCGGCTCATGCTCGGCTGGATCTCGTGCTCTTCCAAAAGCTTCTGCCAGGCGTCGCTGGTGTACTGGCAGCCCTGATCGGAGTGCAGCAGCAGCCCGGGCGCCGGCTGGCGCTGGGCCAGCGCCATGCGTAATGCCTCGCAGACCAGACCCGCCGGCATCTGGCGGTCGAGGGCCCAGCCAACAACCTTGCGCGAGTACAGGTCGAGGATGACCGCCAGATAGCTTCAGCCGGAGGCCGTCGGGATGTAGGTGATGTCGGATGCCCAGGCTTGATCGGGTCCCGCCGGGGCGAACTGGCGGTCGAGCAGGTTCTCGGCGACCACCGCCCGCTCGTCGCGCTGCGTGGTGACCACGAAGCGGCGCCGCCAGACCGGCCGCAGGCCGCGCTCGCGCATCAGCGTGCGCGCCCGGTAACGGCCCACATGCGTCCCCTCGGCCTGCAGCGCTCGGGCCAGGCGTCGGCTGCCATAGGTGCGTCCGGAGTCGACGAACATGCGCTTGAGCCGGGCACCGGCGGCACAAGCCGGCCGCGACCGCTTCGCGCGGGCACGGCCCGCGTAATAGCCGGAACGACTGACGCCCAGCAGCCGGCACAGGCGATCGGTATCGCCTTCTTCGCGCAGATGCGTGATGCAGCCGTGCATCACTTGAGTTCCCGGGCGAAGAAGGCCGATGCTTTTTTTAGCAGCTCCTTGTCCTCCTTGAGCCGCTGGTTCTCGCGCTCGAGCTCGCGGATGCGTTGCTGCTCGGCCGTCAGCGGCTGGCCTTCGCCCGGCTGACCCGCTAATTCGGCCTTGAGCTGATCGACCCAGCGGCGCACCGCGGTCTCGCCGAGATCCTGGTCGCGGCAGACCGCGGGGACGCTTAGGCCGTCGTCGATCACCATACGGGCAATCCGCTGTTTATATTCCGCCGTGAAGTTGCGGCGCTTGCGTGTCATGGTTGTTCTCCTCGTCTAGGGGACTATCGTCCCACCTAACGAGGTGTCCATGAAAATTAGACCAGCTCACTGGCGTCCCCAAGGGGTGGTCGGGAGAAGCCCTCGGTTCGGCCCCATCGCCGGGAGCGACGAATCTGCCAGGAGCAGATTTCGGCCGCCCGTAGGGCGCCAAAGTGAGTCCACAGGCGTCCGGCCGAGCGAGAGCCCGGCCAGCGGGCCGGGCTCTCGCTCGAGCGTCGTCCTCGGCGAGGAGCTGCCGTCGCCTACGCGTGCCCGCGTGTCCCCGACGGCCGTTCCGCCAGCGCCCAGATCGCGTCGGCGCCGATCAGCAGACCGACGATCCAGTGGTTCCAGGCAATGCCGGCATTCATGAATCCGAAGAAGAACGGCGCCAGGATGAGCAAGGCCGCCAGCACAATGTTGACCCATTCTTCCCACGGGCGCGGTTGCGCCAGGCCAATGGCGAAGAAGATGATGGTGGCGACGCCGATGGCCCAAGCGCTCCAGGCCGCGGCGCCCGTGGCCGCGTAGGCCAACAGCCAGGGGGAGAGGAAAAGCCAGACCCCGAGGACGAGGCCGACCCAATCCTGCCAACGCTGATTCATGTCCCATTACCTCCATGTCGTCCCTTGGACCACAGGGTTCCATGGGGACAGGAGCAGGGAATTCAAGGGGGTGGCGAATCGCGATCGGCAAGCCGGAGCAATTCGCCCGCGCCGCCGGCCGTGGCAGCACGGGAGCAGGGGAGGGGTGCGCCGTCCCGTCGGGACGGCGCGCCGATTAGCGCAGTCGCAACAGCAGCCCGGAACGGACCTTCGGGTCGAACCAGGTCGATTTCGGCGGCATCACCTCGTGCGCATCCGCCACCGCCATCAATTCCGCGACCGAGGTCGGATGGCAGGCGAATGCGACCGCCCAGCCATTGTGCACCCGGCGCTCGAGTTCGTCCTGACCGAAGGCGCCCGGGACATAGTCGATACGTGGGTCGGCGCGCGGATCCCCGATTCCCAAGAGAGGTCCGAGGACGACCTCTTGCAGCAAGCAGGCATCGAGCGAGCGCACGGGGTCTTCCTCGGGCACCAGCCCCTCGCGTGCCGTGAGCGAGTACCAGCGCTCGCCGAGATACATCGAGAACTGATGGCGCGCTTGCGGACGCGCGGCATCGGCACCAGCGACGTTGAGCGGCTCGACGTCGAACTGCTCGCGCAATGCCGCCAGCAGGTCCTTTTCGGACAGGCCGTTGAGATCGCGCACCACCCGGTTGTACTCCAGGATACGCATCTGGTCGTCCGGGAACATGGCGCACATGACGAAGTTATACGGCTCCTCGCCGGTGTGCTCCGGATTCTCGGCGCGGCGTTTCGCGGCCCATTTCTGGCACACGGCGGTGCGATGGTGGCCGTCGGCGAGGTAGAGGAATTCCTGCCGCGCGAACGCGTTCTGCAGCGTGGCGACCTCGTCCGGGTCGCCAACGAACCAGATCGTCTGGGCCACGCCGTCGTCGGAGACGAAGTCGATCAGTGGCTCGCGCTGCTGCACGCGCTCGCTTAGCTGGTCGACCGTCTCATCGGCCTGATAGGCCAGGGTGATCGGCGTGGAGCTGGCACGCACGGTGTCGCGATAGCGGATCAGGACTTCCTCCTTCTCCCGCTGCGTATTCTCGTGCTTTTTGATCCGGCCCTCGTCGAACTCGGCGATCGGCAGCTCGGCGACCAGGCCGGTCTGCACGTGAGCGTTGACCGCAAGCCGGTAGACGTAGATCCCGGGTGTGTCGTTGTACACGAACACGTTGTCCCGGATCAGCTCCTGCAGGCGCGCACTGTTGCGCTGCAGATTCTCGTCGATCGCCGGTCGCTGATCCTCGGGAAATTCCTCGGTTGAGCGCATCACGTTGAGGTAGTTGAGTGGATGCGCGAGCGCGAACTCATGACGCTGTCCCGGCGTCATCGCGTCATAGGCCGGACAAGCCACGTCCTTGGCCAGCTCCGGGCTGGCGAAGTAGGCCTGGAACGGTCGGATGGTCGTCATGTCACACGCTCCCGTGCCGGCCGGCGTTCAGCCGTTCTCTTTTTGGAAGCGCTGCATGAACGTGGCGAGCGCCTCGACGCCTTCCTTCGGCATGGCGTTATAGATGCTCGCGCGGCAGCCGCCCACGCTGCGGTGGCCTTTGAGGTTGGTCATGCCGTTGGTTTCCGCCTCGCTGATGAACTTCTTCTCCAGCTCCTCGCTGGGCAGGCGGAACACCACGTTCATGTGCGAGCGATTGGCCGGCTCCACCGGTGAGCTGTACCAGCCGCCGCTGTTGTCGATGGTCTCGTACAGAATGGCGGCCTTGTCGGCGGCCTCCTGCTCGATCGCCGGCAGCCCGCCCTTGTCCTTCATCCAGCGCAGGACCTTACCGATCATGTAGATGGTGAACACCGGCGGGGTGTTGAACAGCGAGGCCTTGTCCACGTGCGTCTGGTAGCGCAGATAGGCGCCGACGTCGGTATTGGCGTCGGCGAGCGCGGATTTGCGCACGAATACCAGCGCCGCACCCGCGGGGCCAAGATTCTTCTGCACGCCGCCGTAGACCAGGTCGAACTTCTCCCACGGGATCGGCCGGGACATGTAGTCGGACGACATGTCGCCGATCAACGGGACGTCCACTTGGGGCCACTCGACCATGCGAATGCCGCCGATGGTTTCGTTTGAGGTGACGTGCAGGTAGCGCGTGCCGGGCTTGATCTCGACCTCGCTGGTGCTCGGCATGCGGGTGTAGCCGGTGTCCTTGCCGTCCCACGCGAGATAGGCGTCGCCGTACTTCTGGGCGTCAGCGAAGGCACCAGAGGCCCAGGCGCCGGAACCGATATAGGCGGCCTTCTGGCTGGGAGCGAGCAGGTTCATCGGCACCATCGAGAACTGCAGCGTGGCACCGCCTTGCAGGAATACGACCGCGAAATCGTCGGGCACGTGATAGATCTCGCGTGCCAGCTCGGTGGCCTCGTTGTGCACGGCCTCGTACTCGGGAGCCCGGTGGCTCATCTCGAGCAGCGACATGCCGGCGCCCTTGTAGTTGACGAATTCCTGCTGCGCCTCCTGGAGCACCTCGAGGGGCAGGGTGCAGGGGCCGGCGCAGAAGTTATAGACGCGGTTGGTCATGGCGGTTTTCCCAATGCTGCGGACGCCAGGCGGCGTCGATTCGATTCTGGTGCGCGCCGCGCGGCGGCGCGGGGCGCGTTAGAGGTTGACGCAGTGGAGCACGTTGCCTTTGCCGAACTCGTCGAGCATATGCACGACCTCGGCGGCAATCGCGTTCTGCGCCTGTTCGGTCGAGGCGCCGATGTGGTGCGTGCCGTAGACGTTCGGATGCTTCGCGAGATGTGAGTCGAACTCGCCCTGACCGCCACCCGGCTCGCCGTTATAGACGTCCAGGCCGGCGCGGATGCCCTTCTCGTCCATGGCGCGAATCAGGGCGTCGTCGTCGACCAACTCGCCGCGCGCCGTGTTGAGGATGATCGTGCCCGGCTGGCACGCGGCCAGCAGCTGGTCGCCGATCAGGCCCTTGGTCTGATCCGTGGCCGGCACGTGGAACGACAGCACATCGCAACTGCGCGCTAGATCCATTGCGGATTCGTGCTGCTGCGCCCCCAGCGGCTGCACCGCCTGCTTGGCCTCGTCGGAGAGCTTGGGCTCGACGAAATGCACCTGCATGCCGAAGGCGTGCGCCCGCTGCGCCAGGGCGACGCCGATGCCGCCCATGCCGACGATGCCGATGTGGCGGCCCATGACGCCGTCCGCCTTGGAGAACGTCTTCTTGTTCCACTCGCCGCTGCGCAGGGCGATCACGTTGTCCGGGATGTTGCGATCGATGGCGAGCAGCAGCCCGAACGCCAGCTCGGCTACGGCGACCGAGTTCTTGCCCGGCACGTTGCACACCGGGATGTTCTTCTCGGCGGCGGCTTCGGTGTCGATGGTGTTGACACCGGCGCCGGCGCGGACGATGAGCTTGAGCGCGTCCGCCGCCTCGATGGTCGCGCGCGAGATCTTCGTGCTGCGGACAATCAGGACCTCGGCCCCGGCCACCTGGCCGGGCAGGTCGTCCGCCGACAGATCGGGCTGCAGGTTGCAGGTATGCCCCTGCGCCTTCAGCTCTTCGAGGTAGGCCTCCTGAAACTTGTCGGCGAACAGGATGTTCATTGTCCCTCCCATTGGGCAGCGCACGCGTGGATTGGAAGGGCCCGCCAGCGGCGGCCGCAGATGCTGCACCGCAGAGTCGGGCGCGGGCATGGCGGGCGGCGAGACCGCGCTCGGCGAAGTGCCCGGCGGGCGCCCGGCAAACATGACTCGAGCGCGCCGAAAGGCGCGCGGCCCCCCCTCACAAGAGGTCGATTATGTCAGGCGCGCCAGAGCGCGACAAGGCGAGCCGGCCGGTCGGAGGTGGGGCGCCGCGGCTCACAGATCCTCGATGTCGCTGTTCTCATCGATCAGCCCAAGGGCCCGCGCGCGCTGGAGCCACCGGCGGCGCGCCAGCTTGCGCATGTCCTCGATGCGGTCGCGCTCGTCCATGATCTCCAGGCCGAGTAGGGTCTCGACGATGTCCTCCATGGTGGCCAGGCCCACGACGCCGCCATACTCGTCGACCACCAGCGCGAGGTGTTCCCGCCGCTCCAGCAGTCCGCGGAACAGGCCATGGAGCGATACCGTCTCCGGTACCTTGAAGATGTCGCGGCGCAACTCGCCCAGCGTCCGGTCGTGCCGGTCCTCGGCGACCGCCAGCAGGATCTCGTTGAGCAGCACGAATCCGGTGATGTTCTCCGGGTCGTCGCGGTAGACGGGCAGGCGCGAGAAACGCCGGCTCTTGAGGCGGGCGAAGGCATCGCCGACGGTGTGCTCTTCCGGCAATGCCGTCATCACCACGCGGGGGGTGAGGATGTCGCGTACTTGCAGCGACCCGAAGCGCAGCAGGTTGCGGAAGATGCGCGATTCCTCGTCGCGGAACACCCCCTCTTGTGCGCCTTGCTCGGCCATGGCGCCGAATTCCTCGCGGCTGAAGGTGGTCGTGGTCGGCTCGCGTGCCAGCAGCCGCGTGATGGCCATGGACAAGGCCACCAGGGGATAAAGCGGCACGATCATGGCGCGCAGGGTCAGGGCGGCCAGGGGCGCCAGCTCGCGCCAGTAGCTGGCGCCGAGCGTCTTCGGGATGATCTCCGAGAACACCAGGATTAGCAGCGTCAGCACGGCGGAGGCCAGCGTCACATAGGCATTGCCGAACACGACCTGGGCCTGCGCGCCCACGCCGGCGGCGCCGACCGTGTGGGCGACGGTGTTGAGGCTGAGCAGTGCCGCCAGTGGACGGTCGATGTCCTCTTTCAGCCGGCGTAGCCGGGCTCCCACCCGCGTGCCGCGCTGCTCGTGCATGGAAATGTAGGACGGGGTGATCGAGAGCAGGACGGCTTCGAGGATCGAGCACAGGAACGACACCCCGAGCGCGAGCGCGAGATACAGGAGCAGTAGCGTCATCGAGGATGGTGCTGGCGAGTGGTCGCCCAGCGTAGCGTGGCGCCCGGCGTTCGCCAACGGCTCATCCGGGGGCGAGTATCCGCAAGGCGCCGGGCCGGACGCGGAAGTGCGCCGGCGTATGTGTGCGGATCTCGCCGTCGGTCTCGATGGGCAGCGCGATGCCCGTGTCGATCCCGAGGGCAAGACCGCTCAAGCGCCGGACGCCGTGCTCATGGCCGGCGCGTCCGTGGCGCAAGCCGGGGCCGAGCCGCAGTAGCTTAGTGAGCGGCTGAGGGTCGATGCTGTAGAGATCGAGCCGGCCGTCGTCGATGCGTGCGCTCGCCTCGACCACGCTGCCCGCGCCGTAGTAGCGGCCGTTGCCGACGGCGACATGGATCGCCTCGAAGCGGTATTCGCGGGCCGCGTCGTCGGCCACCGTGACCACGAAGGCGCGGCGATGCTGCAGCGAATCGAGGATGCTGCGCAGATACTCCAGCGGGCCCAGCAGCCGCTTGCGCGCCGGCGACAAACCGTTGATCACCTGCACGCCCAGTCCGATGTGGGCGACGTTGCAGTACAGCACGTCGTTGACCTGGCCCACATCCACCCGGCATGGGCGGCCGCGCGCCGCGACCGCGCACGCGGCCTCGGGCTCGAACGGGATCCCGACCGAACGGGCGAAGTCGTTGGCGGTGCCCAGCGGCAGAAGGCCCACGGGACGCCATTGATCGATCAGATCCGGCAGGGCGCGATGGATGGTGCCGTCACCGCCGGCCAGCAGCACGCGGTCGATCTCGCGGCCGTGTTCGGCCAGGGTCGTCGCCAGCGCCTCCGGGCCATCGGCGCGCGCGACCTCCAGATCGAGGCCGTTGCTCTCCAATGCGCGCGTCAGCGTCGGCAGCGCCCGCGCCGCCCTGCGGCTGCGGGGGTTGAACAGCAGCAGCGCGCGCGCCGCGATGCCGGAAGGCGAGGCCGAGGGGTGTAGCGGGCGTACCGAGGCCATGCGTCCGTCCCGAGGGGGCTGCTTGCTGCGTCAGACCCTGGAACAGGCGAGCCGTTCACCCTGATCGCAGCGCGTCCATGTGCGCGCTTTGCCTTGCAGCACCCAGGCGCCGCCGCGGCGATCGCGGGAAGGGTTAACAGGCCCTAGTGTCCTGTCTCGCAAGTTCGTTTGATTTCTCGCCGGGTCTTGCGGCGCCTGGCGGCGTTGCGCCTCCTCACCATAGGGCGCGCTATGGCTCGTCGGCGCGCCTTGCCAGGCGCCGCAATCCATCGACGAGAAAAATTCAAAGAACTTACGAGACAGGACACTAGTCCTAGACCAGCGCCGCCACCGCATCGGCCAGATCGGTGTGCTGCTCGCGCAGCGCGTGGATCGCCTGGTGTAGCGTCCGGTCGGTCTCCACCGGTCCGATGCGCTCGGCCATCAGGACATAGAGCTGGTTGACCGTGGCGCGCAAGGCCGGAACGGGGACCGCGACCGGGCGCAACGGCTGGCCATTGAGTATCCAGCCGCGCAGACGAGTGAGGAAGACGCCCGAGAAGCGGTCGCGCCGCAGCGAAACCACCAGGTCGGTGCGCAATTGCTCGCTCGATAGCGGGTCAATACCCGTGAGCATGCGGTCGAGCAGGTGCTCGAACGCGCCCAGGTGACCCTCGGTCGCCTGCGGTTCCGGTCCCGAGCCCGAGCTATAGCCCGGTTGTCCCGCTCGGCTCATCTCCGCGGTCAACGCCGTCAGCATCTCGGCGCGCTGGTCATCGAGGCCCGTGTGCTGACACACCTGGGTCACGAAGCGGTGCAGGGTGCCGCCGGTCGATCGGGCGAAGTGCTGCTCCCAGTAGTCTACCGCTTCGTGCAGCGCCGCTGGTGGCAGGAACGGCTGCAACGCGGTGTAGACCGCCTGCCGGTATGCTCCGGCCGCCCCGTTCACGGCCGGGACTCCATGCGGCCCGCCAGGTCCGGGTCATAGGCCGTGTCGACCGGGAATTCCGGATAGCCGATCTCGGCATGCTCGGTGAGATCCAGCCCGCGTTGCTCATGCTGGGTGCTGGTGCGTAGGCCAGCGGTGGCGGCAATTGCGAGGTACATCGCCAGCGCGCTCGAGAAGGCCCAGATGAAGCAGGCAGTCACACCGATCAGCTGGACCGTGACGCGCGTCCAATCGAAGAGGTCGCCAGCGTAGAACAGGCCCGCGGCGATCGTCCCCCAGGCGCCCGCAAAGCCGTGGACCGAGACCGCGCCGACCACATCGTCCACGCGCAGACGCAGCAGCAGTCCGCACCCGATTGAGCACAGCATGCCGCCGATGAGGCCGGTGACCAGTGCGAAGGGCGGCGCCGTGGTCGCGCAACCGGCGGTGATCGAGACCAGCCCCGCCAGGCTGCCGTTGATGGTTTCGGTCAACAGAATGGGCTGCCGGCGGAGCAGGGCGTAGATCATGGACCCGGTGGCCCCGGCCGCGGCCGCGAGCTGGGTGTTGAGATTGATGAGCCCCACGTCCGCGCTGGCCGCGAGCGTGGAGCCGCCGTTGAAACCGAACCAGCCGAACCAGAGGATGAAACCGCCCAGGGCGACCAGCGACAGGTTATGTCCGCGAATCTCGCGCGGGCGGCCCTGGTCGTCGAATCGGCCCAGCCGCGGGCCGAGGACGAGGATCCCGGCCAGGGCGCACCATGCGCCGACCGAGTGGACGACCGTCGAACCGGCGAAATCGATGAAGCCGAGCTGCGCCAGCCAGCCGTTATCGTTCCATACCCAGCTGCCGAAGACCGGATAGATGAATCCGGTGATCGCGACGGCGCCGACGAGGTAAGCGTTGTAGCGCGTGCGCTCGGCCATCGCGCCGCTGGCGATCGTGGCCGCCGTCGCCGCGAACATGATCTGGAACAGGATGACGCCCCAGGTCCAGGCGTCGGCATCGCTCGGGGCGAATTGGCTGATCCCGAGCCATCCGCTGGGGTTGTCACCGAACATCAGACCGTACCCGAGCGCCCAGAACACTAGGGTTCCCAGGCAGACGTCCATGTAGTTTTTCATCACCACGTTGAGTGCGTTCTTGGCCCGCGACATCCCGCTCTCGAGCAATGCGAAGCCCGCCTGCATCAGCAGGACCAGCGCGCTGGCGGTTACCAACCAAGCCATATCCGCGCCGGATCCGTCCGCGGCGAACGCGGGGAGGGGCGCGAGCGCGAGTGGCAACGTCGTGATGAGCTTCATAGGCGGATCACCCTAGTCTGTCGGCAAGCCGAAAACGGCTCCGCCGAAGCGAGGGAGCAAGGCGTGTGCCAGCAGCCCGGAAGGCGCACGCGACAACTCGCCTGAGGCTGATCATGGAAAGAATCGAGGCGCTCAGCGGGGATCGCCGCCTGGGGCAGGAGAGCGCGGTTCGCACTATATTGGTGCAGCGCCGACGGCGGCGTGGTCGCCCCTGCCCACTGGCGGCGCAGTGAGGGCCGGGTGACACTTCCCGCGGTCGTTGGTTTATAGCCCCCAACTCGGGCCCCGCAAGGCGCGCCGAGCGAATGCAGCGGCCCTACACGAGTGACGAGCAACGCGACGCGGCCGGGCGGGGCGCCGCGGCGACCGCGGGAGGTACTAACAGGACACTAGGCGGCAGGCCGTGTGGGAAGGCCCGAGGCCGGCATGCAGCCGGGCGACGGGTGTTCAGGCGGCGAGTTCGGCCTGTGCCAGCTCGCGCACACGCCGGACCATCGAGGACAGCCCGTTGCGGCGGCCGCTGGAGATGTGCTGCTCGAGTTCGAGCTGGCGGAAGATCGAGTCGATGTCCGTGGTAAGGACCTCCCCGGCGGGACGGTCATTGAAGACCTCGAACACGATGGCGATCAGGCCCTTCACGATCTGTGAATCGCTGTCGGCCGCGAAATGCATCACCGGTCCCTGGCCGTCGGAGCCGGGTTCCTGCTCCGCGGTCAGCCACACCTTGCTCATGCAGCCGTCGAGCAGGTTCTCGTCGATGTACTGATCCTCCGGAAGCGGCGCCAGCTTGCGCCCCATATCGATGATGAGGCGGTAGCGCTCTTGCCAGCTCGGCATCATCTCGAAGGCCGTGGTCAGTCGTTCGATCGACACGGATGTCCTCCTGGGCTTGCCCGTGGGCCATGGCTGCGAGCGTCTGTTAGCAGGCTGTTGAAAAACAGCTTGCGAATGCGGGACAGGGATGTCCCGCCGCGAATCGGGCACTGTAAGTGCCCGATTCGCGTAGCCGGGTCCGGACATGC
>CAZVBX010000093.1:0-11128 GCA_964625925.1 uncultured Ectothiorhodospiraceae bacterium | reverse complement strand
GGTCGAACTTGAGGACCTTGACCTCCAGCTCCTGGCCGACCTCGACCACCTCGGAGGGGTGCTTGACCCGCTTCCAGGCCATATCGGTGATGTGCAGCAGGCCGTCGATGCCGCCGAGGTCGAGGAACGCACCGTAGTCGGTGAGATTCTTGACCACGCCCTTGACGGTCTGGCCCTCCTGCAGGTTCTTGAGCAGCTCCTCGCGCTCGGCGCTGTATTCCGATTCGACCACAGCGCGGCGCGAGACCACGACGTTATTACGCCGCTGGTCGAGCTTGATGACCTTGAACTCGAGCTCCTTGCCCTCGAGATAGCTGGTATCGCGCACGGGGCGCACATCCACCAGCGATCCCGGCAGGAACGCACGAATGCCGTTGAGATCGACCGTAAAGCCGCCCTTCACCTTGCCGGTGATGTGGCCCTTGACGGTCTCGCCGTCCTCGTAGGCCTGCTCGAGCTGCGCCCAGGCCCGCACGCGCCGCGCCTTCTCGCGCGATACGCGAGTGGCGCCGAAGCCGTCCTCGACCGCGTCCAGGGCGACCTCGACGGTGTCGCCGACGCCCACGCCGACGTCACCGTTCTCGTCGACGAATTGGTTGGCCGGGATGACGCCCTCGGACTTCAGGCCGGCGTTGACGATCACGAGATCGTCACGTACGTCGACGACCGTGGCCATGAGCAGCGAACCCGGCCGCATGTTGGTCTTGGCCAGGCTCTCCTCGAACAGTTCCGCGAAACTCTCAGACATTCATTAAGGACCTTGGATGATCAGCGTTCCCGCAGTGACATCCTGTCGATGCGGATTGATGACGAAACGCCGGCGCGCCCCTTGCGCGCCGGCCCCAGACCGGCGGACCGGTTCATGAAAATGCACGCAGGCGCTCGCGCGCGAGCGAGAGCGCCTGATCGGTTACCTGCGCGATGGAGAGCGTAGTCGAGTCGATGACGACCGCGTCATCCGCCGGCTTCAATGGCGACGCCTGACGCTGCTCATCCTGTGCATCCCGCGCCTCGATGTCTTTCAGAAGACCGCGAAGGCTAACACCAATACCCTTTTCCTTCAACTGGTTATGCCGGCGCAGGGCGCGCTCCTCGGCGCTGGCGGTCAGATAGACCTTGAGCAACGCGTCGGGGAACACCACCGTGCCCATGTCGCGGCCGTCGGCCACCAGTCCCGGCGGCTGGCGGAACTCGCGCTGACGCTGCAACAGCGCCTGGCGCACCGCCTGCATCGCGGCCAGGCGCGAGGCGTTCATGCCCACTTCTTCAGCCCGGATCGCCCCGGTGACGTTATCGCCATCCAGGCGGATGCGCAGGCCCTCCTCGCTATCGGGCTCGAAGCGCAGCTGCATCGCCGCGGCCACCGCGCTCAGCGCGCGCTCGTCGTCCAGATCGGCCCCCTGGCGCACGGCCGCGAGCGCGGTCAGACGATACAATGCGCCCGAATCCAGCAGATGGAAACCCAGCGCTTCGGCCAGGCGCTGCGCGATCGTCCCCTTGCCCGACCCACTGGGACCGTCGACGCAGATCACCGGCACGGGGTCGGGCGCGCCGGCCGCGGACCGGTCCTCGCCCCGATTCATCACGACTGTTTCTCCTCGATGCCGAGTCCAGCCTCCCGCGCCAGCGCGGCGAATCCGGGAAACGATGTATCGACCGCCGCGCAGTCGTCCACCATTACCGGCGCCTCGGCGCGTAGCGCGGCGACCGCCAGGCTCATGGCGACCCGGTGGTCACCATGACTCGCGACCTGGCCACCTTGCAACTTCGCATCCGGCCCGCCGCCGTCGATCACGATGCCGTCCGGGGTGGCCTCTGCCCGCGCGCCCAGGCGCTGCAGGCCCTCCGCCATGGCCTGGATGCGGTCGGACTCCTTCACGCGCAGCTCGTCGGCACCGGTCAGGACCGTCCGGCCGCGCGCACAGGCGGCGGCGACGAACAGGGCCGGGAACTCGTCGATGGCGCGCGGCACCAGGTGCGGCGGGATATCGATGCCGCGCAGCTCGCCCGCGCGCACGCGCAGATCGGCCACGGGCTCACCACCCACGTCCCGCTGGGCCAGAACCTCGATCGCCGCGCCCATGCGCTCGAGGATCTCGACCACCCCGGTGCGGGTAACGTTCCAGCCGACATGCTCGAGCACGAGGTCGGAACCCGGCGCGATGCTCGCCGCTACCAGGAAGAAGGCCGCCGAGGAGATGTCTCCGGGTATATCGACCGCGCGCGCGCCCAGCCGTTGACCGCCGCGCAGGCAGGCACGACGCTCGCCGCGCTCGATCGGATAGCCGAACCCGGCGAGCATGCGCTCGGTGTGGTCGCGGCTTTCTGCCGGTTCGCGCACGCAGGTGCGCCCCGCCCCGAACAGGCCGGCCAGCAGCACGGCCGACTTGACCTGGGCGCTGGCGATCGGCGAGTCGTACTCGATGCCCTGCAGCGGCTGGCCCCCGCGGATGTGCAGCGGCGGTGTCCCGTCCTGGCTCGCCTCGATGACTGCGCCCATGCGGGCCAGGGGCTCGGTGACCCGGCGCATGGGCCGGCCCGACAAGGACGCGTCCCCGGTCAGGACCGTATCGAAGGGCTGGCCGGCGAGCAATCCGGCGAGCAGGCGCATCGAGGTGCCGGAATTGCCCAGGTCGACCGGCCCGGCCGGCGGCCGCAGACCGTCGATCCCGGCGCCGTGGACGATCACATGCCCGTCCTCGCGCTCGATGCGCACGCCCAGCGCCTGGAAAGCAGCCAGCGTTCCGAGTGCATCGGCGCCTTCGAGAAAGCCGGTGATCTCGGTCGTGCCGTCGGCCAGGGCCCCGAGCATGATCGCCCGGTGCGAGATCGATTTGTCGCCCGGCACCCGCAGGCGTCCCGTGAGCGCGCCGCCCGGCCGGACGTGGAATGCGGTCTTGGTGCTCACTCGCAGAACCGGTCGCGGGCGCTCTTGGCCCGCGTGAAGCGTTGCAGCAGGCCCTCGCCGTCGTCGGCGTGGATCTCCGCCGTCATCGCGTCGAGATCCTCGCGATAGGCCTCGAGCGCCAGCAGCAAAGCGTCGCGATTGGCCAGGCAGATATCGCGCCAGACCACGGGATCGCTCGAGGCGATGCGGGTGAAGTCGCGGAAACCGCCGGCGGCATAACGGAACACACCCGCAGGATCCTCGCCGCGCGCCAGGGCGTCGACCAGGCCGAAGGCGAGCATGTGCGGCAAGTGACTGGTCGACGCCAGCAGCCGATCATGCGCATTCACCGCCAGGCGCTCGACGGCGGCGCCGGTCAGCGTCCATAGCGCCTCCACCCGCTCGATCGCGGACTCCTCGGTCTCCGCCACCGGGGTGAGGATCACGCGGCGCCCCCGATAGAGCTCCGGGAACGCCGCCTGCACACCGGACCGCTCGGTCCCGGCGATCGGATGGCCCGGTACGAAGCGCGCCAGCGAGCCCAGCGCCGCACGCGCATCCGCGACCACGCTGCTCTTGACGCTGCCCGCGTCGGTGACCACCGCATCCGCCGGCAGCACCGGCGCGAGCGCATCCAGCAGGGGGCGCATGGCGCCCAGCGGCACCGCCAGCAGCACGACCTCGGCGCCGGCGACCCCGGTCGCGAGGTCGGTCTCGGCGCGGTCGATCGCCCCGCGCTCGACGGCCTCGTCCAGGCGCGCGCGGTCGCGCCCGACACCGACGATTTCCCCGCCGTAGCCGGCGGCACGCAGAGCGAGCCCGCAGGAGCCGCCGATCAGGCCGACGCCGGCGATGGCGATCCGTCCGCTCATGCACGCCCGCCTACAGTGACCGGGTCAGTCATCGGCCCGCATCCTGCCCCAACACGGCGGCGAAGGCCGCCAGCGCGCGCTGGTTCTCCTCGGGGGTGCCCACGGTGACCCGCAGGTGATGGGGCAATTCGTAGCCGCCGATCGGGCGCACGATCACCCCGCGCGCCATGAGCGCTTCGTGCAGCGCCATGCCCGGCTGGCCCACGTCGACCGAGACGAAGTTGGCAACCGAGGGAATGGGCGTGAGGCCCAGCTGGCGGAATCCGGCCTCGAGCTCGGCGCGGCCGTCGGCGTTCATCTGCGCACTTTCGGTCACGAATGCCTCATCGCCCAAGGCGGCCTCCGCCGCCGCCAGTGCGATGCTGTTGACGTTGAACGGATGGCGCGCGCGATTGAGCAGGTCCGCGATCTCGGGCGACGAGATGCCGTACCCGCAGCGCAGGCCCGACAGGCCGTGGATCTTGGAGAACGTACGGGTGACGACCAGGTTGGGATGCCGCCGTAGCCAGCCCACGCCGTCGGGAAACTCATGCTCGTCGACATACTCGGAATAGGCCTCGTCGAGCACGACGATCACGTGCTCGGGCACGCGTTCCAGGAAACGCTCGAGCGCGGTGCGATCAACCCAAGTGCCGGTGGGATTGTTCGGGTTGGCGACGAATACGACGCGCGTGTCGGCGTCGATCAGCTCGGCCATCGCGTCGAGATCGTGGCCGAACGGGGCCTGCGAATCATCGACCGGTCGCGCGGCCGCCACATGCGCCGTAGCGCCCGCCAGACGCGTGGCGATCGGATAGACGGCGAACGCGTGGCGCGCGAACACGGCATTGCGCCCTGGGCCGAGGAATACGCGGGCCAGGAGGTCGAGCACGTCATTGGAGCCATTGCCGAGCGTGATCGCGGCCGGCTCGACGCAATGGCGCGCCGCCAGATGCTCGCGCAGGCTGGTCCCCGCCCCGTCGGGGTAACGGTGCATCTCAGCCGCGGCCTCGCGCGCCGCCTCGACCGCCCGCGGGCTGGGCCCGCGCGGGTTCTCGTTCGAGGCCAGCTTGATCACGTCGTCGAGACCGTACTCGCGCGCGACCTCCTCGATCGGCTTGCCGGGCTCGTACGGCGCCAGGCCGCGCACGCCGGCCACCGCCAGCTCAGTGGGATCGAATGTCATATCGCAACTAGTCGTTCATTGCTGCACGGGGATTTGAACCACGGATGAACACGGATGGAGTAGCGCGAAGGGGCCGTGCAACCGATCCGTACACAGTCGACAGTTCAGACGTCGTCGTCGGGCTAAAGCCCGACCTACACCTTCCCTGCACGCAGATCCCTCAGGGTGTGCCCCTATCTGAGTCCAGATGCGCTCATCATGCGACGAACTGTCCGTTACGTCCTCATCCGTGGTTCCAGGGTCGCATCGATTCGAGAACCACGAATGGATACGAATCGACACGAATGGAAATAAGACCGCGACCACCGACAACCCGTCGGCTATCGACGTTCAGCGTAGCTCCGGCGAGCTAACCCGCGCAGCTAGCCCATTCGTGTGTATTCGTGTTCATTCGTGGTTCCGGACGCCCAGCATGACGACCGGTCCGTTACTTCCTCATCCGTGTTTATCCGTGTTTATCCGTGTTTATCCGTGTTTATCCGTGTTTATCCGTGTTCATCCGTGGTTCTGAATCTATTCGACAGCGCGCGGGTAGGCGCCGAGGATGCGGCAGAGGGCGGCCTCTTCCTGCAGAGCCTCGATCGCGGGGCGTACGGCGTCGCTATCGGCGTGACCGAGGATGTCGACGAAGAAGACATACTCCCACAGACGTCCACGCGTGGGCCGTGACTCCAGGCGGGTCATGTCGATGCCGTGCTCGGCCAGGGGGCGGATCAGGTGGAACAGCGCGCCCGGGCGGTTCCGGGCCGACAGCATCAACGAGGTCTTGTCGTCGCCCGAGGGCGGGACGTCATGGTCGCCGATCACCAAAAAGCGCGTGGTGTTGTCGGGCTCGTCCTCGATGCGTTCGGCCAGCGTGGACAGCTCGTAAATCTCGGCCGCCATCTCGCTGGCGATCGCCGCCGTCCCGCTCTCCTGGGCCGTGCGGCGCGCTGCCTCGCCGTTGCTGGTCACGGAGACCCGTTGGGCCGCCGGCAGATTCGCGTCGAGCCATTCACGGCATTGCGCCAACGACTGCTGATGCGCGTATACCGTCTCGATCTCGCTGAGCGCTGCGCAACGACTGACGACGTGCTGATGGACCCGCAGCACGATCTCGCCGCAGATGCGCAGGCTCGAGTGCGTGAACATGTCGAGCGTGTGCGTGACCATGCCCTCGGTCGAGTTCTCCACCGGCACCACGCCGAAATGCGCGGCGCCCGCGACGACGTCACGGAAGATCTCGTCGATCGCGCCCAACGGGCGCGCCTCAACCGAGCGGCCGAAATGCTTGAGCGCCGCCGCCTGGGTGAAGGTGCCTTCGGGCCCGAGATAGGCGATCTGCAAGGGCTGCTCGAGCGACAGGCAGGCCGAGATGATCTCGCGAAACACGCGGATGACCGCCTTGTCCTCGAGCGGACCGGGATTGCCCGCCGCCAGCTCGCGCAGCAGGCGGGCCTCGCGCTCGGGACGGGCGAAATTGAGCGCCTCGCCGGCCAGGCGCTTGATCTCGGCGATGTCCTGGGCCTGCTTGGCCCGTTCGCTGACCAGGGAGAGGATCTTGCGATCGAGCTCGTCGATGCGCTCGCGGGCCGCGACCAGCCGCTGATCGGGAGCATCATCGTCGAGCGGGGTGGTGGCCTCGCCCGGATTGGAGCCGCGGTGCTCGCTCATCGCCACCCGCCCATGCGAGCGCTCGAGCTACTCGCCCGCCTCATCGTCCGCATCCGCCGGCGTAACCGCTTCATCGTCGCCGTCCTCGCCCATGGTCTCGATCCGGGCCAGCTGCACCAGGCGCTCACCCTCGCCCAGCCGGATCAGGCGCACGCCCTGGGCGTCGCGGCCCGTGATCGAGACCTCTTCGGCGGTGGTGCGCACGAGTGTGCCGGCGTCGGAAATGAGCATCAGATCATCGTCACCGGAGACCTGCACCGCCCCGACCACCTCGCCGTTGCGCTCGGAGGTCCGGATCGAGCGGACGCCCTGACCGCCCCGGCCGGTCTTGCGATATTGATCGACGGGCGTCCGCTTGCCATAGCCGTGAGTGGTGGCCGTAAGGATGTCGCCTTCGCCCACGATGATCAGCGCGATCAGGTGATCGCCGTCCGGCAGCCGCATACCGCGCACGCCGGTCGAGACCCGCCCCATGGGCCGCACCTCCCCTTCGGCGAAGCGGATCGCCTTGCCGCCGGAGGACAGCAGCATCACCTCGCGCTCGCCGTCGGTGAGCTTACAGTCGATCAGCCAGTCGTCGATGCGCAGATCCACCGCGATAATGCCGCTGGAGCGCGGCCGAGAAAAGTGCGACAGCGGGGTCTTCTTCACGATGCCCGAGCGCGTGGCCATGAAGACGTAGCGGTCCTCGGGAAACTCGCGCACCGGCAGCACGGCATTTACGCGCTCATCGGGCTCGAGCGGCAGCAGGTTGACGATGGGCTTGCCGCGCGCGCCACGCCCGGCCGCCGGCAGCTCCCAGACCTTTTTCCAATACAACTTGCCGTGGCTCGAGAAGCACAGCAGCGTGTCATGCGTGGACGCGACGAACATGCGGTCGACGAAGTCGTCGTCCTTCATGCGCGCGGCCGCCTTGCCGCGCCCGCCACGCCGCTGGGTGGAATAGTCCGAAAGCGGCTGGGCCTTGGCATAACCGGCATGGGAGATGGTCACCACCACCTCCTCGTCGGTGATCAGGTCCTCGACCGTCAGCTCGTCCTGACGCGCCTGGATCTCGGTGCGGCGGGTATCGCCGTATTGATCGCGGACCCCCTCGAGTTCCTCGCGGATCACGGCCATCAGCTTGTCCGGATCCGCCAGAATCGAGATCAGCTCGGCGATCTGGTCGAGCAGGCTGCCATACTCGTCGGTGACCTTGTCCTGCTCCAGCCCGGTGAGGCGATGCAGCCGCAGGTCGAGAATGGCCTGGGCCTGCTGCGGCGAGAGATGGTAGGCATCGTCGTGCAGGCCGTATTGGGCATCGAGCTGCTCGGGCCGCGAGGCGGCCGCGCCGGCGCGCGCGAGCATGTCGGAGACCACACCCGGCGTCCACGCGCGCGCCACCAGCGCCTTACGCGCCTCGGCGGGATTGGGCGAGCGCTTGATCAGATCGATGATCTCGTCGATGTTGGCCAGCGCCACCGCGAGCCCTTCCAGCACATGGGCGCGCTCGCGCGCCTTGCGCAGCTCGAACACGGAGCGCCGCGTGACGACCTCGCGCCGATGGCGCACGAAGGCCTCGAGCACCTGCTTGAGATCGAGCTGGCGCGGCTGGCCTTCGGACAGCGCGACCATGTTGATGCCGAAGACGGACGCCAGCTGGGTGTGCTTATATAGGTTGTTCAGCACGACGTCGCTGTATTCGCCGCGGCGCAGGCCGATGACGATGCGCAGGCCCTCTTTGTCGGACTCGTCGCGCAGCTCGGCGATGCCCTCGAGGCGCTTGTCCTTGACCAGCTCGGCGATCTTCTCGAGCAGCCGCGCCTTGTTGACCTGATACGGCAGCTCGGTGACCACGATCTGCTCGCGGCCGGTCTTGTCCTCGGTCTCGATGTGCGTGCGCGCGCGCATCTCGACGCGGCCGCGGCCGGTGCGATAGGCCTCGCGAATCCCGCGCGCGCCGTTGATCAGGCCGGAGGTCGGGAAATCGGGACCCGGCAGATGCTCCATCAGCGCGTCGATGGTGATATCCGGGTCGTCGATCAGGGCGACGGTGGCGTTGGCGACCTCGGTCAGATTGTGCGGCGGGATGTTGGTCGCCATGCCCACGGCGATACCGGCGGAGCCGTTGACCAGCAGACTGGGCACCCGGGTCGGCAGCACGCCCGGCTCGCGCTCGCTCTCGTCATAGTTGAGGACGAAATCGACCGTCTCCTTGTCGATGTCGGCGAGCAGCTCGTGCGCGATGCGCGCCATGCGCACCTCGGTGTAGCGCATGGCCGCGGCGGCGTCGCCGTCGATGGAGCCGAAGTTGCCCTGGCCGTCGACCAGCGGATAGCGCATGGAGAAATCCTGCGCCATCCGGACGATTGCGTCGTACACCGCGGAGTCGCCGTGCGGGTGATACTTACCGATGACGTCGCCCACGATGCGGGCGGATTTCTTGTAGGGCTTGTTCCAATCGACGCCGAGCTCGTGCATGGCGTAGAGCACGCGCCGATGCACCGGCTTGAGGCCGTCCCGGACGTCGGGCAGCGCGCGCCCGACGATCACGCTCATGGCATAGTCCAGATAGGACTGACGCATCTCCTCTTCGAGATTGACCGGGAAGATCTCTTTGGCGAAATCGCTCATGAGCGGCGGTGTTCCAGGCTGCGGCTACGGGCGCACACAATCGGCCAATTCTACCACGGGCAGCTCCCCGGGCGACCCTCGACGGGTCAGGCCCCGGGCGGGGCGGTCGAGTTCGAGCGGCGCACCGCCCCGGGAAGCGCGCGCCGCGCAGTCAGGACCCCGAGCCCCCCTGCGACCGCTTCACGGGCAGACCATGCAGATGGACGTCGCGCTGCGGGAACGGAATCGTGATGCCGTTGGCATCCAGCGCCTGCTTGGCGGCCTTGCGCACGGCGAAATTCGCCGGCCAATAGTCGTCCGACGAGGTCCAGAAGCGCAGGCCGAGGGTGACCGCCGAATCCGTCAGATCACGCACGAGCACCTCGGGCGGAGTGAGGGCTGCGGGCTCGTCGAGCACCCGCGGATCGCCGTGCAAGGCCTCCACCAGCACGCGCTCCGCACGGTCGATTTCGTCGCGATAGGAGATCTGCACCAGAATGTCATGGCGTCGTGTGGCATTGCGCGTGAAGTTGATCACCGGCCCGCCCCAGATGGCCGAATTCGGCACCGACTGGTAGAGCCCGTCGTAGGTCGTCATCTCCGTCGTGAACAGCCCCACCTCCTCGACAGTGCCGGCGTGGCCGTTGGCATCGACGTAATCGCCGACCTTGAACGGGCGTAGCAGCAGCAGCATGACCCCTGCGGCGATGTTCGCCAGCGTGCCCTGCAACGCCAGGCCGACCGCGAGGCCGATGGCGCCGAGGGCGGCGAGGATGCTCGCCGTCTGCACCCCGAAGCGACTGAGCACCATCATCAGCACGGTGAT
Source organism: uncultured Ectothiorhodospiraceae bacterium (assembly GCA_964625925.1). Lineage (GTDB taxonomy): Bacteria > Pseudomonadota > Gammaproteobacteria > XJ16 > Halofilaceae > Halofilum. Next base: position 1,133 of record CAZVBX010000093.1, on the reverse strand, counting down.
CAGGATGAAATAGCGCACCGTGCTGGCGATTACGCCAGTCAGGGTGGGATCCATGCTCCGGACTCGCGACAGCCCGCGCCGGGTCGCCCGTCGCGCCCAAGCGGCCGCGGTCCAGCCGAGAATGATGATGACCAGCGCGCTGACCACGTTCACGCCGAATTCGAGCATCACGGCACCGAAACGGTCCCACGCATCAATGATGGTCTGATCCATTACTGCCCTCCCTCGAACTCCGTTGTCGCTGCGCCCGACCGCCGGCCGTCCCGGCAATCCCGGTCGAGGAACAGACTGCCAGAACGGGAACGGGATGTCCCGCCCCGAAACCGGCGTTGAATGGTCCTAGCGGCGGCTCTTCCAGCGCACCGAGTACAGGTCGAACCGCCGGTCTTTGAGGTTGGTCACGGTGCCCTGGTTGCGCGCGGTCGTTAGGGTCTCCAGCCGCAGATCGGCGATCGCCACCATCTCCGTGTTCGGCGTCGTGTCCGCGGCGATGCCGTCGCGCGCGAAGCCGAAATCACAGGGCGTGAGGATGCAGCTCTGAGCATACTGGATGTCCGCGTTCTCGACGCCCGGCAGGTTGCCGCAGTTGCCCGACATCACGATGTAGCACTGGTCCTCGATCGCGCGGGCCTGGGCGCAATAGCGCACCCGCAGGAAGCTCTGGCGCTCGTCGGTGCAGAACGGGACGAACATGATCTGAGCGCCCTGATTCGTCAGATGGCGCGCGATCTCGGGGAACTCGGAGTCGTAGCAGACCATCACGCCGATCGGTCCACAATCGGTCATGATGCTGGTCACCTCGGAGCCGCCGGTAATGTTCCACCAGTAGCGCTCGTTGGGCGTGGGGTGGATCTTGGCCTGCTCGTGGATCGAGCCGTCGCGCAGGAACACGTAACAGATGTTCTGCGTTTCACCCTCATTCGTCTTGGTCGGATGGGAGCCACCCACGATGTTCACGTTGTAGCGCACCGCCAGCGACGACATCAGCTCCTTGAAGCGTTCGGTGAAGTCGGTCAGATAATCAATCGACTGCGCCGGGGACAGCGGCTTCTCCTCGAGCGAGAGCAGTTGCAGCGTAAACAGCTCGGGGAAAGCCACGAAGTCGGCGCCGTAGTCGGCGACCACGTCGACGA
>CAZVBX010000092.1:0-11234 GCA_964625925.1 uncultured Ectothiorhodospiraceae bacterium | reverse complement strand
CGCACCACATGTTCACGGTGGGCATGCCGCTGGCCGGGCAGCTGTTCTTCATGTTCGCCACCATGCTCATCGCCGTGCCCACGGGCGTGAAGGTATTCAACTGGGTGGCGACCATGTGGCAGGGCTCGATCACGTTCGAGACGCCGATGCTATTCGCCATCGCGTTCGTGGTGTTGTTCACCATCGGCGGTTTCTCCGGGCTGATGCTCGCCATCGTGCCGGCTGACATCCAGTACCACGACACCTACTTCGTCGTGGCGCATTTCCACTACGTCCTGGTGCCGGGCGCGGTGTTCGCGATCGTCGCCGCGGCGTACTACTGGCTGCCCAAGTGGACCGGCCACATGTATGACGAGCGCCTGGGTCAGTGGCACTTCTGGCTGTCGACGATCTTCGTCAACGTGCTGTTCTTCCCGCAGCACTTCCTGGGCCTGGCGGGCATGCCGCGGCGTATTCCCGATTACTCGCTGCAGTTCGTCGAGTTCAACCAGATCTCGACCATCGGCGCCTTCGGCTTCGGCTTGTCCCAACTGCTCTTCGCCTGGCTGGTGATCAAGTGCGTCCGCGGCGGCGAGAAGGCGACCTCGCAGGTCTGGGAAGGCGCTTACGGATTGGAGTGGACCCTGCCGTCGCCGGCGCCCTACCACTCCTTCGAGACCCAGCCCGAGGTGAAGTAACGGCTGCGCCCGCGCGCCTCGGCGGCGCGCGGGCGTCCACCGGATGAGAACTGAGCTAGGAATCGGCGCCCCATGAGCAACAGCGGACGTACGCCGCGCCAACGCCGCCGGATCGTATGGACGGCCGTGACCCTGGCACTGGTGGCGGTCGCCATCTACATCGGATTCATCCTGGTGACGGCCGCTCAGCCGCCGGCGTGAATCAAGCCTGGCTCGCGAGCCTAGAACGCACGAGAGGAATACCACGATGACTGCTGCCGCCTCCCGCCACTACTACGTCCCGCACGAGACGCATTGGCCTATCATCGGCTCCGTCGCCCTGACGGCGCTGGTCGGTGGTTTCGCCAGCTATCTCAATGGTAGCGGTGGCGGCCTGATCGTCTCGCTCGTCGGTGTCGCCTTGCTCGTCGGCATGATGGTCGGATGGTTCGGCACCGTCGTGCGTGAATCCGAGGGTGGCTATTACGGCGACTGGGAAGACCGTTCGTTCCGCATGGGAATGGGCTGGTTCATCTTCTCGGAGGTGATGTTCTTCGCGGCGTTCTTCGGGGCGCTGTTCTACGCCCGCGTGTATTCGGTGCCGTGGCTCGGCGGCGAGGGCGCCGGGGCGGCCACCCACTCCGTCCTCCATAGCGCCTTCCAGGCCGCATGGCCGACGGGCGGCCCCGACCAGCTCGGCGGCGCGTTCGAGACCGTGCCGGCGTGGGGTGTCCCTGCGCTCAATACGGCCATCCTGTTGGCCTCGGGCGTGACCATCACGCTCGCCCACTGGGCACTCAAGTACAGTCGCCGCGTCGCCCTGTGCACTTGGTTGACAGCCACCTGGGTGCTGGGCTTCGTATTCGTCTATTTCCAGGCACTCGAATACTACGAAGCCTGGGCGCACCTGAACCTGACGCTCGGCAGCGGGATCTACGGCTCCACCTTCTATATGCTGACGGGCTTCCACGGCTTCCACGTGACCATCGGCGCGATCATGCTGCTGGTGATCACGCTGCGCGCCCTGCGCGGTCACTTCAGCCCGCACCACCACTTCGCGTTCGAAGCGGTTGCGTGGTATTGGCACTTCGTGGACGTCGTGTGGCTGGGCCTGTTCGTGTTCGTCTACTGGATCTGATGCGCGTACGCAGGGGCGGTGAGCGGGCGCGGTCTGCGCCCGGTGCCGCGCCCGAGTGCGGCCTAGGAGCCTGTCCGAGAAACCCGGCACCTACTGCGCGCGTGCCCCAGCGGGCGCTTGGACCGATCCCTCAACTCGCATGGGAACCACCATGCTCGTTTCACGATCGGCCCAATCGCCTCGCTGTCCCACGCGCTCGCTACGGCGCAGGTTTCTCGGACAGACTCCTAGCCGCCGCGGACCGCGTTCGGCTCGATCCAGCCCGCCCACGCGGCGACGAGCAGCAGCACGAATGCGGCGACGGATAGGCCGATGCGCCAGCTCAGGGCCTTGACCGCGCGCGTCGAACCGGAGCCATCGCGCAGGACGAAATACAGCCCCGAGGCCAGGCTCCCAACGATCACCAGCAAGAGCACGACGACGACGACATTCGATAGCATGAATAGGGCTCCGGTCCGGGTGGTATCCATCCCCAGTGTATCGCAGCCACTCGGTCCGACCCGATGCCGATCACCACGCCCACGGGCACGCCGGCGATGACGGCCCGGCGACGTCCGGCCTGGATACCGCTTGCTGCGGCAGCGCTCGCGATCATCCTGTTTTCGTCCCTCGGCTTCTGGCAGTTGCAGCGTGCGGCCGACAAGCACGCGCTGATCGATGCCATCGAGCGCGGTGCTCAGGCGCGCGCCATCGATCTGCCGTACGCCCCCGAGGCATTCGGCGAACTCGAGTACCGGCGCGTCCGGGCCCGGGGCCGATTCCTGCGCGAGCGCCAATTCCTCCTCGACAACCGGCTGCTCGACGGCCGCGTCGGCTACGACGTCCTCACGCCGCTGGCGCTGGACGACGGCCGCACGGTCCTGGTCGACCGGGGCTGGATTCCTGCCGGGCCGCGGCGCGCGCCTCAGGGCCCGGTGGCGGTCGATGCCGCCGGCCCGCTGACGGTCACCGGCCGGATCTGGCGGCCGGATGCCGGAATCGCGCTCGGGCGGGCCGTTGCCGAGGCGCAAGGCTGGCCCCGCACGGCGACGCGGGTCGACTACGAGGCGCTCGAACAGGCTCTCGGCCGGCCGTTGGTGCCGGCCGTGATTCGCGCGGAGCAGGGCCATCCGTGGGCGCTGACGCGGCGTCCGTTGAAGCCGGCGTTCGGTCCCGCGCGCCATTACGGGTACGCCCTGCAGTGGTTTGCGCTGGCGCTGACGGTGCTCGTGACCACTGCGGTCTTGCGGTGGCGGGCGCGACGGAGATAAGGCATGTCAACTCGTTCGAACAATCCGGTGGCCGTGGCGCGGCGCCGCCTGTTGCTCATCGTTGCGGTGTTCGTCGCGCCGGTGCTCGTCGCAGGCGCGTGGTACGCTTTGGCGCCCCAGATCGCACCGCGCGGTGAGATGCACGGAAGCCTGATCGAGCCGGCCCAGCCGCTCGAGTCGTTCGCGGCATCCCGGGCCGACGGCGGCGGCTACGCCCTGGACGATCTGCGCGGGCACTGGACTCTGGTTCATGCGGTGGGCCCCCAGTGCGGTGAGGCCTGCCGCCAGCGGCTGTACGAGACCCGCCAGATCCACGATGCGCTGGCCGAGGATCGCATCCGCGTGCGGCGCCTGGCCCTGGCGCCGGAGGGGGGACAGACGCCGGGACTGGCGACGATCCTGTCCGAACATCCGCGGCTCACGGTCTTAAGGCAGCGCCCAGACGGCGACCTCGCGCGTCAGCTGCCGGCGACGGGCCCGGCGGAGGTGCTGCTGATCGATCCGTTCGGCAATCTGATGATGCGCTTCGGTGCGGATGCCGCGCCGCGCGGCATGCTCGACGACCTCGAGCAACTGTTGAAGACTTCCCGGATCGGCTAGCCCATGCAGCGCGACCCCCTCATCGGTCGGCTCGCCGGGCTCGCCACGATCGTTACGCTGATCGTGGTCGTGCTCGGCGCGTGGGTGCGTCTGTCCGATGCCGGCCTGGGCTGCCCGGATTGGCCCGGCTGTTACGGCCAGATCGGCGCCCCCGAGGGCAGCACGGAGATTCAACGCGCGAACGCAGCCTTCCCGGAGCGGCCGGTGGAGACCGGCAAGGCCTGGAAGGAGATGATCCATCGCTATTTCGCCGGGGGACTCGGCGTGCTGGTCGCAACGATGGCCATCATGGCTTGGGTACGGCGCCCGCGCGGCACGCCGGTCGTGCTGCCGAGCGTGCTGCTCGGTCTGGTGATCTTCCAGGCGCTGCTCGGGATGTGGACCGTCACGCTGCTGCTCAAGCCGCTGATCGTGCTGGCGCATCTGCTCGGGGGCCTGGCGGTGCTCGCGTTGCTCACCTGGCTCGCGCTGTCGCATGCGCAGCGCGTGCCTTATCTAGCGCATCCCCGCTCCCTGCGCGGATTGGCCGGCCTCGCCTTGGTCGTGCTGACCGGACAGATCATGTTGGGGGGATGGACGAGCACCAACTACGCCGCGCTCGCGTGTCCGGATTTCCCCATGTGCCAGGGGCAGTGGTGGCCGCAGACCGACTTCGACAGCGCCTTCGTGCCCTGGCATGGGCTCGGCATCGACTACGAGGGCGGGATCCTGTCGGGCGCCGCGCGCACCGCGATCCATCTGAGCCACCGGCTCGGCGCAATCGCCGCTAGCGTCGTCATCGGGGCGCTGGCCCTGGCCTGTATGTGGCCGGGCCGGGCGCGCCCGCTGCAGGTCGCCGGTGCCTGCGTGCTGGCGTTGCTGGCGGTGCAATTGGCGCTGGGCGTGTCGACCGTCATGTGGCGCCTTCCGTTGCCGGTGGCGACCGCTCATAATGGGGGTGCGGCGCTATTGCTCTTGGCGCTGACCGCTCTCCTGCGCCTGCTGACCCGATCGACACCCGATGCGCGCTGAACCCGTCATGCCCAACGCGCTCATTCGCACCGTACCCGAACTCGGCAATTGGCGCGCCTACCTGGACTTGTGCAAGCCCAAGGTGGTCGCGCTGATCGTCTTCACCGCGATCGTGGGCATGCTGCTCGCCGTCCCCGGCCTGGTGCCATTGCAGCCGTTCGTCCTCGGGACCCTCGGGATCACGCTGGCCTCGGCTGCCGCCGCAGCGCTCAATCAGGTCGTCGATCGCGAGGCCGATGCCCGCATGCACCGCACCGACCGCCGGCCGCTGCCGACGGGCGCGCTCGACGACCGGCGCAGCCTGGTCTTCGCATCGGTGCTGGCCGCTCTGGGCATGTTCGTCCTCGCCGCGGGCGTCAATGCGCTGACGGCCGTGCTCACGTTCGCGGCCCTGATCGGCTATGGCGTGATCTACACGCTATTCCTCAAGCGCGCCACACCGCAGAACATCGTCATCGGCGGCCTCGCCGGCGCCATGCCGCCGGTGCTCGGGTGGACCGCCGTGACCGGCGAGGTGCATCCGCACGCGCTATTGCTGTGCCTGATCGTGTTCGTCTGGACGCCGCCGCACTTCTGGGCCCTGGCATTGCACAAGCGCGACGAGTACGCGGGCGTCGACATCCCCATGCTGCCGGTCACGCACGGCGAGTCGCTAACGCGCCTGCACATCTGGCTCTATACCGTCCTGCTCGTGGTCGTGACGCTGCTGCCGTATCTCGTGGGTATGAGCGGTCTGCTGTATCTGGCGGCGGCGCTGGCCTTCGGTGGGCGCTTTCTGCAGCATGCCTGGCGGCTCTGGCGCCGTAACGCCGAAGGTCAGGCGATCCGCACCTTTCTCTTCTCCATCACCTACTTGATGGTGCTGTTCGCGGCACTATTGCTCGATCACTATCTACCGCCGATCCGCGCCGCGTTTGCCTAGGGCCTGTTAACCCTTCCCGCGATCGCCGCGGCGGGAGCCTGTGTGGCGCAACGCCGCATTGCGCCACACAGGCCCCGCCCCGAAGGGTTGTGACCCGCAATGCAGCAGGCGTTGGGTTTCTCGGACGGGCTCCTAGCGGGCATGCTGCGCCGTGCGTGACATGATTCACGGACCTCGCCCGCCGTTCGGGCGTATCGTGTTGTCATTACAACGAGTCGCCCCGAGGGCCGACTGATCGGCCGCGGTCAGGCGGGCTAGCCGCACGCGATCCCCGCGGCCCTTACGGGCGACAATCATTGCCGTACCCGACCTGCCGCTCGGCCCGCGGGACCATCCGCGTGGACGGGCGTTTCTCGGTCACACGGTACGCGGCGAGGGTTCGAACGCATGAGTTTCACCGATCTACTGACGGTCTGGGCCGACCACCCGGCGCTATCCGGCGCCATCTGGCTGGTGCTGCTGGTCACGGCGCTGTATCTGGCCCGCACGCCCGCCCACGAATTATTCACGGCCACGGGGCGGTTGGCCGAGCGCGGCTTGCGCACGGCGGCGCGCGCCGTGCGCCACGGCGAGGCGCTACTGGCCCGGCGCAATCGCGAGGTGCTGCTGGGGATGGCGGCCGAATCGGCCGAGCGCGATATCGAGCGCGAGTTCGAGCGCGTGTCCACCATGGTCAATCGCGATCTCTCCGGATATCCCGCGCTGCAACGCGAGCTGTCGCAGATCATCACGCAGATCGACGAGGATTACCGCGCCTCCACGCAGGAGCCGCCGACGCCCCCGCCCTGGACCGAGGCCGTGGAGGCGCTGGCGCGCATCGAGACGCGCGATCCGACCGTCGCGCGCGTGCTCGAGGACATCCGCGGCACGCTGGAGAAATCGAGCCAGCGCGCCCTCGGCGAGTACCGCAAGGAGAGCCGCAAGCGCCACGATCTGCTCAAACGCATGCTGCCGTACTGGCGCAAGCTCAGCGCCAAGCTGCAGGAGGTCTCGGGACAGATCTCCGGGCTGGAAACGCGCGCGGACCAAATCGACTCGCACATGCAGCGCTACGAGCGGATCCGCGTCGGCGACGACGCGACCGTGCGCACGCTGTCCTCGTCTTCGTTGACGCAGTTCCTCATCGCCGGGCTGGTGCTGGTGATCGCGACCTTCGGCGCGATCATCAACTTCCATCTGATCGCCTTGCCGATGTCGGAGATGGTGGGGGGCAACTCGTACATCGGCCCGATGCAGACCGCCGATGTGGCCGCGCTGGTGATCATCATGGTGGAGATCACCATGGGCCTGTTCCTGATGGAGTCGTTGCGCGTGACCCGGCTGTTCCCGGTGATCGGGGCCCTCGATGATCGCAAACGCCGCACCATGGCCTGGACGGCATTCACCTTTCTGTTCCTCCTCGCCGGCGTCGAATCCGCGCTCGCCTACATGCGCGACATGCTGGCGGCGGACCAGCAGGACCTGGTCCAGATGCTCTCGAACCCCGGCGAGAGCCCCGCCGGCGCCGAAGGCGAGGGCGGTCCGGCCAACGACGCCGCGCTGCGGATGATCCCCGCGATCGGCCAGATGTTGCTCGGCTTCATCCTGCCGTTCGTGCTCGTGTTCGTCGCCGTGCCGCTCGAATCGTTCATTCACGCCGCCCGCACCGTTGTCGGGGTGGCGGCGATCGGGCTGCTGCGCGTATTGGCCACGACGCTGCGCGTGGGCGCCGCCGCCAGTCGCGCCGCCGCGCGGGTGCTGACCCAGATCTACGATTTCGTGATCTTCCTGCCCCTGGCGATCGAGCGCGTCACCCGGGGCGCGTTGCCCAACGGCCGTTCGCGCGGCGCGGAGGAATGATGCGACCAGTGAAGACCACGCTCGCCACACTGATGCTCGCGGCGGTCGGTGTAACCGCCGGTTGTGCGGACGCCAACCGCAATACTGCGGTCTACCTGCTGCTGGATACCTCCGGCACCTACACCCAGGAGATCGACCGCGCCAATGCGATCGTCAACTACCTCCTGGGTTCGCTGGAAACGGGCGATTCGCTGGCGGTGGCGCGCATCGACAGCGCGAGCTTCAGCGAAGAGGATATCGTCGAGCGCACGACCTTCGACGGCCAGCCTTCCAAGGCCAATGACCAAAAGCGCGAATTCCGGCGCACGATGACCACATTCTTCGAGGGGCTCGAATCGGCTTCCTACACGGACATCCGGGGCGGCCTGCTGCAGGCCGGGGAATGGCTCGAGGAAACGGGCGCGGGCGAGCGCCGCATCCTGGTTTTCTCCGATCTCAAGGAGGACCTGCCCCCGGGCCATCGGCGCGAGTTCGAGTTACCGCTGGCGGATACGCACGTGGTGGCGCTCAACGTGGCCAAGCTGCGACCCGACCAGGTCGATCCACAGCGTTACCTCGACCGCGTTGAGACGTGGAAGCAGCAAGTGACCGAGGTGGGCGGGAGTTTTCGCATGATCAATGACCTGTCCCGTCTGGAAGGGCTGCTACGGCCGTGAGATATCGGCCACCTACGGCCGTGAGATATCGGCCACCTACGGCCGTGAGATATTGGCCAAGGGAATCGGGCGGGATGCCCGCTCTTTCCGGCCCGGGCCCGGCCGGCCATCCCTCGGGACGGCCGGCCGTCGGCCGGGCATTCGTCGGACGGGTTCCGCTCGCGGACTAGGCCGTCGCCCGCGCCGCGTTCGCGGCACCCTGGTGGCATCGCGCGGTCAGGCGCTCGCCTGCCGCCGAACGCTCCTCGGCGGGCAGGCGCGCCGCGAGGCGCGGATAGAGCACCTGGCGTTCGCGCTCACGATGCTCCTGCAACGCGCTGCGCACCAGCCACATCATCTCCAACGCGTCGAGGATGTCCTCCGCCAAGCGGGGGCTATCCGGATTGAGTCGGGCGAGGATGTGGCGGGTGCGCGCCATGCGCCGCTGTAGTCGCCGGCGTCCGCCCAGCACGCCCTCGCCGAAGGCCCGCGCGACCGGCTCGCCGAGTGCCGACAGGCGGGGCACCAGGTGGTCCTGCTCCTCGCGCAGATGGGCCGCTATCGCGGCATCGAACTCGCCGAAGGTCCGGCGTGCATCCTCCACGCGGTGGTCCAGCACGGCCTCCAGAGCCTCGATGTAATGCGCCTCGATCAGCGTGTGGGCTTCGTCGTTGGCGCGCTGCAGGTCGTCCATAAGGCAACTCCCTCCGAATTCCATGGAGCGGCGTCCGCAATGCGGACGCGGTGGTGGCCGGCCCGCGGTCCCGAGGGGCCGCGACGCCTAAGGAACCCGCGCAGGGCCGGACGGCCCCGCCCGCGGTGGGGTGCGACGAACACAGTGGGACCGGGATCATAGGACGCGGCCGCATTGCGAATGGGCGCGGTATGGGCCGCATCTGGGGCGCGCTGGTGTGGTTCGTGCGAACGACCGAATCCATGTCCTGTGCTCGGCGACCGTGTCCGTGGTCAGCAGTCATGGCATCGCCGGTCGCTCGTGTCAGCGACCCTTGATGCTTGTCGTCGTGCCCGGCCCCCGGCCCATCCTGGGCCGGCTTGCCGCGGGGCAATATCCGGCAGGATACGCAGCGCGCTCCCGGCCAGCCTTGATCTGGATCAAATGGGTTTGGCGAAAAGCGCGAACGGCCGCACAAAAAAACGCCCGGCCGAAGCCGGGCGTCGTGACCGGTCGAGCGCAGCGCTCAGGCGTCGAGCACCATATTCTTGCGCATCTTCTTCATCGCGTTGGCCTCGAGCTGGCGGATGCGCTCCGCGGAGACGCCGTACTGATCGGCGAGCTCCTGTAGCGTGGTCCGATCCTCCGCCAACCAGCGGGCTCGCAGGATGTCGCGGCTACGTTCGTCCAGATTGGCGAGGGCGTCCTGCAACTGTGCCTGCTCGTGCGCGCTGGCATCGCTGTCCTCGACGAGCTGTGCCGGATCGGCCTGGCCCTGCTCGAGCCAGGACGAGGGCGAGAATTGCTCGTCCTCGCCTGCGTCGGCGGGCGCATCGAACGACGTGTCCTGGCCGGCGAGACGCGATTCCATCTCCAGCACGGTCTGCGGCTCGACGCCCAGATCGTTCGCAACCGCCTGGACCTCGTCGTTCGAGAACCAGCCGAGCCGGTTCTTGGCCGAGCGCAGCTTGAAGAACAGCTTGCGCTGGGCCTTGGTCGAAGCCACCTTCACGATGCGCCAGTTGCGGATGACGTATTCATGGATTTCGGCGCGGATCCAGTGCACGGCAAACGAGATCAGCCGTACGCCGACGTCGGGGTCGAAGCGCCGTACGGCCTTCATCAGGCCGATGTTGCCCTCCTGGATCAGATCGGCCATGGGCAGGCCATAGCCCGTATAGCCGCGGGCGATATGCACCACGAAGCGAAGCTGCGACAGGATCAGCTGCTGTGCCGCCTGCAGATCGTCCTGCTCGCGCAGGCGCCGGGCGAGCTGCTGCTCCTCCTCGAACTCCAGCACGGGCAGGGCGTTGACCGCCTGGATATAGGCGTTCAGGTCCCCCGTGACCGCGGGCAGGTTCCGCTGTGAACTCGTAAGCAGCGCCGTGCTCATCGAAGCGTCCTCGCTAGCTGGTGTCCGGAAAGTTGCCGGTATTCTAACAATTAGTGGATCAGACCGTGCGGTGGCCGAGAAGTTCCCCCGGGGCGCCCGACGGACTCTCGCCATGTGAATATAGGGTCGGTGGGAGGGATTTCAAGGCCTGCACGCCGGCGCGTCGCCTCAGCCGGGCTCGATCGCGCGTAGATGCCGCCCGACCGCGAGCCAGGAGCCAGCCAGGCCGAGCGCCGTTCCGATGAGCAACACCCCCGTCACCCCGCCGGCGCTCAGCCCGCGCAGGCGAAACGGACTGCCGTAGGCAGCCGCGAGCTCGGCCGTGGGCCCGGCGAGCAAGGCGCTGGCCGCGGCCAGCAACAGGCAGGCCAACACCGCGCCGAGCAGGCCGTACCAGGCGCCGCCGTACAGGAATGGGCGGCGAATGAATGCGTCGCTGCCGCCGATCAGCTTGCTGACCTCGATCTCCGTCCGGCGGTTGAGGATGTCGAGCCGGATGGTGTTACCCACGATCAGCAGCACCCCCGCGGCCAGCAGGCCGCCGAGCAGCGCGATCGCCCGTTCGACCAGCGCCAGCAGCGCATACAGCCGCTCGACCCAGGCGAGATCGACCCGTGCCCGGTCGACGCCCTCGATCGACTCCAGCCGGCGTGCCAGTGCGCCCAGCGCGTCCGCCGTCTCGGGCATGCCCGCCGCCCCCTCGGCCACGATGACCGCCGGCAGGGGATTGTTCTCCAGGGATTCGAGGGCGCGCTCGAAACCGGCGAGAGCGCGGAACTCTGCCAGCGCCTCCTCGGCCGAGATGCGCTGGACGATGCGCACGTCGTCGCGCGCGCCGATCGCGTCGGCCGCGCGGTCGATCGCGGCGGCGTCGAGCGCGGGGTCGAGATAGACGGAAATGCGGGTGCCGGCCTCCAGCCCCCCGCCGACGCGCTCCGCATTCTGCAGCAGAATCCACAGCGCGCCCGGCAGGGCCAGCGCAATGGCGATCACGGCGACCGTCATCGCACTGGCGCCCGGGTTGCGCCACAGCCGGCCCAGGCTGCCCAGCGCCGCGCGCGGGTGCTCCTGCAGCCGGGCGCGCAGCCGCGCCCGCAGTCCGGGGCCTCTCGCGCGC
>CAZVBX010000091.1:0-11739 GCA_964625925.1 uncultured Ectothiorhodospiraceae bacterium | reverse complement strand
TGGCGTTGACCTTGGTGCGGAAGTTGCGGCCGATGATCATCGGCTCGAGCTCGGGATGATTGATGTTCGCCGGGATGATGGCGCGGCCGCGGGCGACCTCGTCGCGTACGAACTCCGGCGTGATCGCCTCGGGCAACTCGGCACCGAAGGCCTCGCCCGGATGGCGCGTGTGCAGATCGAGGTCGGTCACCGCCTCGCGGCGCGCATTCTCGCGCAGTGCGATGTACTCCATTTCGGGCGTGACGAGGCCCTGGCGCGCGTAGTGCATCTGGGTGACGTTGGCGCCCTTGCGTGCCCGCCGCGGGGCGGGGACCTCGGGGAAGCGCACCGGGGCGAGGTTCGGGTCGGTGGCGCGTTCGCGGCCGTATTCCGAGCTGGCGCTGGGTAGCCGCTCGGTGTCGCCGCGCTCCTCGATCCAGGCGGACCGGATCGGCGTCAGCCCGCGGGCCAGATCGATCGAAGCGCGCTCGTCGGTGTAGGGGCCGGACGTATCGTAGACGGGCAGCGGCGGATTGTGCTGCGGGCCGTCGGCCGTTTGCGTGGGTGTCAGCGTGATCTCGCGCAGCGGGACCTGGATGTCCGGACGCGAGCCCGTGACGTGGATCTTGCGCGAGGCGGGGAAAGCCTGGGTGACCTCGGCCGACAGCCGTTCGGCTGCCGCCGCGACGTCGTTCGCGGTAGCGCTCATGGATGGTTCCTCCTGGTTGAACCGACGGAGGAACCGGCATGGAGCGAGCCGATTGTCGGACTTCCCTCCGCCGGTGGGCACGCGCGGCGTGCCGCCGGATCAGGTTCCAAGGGACTCTCTCAACCCGCTGCGGCGGGTACCCCTAGTCCGATGGCGCGAAGCCTAGCCCAAGCGCGTGGCGCAGAACAAGCGTTTCGGCCCGGGTTTCATCCGGGCCGCGCTGCGATGCGCCCCAGTTGCTGCACGGCAGAAAGCACGGAGGGGTCGTCGGCGATCGCGGCGTTGAGCCGCAGGCAGTGGCGATAGCGGTCACCGGGAGCGAACAGCTCGCCCGGCGCAACCACGATCCCGCGCTCCAGCGCCTGCCGGTAGATCGCGGTTGCGTCGATGTCCGTGGGGAGTTCCAGCCACAGCGTGAACCCCGCCTGCGGGCGGGAGATGCGGGTGTCGGCGGGGAAGCTGGCGGCGACGTGCTCGTGCAGGCGGTCGAGCCGGGCGCTGTAGTGGCGCGCCGCATGGCGCACGACGCGCTCGTAGCCTGCGCGGCGCAGATATTCGGCAACGGCGCGCTGCGGCGGGCTCGCGGCCGTGCCGCTGCTGCGGAACTTGATCTCGGTCGCGCGCGGCGCATGCGGGCCCGCGGCCAGCCAGCCGACGCGCAGGCCCGGGGCCAGGACCTTGCTGAACGAGGAGCACAACAGGACCGTGCCGTCCGTGTCCCAGGCTTTCAGCGGGCGCGGACGGTGGGCCCCCGGCGCCAGCTCCCCATAGATGTCATCCTCGATCAGCGGCAGGCCGATGTCCGCGCAGGCACGCACGAGTGCTTGCTTGGCCGGATCGGGCATGCAATAGCCGAGCGGGTTGTGCGCATTGGGGATGGTCACGAGGGCACGCGCGCCGGCCGCCTGCGCGAGCTGCGGTGCGGATTGGGGGTCGAGCCCGGTACGCGGATCGGTGGGTAATTCCACGGCCCGTCGTCCCAGGCCCTCCAGCACCTGCAGCAGGCCATAGAACGTGGGCGATTCGACCCCGACGGGGTCGCCGGGCTCGGTCACGCTGCGCAGGGCGATCGATAGTGCCTCCATGCAGCCGTTCGTGGTGACGATGTCATCGGGACCGGCATGGATGTCCAGCAGCGCCATGCGCTGGGCGATGCGCTCGCGCAGGACCGGCTCGCCCGCGATGCTGCCGTAATGCGCCAGTGCGCTCGGCTCCGCGGTGGTCTCGGCCAGCATGCGCGCCAGGGCGCGGGTCGGCAGCAGGGCCGGATCGGGCAGGGTGGCGCCGAGATTGGTGCATCCCGGCCGGCGCGAGGCCTCGATCATCTCGAGCACGCGCGCGGACACCGAGATCGCCTCGTCGGTGCCTGCGAGCGCGTTGGCACGCGGCTCGGGCGCACGGGCCTCGTTGCGCGCGCGCACGAAGTAACCCGAACGGTCCCGCGGCCGGATCAACCCCTCGGCCTCGAGCTGCCGATAGGCCTGCAGGGCCGTCGAGAGACTGACACCGTAGCGCGCGCAGGTCCGGCGCAATCCCGGCAGCCGGCTGCCGGGGGCGAAGGCGCCGGCTCGAATGGCGCTGCGCAGGTGCTCGGCAACCTGCTCGTAGCGTAGCTCGGGTTGCGCCATCCCGTCTGTTCCCTTCTGAGACCGAGAAACTGTATCTGTTATGCCCAGGCCCGGCCAGCGATCATCGAGTCCTGTCGCTGGCCGAGGATGGGGACGATGGAGCAGTCGATGAACAAGCGGGCGACGTTCTCCACAGGGCGGCTGGCGCGCTGGTGGCGGCGCTGGCGGTCGCGGCGGGAACTCGCCCGCGTCGACCGGCGGCTGTTGCGCGATGCCGGGATCCACCTGCTCGATGCCGAGCGCGAGGCGCGCAAGCGATTCTGGCAGCCGTGAGCGGGCGCTAGCGCGGCGCACCTGTGGCAAGCCCGCGTACCCGGTTGAAAAGCCGGGATTCCGGCCCGAGCCTGACACGGTGAACCACCGTTGCAGGAGGGAACATGCAGATCGAGATCAACGCGGCCGAAGGTATCGAGCGCTCGGATGCGCTCGACGAGCAAATCCGCAGCAAGCTGGGCCGCGTCGAACGCCTGTACGGCGATCGCCTGACGCGGCTCGAGGTCTTTCTCAAGGACGCCAACGCGCGCAAGGGCGGCGTTGACAAGTCCTGCACGATGGAGGTACATGCGGCCGGGCTCGAAGCGCTCGCCGTCGAGGCGACCGATTCGGACATGTACAAGGCCGTGCGCGACGCCGCCGGCAAGCTGGAAAAGGCCATCGAGCATCGCGTTGGACGCAAGGCCGAGCGCAATTTCCGCGCCACATAGGCACACGGGCGGTCAACCGCCGGGGCCCGGCGGTTGCCGTGCTCGCCGCCGCTTGCCGGTCAATCGGAAGTTACCTACAGTAGCTCGACGGCGCGCTCACGGCACGTGCCCGTCACGCAAGCCTTCGGGCCGTCCGGTCGATCGGCATAGCGCCATGCGCCGCGGGTGCCGCCAACGACTTGCCATAGCCAAGAACGAGATAATCCGGGGGAATAATGAAACGAATCCTCTCATCGCTTGCGGCGGTGATCTCCATCCTCACGCTCGCCGGTTGCCAGTCGGTCAGCGGCATCACCGAGTCGCAAAGCAGTGTCGAATCCGAGCGGGACACCAGCATCGCCGACGCGCTAGGCCCCTACGATGGCGCCAAGGCGCGCATCGCCCTGGCGGATTTCCAGTGGAAGGTAGGCGATCAGGGCGGCGGTAGCGTAAGTATCTCCGGCCTGCCGGGCACGGGGGAGGGAGGCGTAACGATCTCGCAGGAGAACCAGGGCTACATGACGGGGCTGGAGGACATGCTCACCACGGGCCTCGTGCAGAGCAAACGCTACCGCGTGCTCGAGCGCAGTCAGCTCGAGGAGGTGCAGGCCGAGCAGAACCTGGGTGCCTCGGGCCAGGTGGACGAAGCCACTGCGGCGCAGGTCGGCAATATCGCCGGCGCCGACATCCTGATCGTCGCGGCGGTGACCGGCTGGGACCCGAACACCGGCGGCGGTTCCGTCGGCGGTGGCGGGGGCGGCATGCTGGGCCAGGCCAGCGCGGTGTTCGGTGCCGTCTCCGGCTCGATGAAGAAATCCTCGATGGCCATGGACATCCGCCTGATCGATTCGGAGACCGCGGAGATCCTGGCCGCCACCAATGTCTCGGCCGAAGCGACGGACGTGAATTTCGGCGGTGCGCTCGCCGCCATCGGCGGCGGCGGCGCGATGGGCGGCGGACTTTCGTCGTATTCCGACACGCCCATGGAGAAGGTCATCCGCCAGTGCATTCTGGAATCGATCAAGTACATCACCCAAAACACGCCCGAGCGCTATCTCGAGGAGGCGTGAACCCGCCATTATGGAGCGCCGCCGGGCCGATGCTCGGCGGCGGCTCCGCGCCGGGCCCGATGCGTCACCTGTCGGGCGATACTGGCGCCGCTCCGCCCGAGCGTTCGGCCCGCGTGGCGATGGGGCCGAAGGCGCCGAGCAGGTTGTTGGCCGTGTTCACCAGGGCGATGTGCGAGAACGCCTGCGGGAAGTTGCCGAGCTGGCGTCCGGCACTCGGGTCGTATTCCTCCGCCAGCAGACCGACGTCGTTGCGCAGGCTCAATAGCCGCTCGAATAGCGCCACCGCATCGTCGCGCCGGGCGAGCTGAATATAGGCATCGACCAGCCAGAAGCTGCAGGCTAGAAAGACCCCCTCGGTGCCCGGCAGTCCGTCGGGCGTGTCCTCGACACGGTAGCGCAGGACCAGCCCGTCCCACGTCAGGTCGCGCTCGACCGCCTCGACGGTGCGCCGGAAGCGGTCGTCATCCGGGGCCAGGAAGCCGACTTCCGCCATCAGCAGCAGAGAGGCATCGACGTAGCGGCCGCCGTAATGCTGCACGAAGCAGCCGCGCTCGGCGTTCCAGCCGTTCTCCTCGATATCGGCGCGGATTCGGTCGCGCACCGCCCGCCAGTGATCCACCGGCCCGGCCAGGCCGAAGTGCTCCACGGCCTTGACCGCCCGGTCGAAGGCGACCCAGCACATCAGGCGCGAGTGCGTGGTGTGACGGCTCTCCCCGCGGATCTCCCAGATGCCCTCGTCCGGCTTGTCCCAGTCGTGTTCGAGCTGGCTGAGGATGGTCCGTTGCAAACGCCAGGCGTGATCACTCGGCTCCAGCTGGAACCGGCGCGCGACGTGGAGCACGTCGATCAGCTCGCCGGGCACGTCGAGCTGGCGCTGGTCGAACGCGGCATTCCCGATGCGCACCGGGCGGCTCTCCTCGTACCCCGGCAGCCAATCGAGCTCGACCTCGGTCAGCCGGCGCTCGCCACGCAGGCCGTACATGATTTGGAGCTGCCGCGGGTCGCCGGCGGCCGCACGTAGCAGCCACATACGCCAGGCACGCGCCTCCTGGCGGTAGCCCGAGGTCATCAGGGCGTTGAGCGTGAACGTCGCGTCGCGGATCCAGCAGAAGCGGTAGTCCCAGTTGCGCACGCCGCCCGGTGCCTCGGGCAGGGAAGTGGTCGGGGCGGCCACGATGCCGCCGGTGGCATCGGAGGTGAGCGTCTTGAGGGTGATCAGCGAGCGCTTGACCGCCTGCGACCAGCGGTGATCCGCCGGCAATGGGAACGACTGGTGATCGGACCAGGCGCGCCACTGCCGTTCGGTTTGCTCGAGCAGCTCGGGATAGTCCTCGTGATGGAACGCCGGGCGTGACTCATCCCAGCGCGCGGGCCAGTGCGAGGGATGGTATGACAGGGTGAACGGGATCACCGCGCCCTCGCCGACGCGGAACTCGCCCACCGTGTGGAAGCCGCGTCCCTCCAGCTCGACCGGCGTGTGCAGGTTGAGCGCGTCGGGGCCGGCGACGGCGCTCAGGCCGTAGTCGTGGCGCCGCACCCACGGGATCACCCGGCCATATTCGAAGCGCATGCAGAGGTTGGTCTGCATGCGAACACAGCCCCCATCGCCACGGATCAAGCGGATCAGCTCGACGTAATGCTCGTCCTCGGGAAAGGGCATGAAGTCGATGAGCGTGGCCGCGCCGCTGGCCGTCTCGAACGTGGTCTCGAGGATGGCCGTGCCCGGCCGGTATTGGCGCTGGACCCGCTGCACCTCCTCGGCGGGAGCGATCTGCCAGGTGCCGTGCTCGCGCGTGCCCAGCAGGGCGGCGAAGCAGGCCTGGTCGTCGAAGCGCGGCAGGCACAACCAGTCGACTGCGCCGTCGCGCGCAATCAATGCACCGGTCGCGGCGTTCCCGACGAAGGCGTAATGCTCGAGCGGCGTGCTGGCCATGCCGCTGGTCGCCGCGCCGGGTCAGCCGCTGCCGCGAAACGAGGGGTAGAGACTCATGCCGCCGTCGACATACAGCGTCGTGCCGACGATGTAGTCGGACAGATCCGAGGCCAGCCAGAGCACGCTGCGGGCGACATCCTCGGTCTCGCCGATGCGGCCGTAGGGGATCAATTCGAGCAGTTCGTCGAGGGCCTCCTTGGTATCCCAGGCGTCGCGGTTGATGTCGGTGCGGATTGCGCCCGGTGCAACCGCATTGATGCGGATGCGCTCGTGCGCCAGCTCCTGGGCCATCGACCGCATCAGCAGCATGAGCCCGCCTTTGGAGGCCGCGTAGTTGGCCTCGCACGCCCACGGGATGGTCTCGTGCACCGAGCTCATGAAGACGATCTTGCCCAGGGCCGATGAGACCTCCGGCTGCATGCCGCGCCGGCCGAACTCGCGCACCGCCTCGCGCGCGCACAGGAATTGGCCGGTGAGATTGACGTCGATCACCTTCTGCCACTGGGCGAGGGTCATCTCCCGCAGCGGGGCGCCGTTCTGCACGCCGGCGTTGTTGACCAGGATGTGCACGGTGCCGAAGCGCCGCACCACTTGTGCGAACATCGCCTGCACCTGCTCCTCGTCGCTGACATCGGCCGCGACCTCCATGGCACGACCGCCCGCGTGCTGGATGCGCTGCACGACCTCGAGCGCATCGGCCTCGCTGTCGGGCCGGTGATTGACGATGACGGCCGCCCCCGCCGCACCGAGGGCGAGAGCGCAGGCGCGGCCGAGCCCGGAAGTGGCGCCGGTGACGATCGCCACCTGCCCGGCCAGGCCGAAGTCGGGCGAATTTCCTTCCATGGATATCACCGTTGCGATTCGTGCGTTGCCGTGGGGTGCCGATCAATCGCTGTGGCGATACGGGCCGATGCGGCTCGTCTCGCGGTGGGCGGCGACGGTCTCGTCCGGGCCCAGCGGGTGACTGCCGAAGCCGTTACGCATCAGCGCAATGGCCCGCGCCCAGTTGCGTTCGCCGTCGCGCGAGGTCATCAGCTGGATCACCGACTGTGCGATCACCGGGATCGGGACGCCCATGTGCATCGAGTCGTCGACCAGCCAATTCACTTCGCCGGTGTCCTCGATATACCCCGGCACGTCCTCCAGTCCGCCGCGGTCGCGGTACTGGCGGGCCATGAGATCGACCAGCCAGGAGCGGATGACCGAGCCCTGTGTCCAGGCGTCGAGGATCTGCTCGACCTGGAGATCGTCGCGGTGATGTTCCAGCAGGTCGACGCCCTCGCCGATGGCCTGCAACATGCCGAATTCGATGCCGTTGTGGACCAGCTTGGTGAAGTGGCCGGCGCCGGGCGGGCCGGCGTGGACGTAGCCGCCCTCGGTCGCGAGTGCCCGCAGGATCGGCTCGATGCGCGCGATGGTCGCGTCCTCGCCCCCGGCCATGAAGCAAGCACCCTGGCGCGCCCCCTCGAGCCCGCCGCTGGTGCCGACGTCGGCGTAGCCGAGACCGGCTTGCGCCGCTTGCCGGTGGCGCTCGATCGAATCGCCCCAATAGGAGTTGCCGCCATCGACGACGATGTCACCGCGGTCGAGGATGCCCTTGAGCTGATCGAGCACGGCATCGACGGCCGGTCCCGCCGACACGTACATGAACACCACCCGCGGCGGCGCTAGCTGGCGGATCGACTCCAGGTTCTCGACGACCTCGACGCCGGCCTCCGGAAGCGCCGCGTCGGGCGGGCGCTTATCGGCGCCCAGCACCCGATAGCTGCGCTCGCGGGCCTGCAGGGCCAGATTGCCCCCGATGTTGCCCAGGCCGACGATGGCGAGTTCCTGCACCTGCTCGGACATGCGCGCCTCCCTGGCGTTGCGGCCCGCGCCCACGGGGCCGGCCGCAACGGTCCCGATGCATTCCAGCATAGGCCACCGGAGCGGGGGCATGCCCTCCGGGCGCGCCCGGAATCGGGGTCGTCGCGTGGACGCCCAGGTGCGCTCGCCCAATCGGCGAGGACGGCGAGCGCGGCGAGTGCTACGCCTCTAGCCTGCGAGATGCTCCAGGATGCGGAAGCCGCCGACGTAGGTGCCGATCGCGGAGCCGATAGTGGAGAAGACGAACACCAGCAGGATGCGCGTGACGCGGTTGGACCACCAGTCGCGCGGACGCGCCAATTGCTCGCGCAGGGTCTCGAAATCGGCGGCCCGGGGCCGGCGCAGCATGGTCTCCACCGCGCCGGTCACCATGCCGGTGCCGATGGTCGGGTTGAGCGAGGTCAAGGGGGCGGCAACGAACGCGGTGGCGATGGTCAGTGGATGCCCCCGCGCCACGGCCGTGCCCAGGGCGGCCAGGCCGCCGTTGATCGCGACCCATTCGGTGACCAGGCGCCAGCCCAGCTCGGGATTGCGCGCGAAGCCGATGACGAAGCCGCTGATGATCACGGCGACGACCAGCCAGGGCAGGATGCGGATGAGCTTGCCGCGGGCGGGGACGGCGTCGAGCGCTTGGCGTTGGCGCGCCGGATCCTCCGCGCTGGGGCGCTCGAGCTCGTCCGCAATACCGCTGACGTGGCCCGCTCCGACGACGGCCAATACGCGCGCGGGGCGATGGGCGCTGAGCTCCTCGCGCAGGCGTGCCGCCATGTAGCGGTCGCGTTCCCGGATCAGCACCTCGTACAGCGCCGGCGACTGGCGCGCGAACTCGGTGAAGGTGCTCTCCAGGATGTCCTTGCGCTTGAGTTCCTCGATCGCCTCTTGGTCGAACTGCGGCCGGGCGACCAGACTGGCGAGCAGCCCGCTGATCAGCGTCCAGCGCTGATACCAGGGCACGGCGCGGACCACGCGGCGCATGGTGACGCCGAGGTTGCGGTCGATCAGCCACAGGGGTAGCCGGCGTGCTGCGGCCGCCTCGACCGCCGCGCGCATCTCGCCGCCGACCTCGACCCCGAGTTGATCGGCTAGGCGTTTCTGATAGGCCGACAGCGCGAGCTGCGCGGCGACCATGCCGGCGCGGCCCGAGCGCACGACGCGGAACAGGTCCACATCGTGCCAGTCGTCCGTGCCGGTAAGCCGCTGGTAGCGCGGCTGGCACAGCTCGACGGCGACCGCGGCATGCTCGCCTGCGTCGAGCGCGCGGCGCACGTCCTCGGCGCTCTGCTGCGACACATGGGCCGTGCCCAGTAGCACCACCTCGGTGCCATCGACCATCACGCTACGCCCGGGCGGTGCCTCAGGCTGGGAAGTCTCGCTCAAAGCCGGTTGTCCGGTTGCTGGTGGGGCTTGGCCGGGCGCCACGGAAGGCCCGGGTCGTGCCGGGGGGCGAGCTTTACACGAGTGCGCCCGCGGTGTCACCGCCGCGGCGCGCTCAGCGGCGGCACGGGCGCGCGCGCTCGCCTGCGGACGGGTCCGAAAAAACGGACGCATGTGGCATTTTGCCGCGTCCGGCATCCGGGGTGGCCCAACAAGGCCGCGGGTGCGTTATCCTGCCGCGCTGGCGTTCGCGGCCGCAGCCGGGAATTTCCCTCGGCCGGGCGTTCCCGCGGCACTCGGGTGTGCCGGTCCCTACAACAACATGCCCCAGAACGATCCGGATCGGGGGAGGATGGGCAACGTGGTATACCGATGGCGTCGTACGGCGGGGCTGATGTGTGCGCTCGCCCTGAGCGCGGGCGGCTGCGCGTCGCGCGGGCCCGCCGACCCGGCATCGTCCGCCGACGTCGAGACCGATAGCAGCCCTGGCCCGGTCGCCGTCCGCGCGGCGGTGCCGTCTACACCGGCGGTATCCGCTGCGCCGGACGAGGAGACGATCCTCAGTATCGACACGCCGCTCGTGCCCGAGCGCCTCGCCGGTGACCCGTCCGATGCGCAGCCGACCGGGTTCTGGGCGCGCATCCGCGCGCGCTTCCGGATCGAGCACGCCGACGCCGAGCCGATCGCCGCCGAGATCCGCCGCTACGACGGACGGCAGGCGTATTTCGATGCCGTGATGGCGCGCGGCGAACCCTACCTGCACTACATCGCCGATCGCCTGGAGGCGCGCGATTTACCGGCCGAGCTTCTGTTGGTGCCGGTGGTCGAAAGCGCGTTCCGGCCGTTTGCGTATTCCTACTCGCGCGCCGGCGGTATCTGGCAATTCACGCCGGCGACCGGGCGCCACTATGGGCTGGCGCAAAACTGGTGGTACGACGGCCGCCGCGACGTCCTCGCCAGCACCGAGGCGGCGCTCGACTATCTCGAGTACCTGCACGCGCTGTTCGATGGCGACTGGCTGCTGGCCCTCGCCGCCTACAACGCCGGCGAGGGGCGGGTCCAGCGCGCCGTGGAGCGCAGCCGCGCCCGCGGCGGTTCGACCGAATTCTGGGCCTTGGATCTGCCGCGCCAGACGCGGCGCTACGTGCCGCGCATCCTGGCGCTGCGCACGATTCTCGCCGCCCCGGCCGAGTACGGCATCGAGCTGCCGCAGATCGCCGACGACGCCGCCATGTCCGTGGTCGAGCTGCCGGGCCAGGTGGACATCGCCCTGGCCGCCAAGATGGCCGGCATCTCCGTCGACGAGCTCTATCGCTATAACCCGGGATTCAATCGTTGGGCCACGCCACCGGACGGACCGCACCGGCTGGCTGTGCCGCAGGCGCGTGCCGACGAGTTCGAGACCGCGCTGGCCCAACGGGACCCCGCTGATATGGTGCGCTGGCAGCGCCACCGCGTGGCCTCGGGCGAGACCGTGAGCGAGATCGCCCAGGCCCACGGGGTGTCCGTGGGCGCCATCCAGGACGTCAACGACCTCGACGGCAGCTTCATCCGTGCCGGCGACCATCTGCTGGTGCCCACCGCCAGCCGGTCCTCCGAGGCCTACGCGCTGAGTGCGAGCAATCGCCGCCGCGCACGCCAGGCGCGGGGGCCGGAAGACCGCCGGCGGATCGAGTATCAGGTGCAATCGGGCGACACCTTGTGGGAACTCGCACGCGCCCACGACGTCTCCGTGCGCCGGCTCGCGACCTGGAACGACATGGCCCCTGCGGATCCGCTGCGCCCGGGCGACCGGCTCGTCGTCTGGGTCGATCCGGGGCAGCGCGGCGGTCCGCACCGCGACGGGCCGAGCGCCCGGTTGCAGCGGGTCGAATACACCGTGCGTAGCGGTGATTCGCTCTACGATATCGCCCGCCGGTTCGGCCTGAGCGTGGCCGAAATCGAGCGTTGGAACGACCTCGAGGGCAGCCAGTACCTGCAGCCCGGGCAAACGCTCGAGCTGCGGGTCGACGTGACCGAGCAGGCCGAGAGGGGGTAGGCGCGCGACAGCCCGGGCGCGAGCCGCGCCATTCAGTCGCCGGATTCCCGGACCGTTGTCGCACGACGTTCGGCTTGGCGTTGGCGGGAAAGCACGAACAGCGCCGCCCTCCGGGAGCGGACCGGGCGCTCCATTACGGCGTTGCGCCTCGCTCACGTAGGACGCGCTACGCTCGTTGGGCGCGCCTTGTGCTGAAGCGCCATGTCCGCTCAGCGCGTTACCGAAGTACCCGCATGGCCCACTAGGGCCTGCTAACCGTTCCCGCGGTTGGCGCAATGCGGCGTTGCGTCCCACAGGGTCCCGCCGCGGCGATCGCGGGAAGGGTTAGCAGGTCCTAGTGTCCTTTAACGCACAACGTCGGCTTTTCGCCGGCCCTCGCGGCGGGGGGGGGGGGGGGGGGGCGGCGCGGGGGCGGGGGGGGGGTGGGGCGGGGCGGGGGGGGGGGGCGCCGCGCCGCGG
>CAZVBX010000090.1:0-11942 GCA_964625925.1 uncultured Ectothiorhodospiraceae bacterium | reverse complement strand
CCGAGAAACCTGCGCCGTCGCGAGCGCGTGGCACGGCGAGCAGATTGCCGGGCGCATCCCTGCGCCCGGCCGCTTCGCGGCCGGCGCGCAGAATCGCTCCCGGCTGCGCCGCCGTGGCCCGCGGGCGGTTCCGGTAGGCTTGGAGAGACTCCTCGCTCCGCGCGGGCACTCCATCACGCGTTCACCCTCCCATTCGGGGCCGCTCAATGGCAGCATAGACCCGCTTGCCCGAAGAACACATTCGGTATCGCAGGGTTGCGAGTCATACAACAAGGGGGAGGCACATGGTTACCGGATCACTCCTGCGGCGCGGGTTCGCGCCCTTTCTTGCACGCACGCGCGAGGGCGTGCGCGTCGTCCTCGCGGACGGCTCTGCCCTGAGCAACGAAGAGACCGCCGGTCCACCCGCGGTCACGATCCGCTTCAACAACGCCCGCGCGCAGCGCAAGGTCGTGCTGTTCGGCCACATCGGCCTGCTCGAATCCTTCTTCGGTCAGGACATCGATATCGAGGGCGACTTCAACGCCCTGTTCCGCGCCAGCTACGCCAGCGACTTCTCGCAGCCGAATCCGCTGGTGCGCATCCGCAACGCCTGGCACGAACGCCGCTTCTCCAACCGCACGCTCGTCCAGGCGAAGGACAACGCGCGCGCGCACTACGGCCTGCCGCGCGAATTCTTCCGCTACTGGCTCGACGACCCGACCATGACCTACACCTGTGCCTACTGGAAGGAGGGCACGCGCACGGTCGAGGAGGCGCAGCGCAACAAGCTCGAGCATGTCTGCCGCAAGCTACGCCTGCAGCCGGGCGAGCGCGTGGCCGACATCGGCTGTGGCTGGGGCGGCCTGATGTATCACGCCCACCGCGAGTACGGCGTGGACGTGACGGGCTACAACGCCACCACCGAGCAGGTGAACGACCTGCGCGGCGACATCGAGCGCGATGGCCTGAGCGATCGGCTGCGGGTGCACGAAGCGGACCACCGCGAGGTGGACACCGAGTTCGACAAGGTCGCGCACGTGGGCGTGCTCGAGCACGCCGGCCGCGATCAGATGAAGGAGTCGATCGAGGCCCTGGCGCGCGCGACCAAGCCCGGCGGCGTGGGCGTGCTTCATTTCATCGGGCACCTCGGTCAGTTCGAGACCGAGTTCTACATCCGCAAGCACATCTTCCCGGGCGGCTGGATCCCCAGCCTCACCGAAGCGCTCAATCTGATGGAGCAATGCGGGCTGGAGATCCTCGACATCGAGAACCTGCGGCGCCACTACGCCCTCACGCTGGACGCCTGGGGTGAGCGCTTCGACCGCTACTGGGACGAGTTCAAGCAAATCGATCCCGAGCGCTTCGACGAGCACTTCCGGCGCAACTGGCGCGTGTACCTGCATGGCTGCGCCGAGATGTTCCGCGCCCCGAACGGCTACACCCACTTGTTCCAGATCGTCTACAGCCGCGGCAACGTGGGCTATGACTATCCCATGAGCCGGCGCTACATGTACGCCCCCGACTTCGGCGCCGATCCGAAATCGGTCGAGCCGGCCGCCGAGGAGCAGCAGGCGGCGGGCTAGCGCTGCGCCACTCGGTCGAAGGGAGAATCACGGATGGACGCGGATAAACACGGGTGCGGAACCCATTCGCTTCCGGGCCCTGGCTTGCGCGACGGGGCCGTGGCCGAGGCATCCGGCGCGTTACAAGGACCAAAGCTCCGCCCACACGTCCGTGGTTCCCAACGCACTGCCGCGTTGCGGAGGTGACGGTGGCCACGAGCGCGCCCGTTGAGGAGTACACCAGCCGGCGTGAGCGGCTGCGGGAGCAGTTCCGGGCGGCGCATGGCCGCGTGCGCCTCGACAAGGACACTTCGAATCTCTTCCGCGACCGCACGCCATCGCACGGTCAGCGCCTGAACGTGCGCGACTTCCATCACGTACTCGGCGTCGACCCCGCCGGCGGCACGGTCGACGTGGAAGGCATGACGCCCTACCACGTGCTGGTCGATGCCTGCCTCGAGCACGGCGTCATGCCGGCGGTGGTGCCCGAGCTGCGGTCGATCACCATCGGCGGCGCCGTCTCCGGGGTGGGCATCGAATCGTCCTCGTTCCGTTACGGTCTCGTCCACGCGACGATGCAGGAGGCCGAGGTCCTGACCGGCGACGGTTCGATCGTCACCGCGCGCCCCGACAACGAGCACGCCGACCTGTTCTTCGGCCTGCCCAACTCCTACGGCACGCTCGGCTACGCCTTGCGCCTGCAGGCGACGGTCGTGCCGATCAAGCCTTACGTGCAGCTACATCACGAGCGCTTCGCCGATGCGGAATCGTTTTTCCGGGCGCTGGCGGACGCCTGCGACGGCGGCGAGGCCGACTTCATCGATGGCACGGCGTTCGCGCCCGACCACCTTTACCTGACTCGGGCGCGGTTCGTCGACGAGGCGCCGTACACCAGCGACTACGGCTACGAGAACATCTACTACCGCTCGATCGGCGCGCGCGACGAGGACTACCTGGCGGTGCGCGACTACATCTGGCGCTGGGACACGGACTGGTTCTGGTGCTCCAAGAACGTCTATGCGCAGAATCCGGTCGTACGCCGACTGCTGGGCCGCAACCGGCTGAATTCGATCACCTACCAGAAGATCATGCGCTGGAATGCGCGCTGGGGGGTGACCGACCGGCTCAATCGCATGCGCGGCATCCATACCGAATCGGTCATTCAGGACGTCGATATCCCGATCGAGCACGCCGCCGAGTTCCTGGCGTTCTTCGACCGCGAGATCGGCATCCGCCCGGTGTGGATCTGTCCGCTGCGGGAGCCGAATCCCGAGCGTGCCTTCACGCTCTATCCGGTCGAGCCCGGGCGCTGGTACGTGAACTTCGGGTTCTGGGACGTGATCCGCACGCGCGAGGCCTATCCCGAAGGTCACTTCAACCGGAAGGTCGAGCGCAAGGTGGCCGAGTTCGGCGGCGTGAAATCGCTGTACTCCAGCTCCTACTATGCCGAAGACGAGTTCTGGGATCTGTTCGACCGTTCGGCCTACCGGGCCCTCAAGTCGCGCTACGACCCCGACGGCCAGGTCAAGGATCTCTACCGCAAGACGGTCCTGGGCGAGTAGCCGCCCTCCGCCTCAGCCCTCGGGCTGCCCCCGGCCCGTGTCCGGCTCGGCGACGATCTGACCGGGCTCGCGCGCCGGTCCGGTCCCGAGATCGGCGCGCATCAGGTAGACGTTGTAGCGATCCCAGCGCGACATCGTGAAATAGATTTCGTCGCCGGGCGAAACCGTCGGGACGATGTAGGGCGAATACAGCCCCGGATGCTCTGCGGCGGTCACGACCGTCTGCGGCTCCCCCCAGGTCCCGGTCAGCTCGGGCGCGGTGCGCAACACGATCTCCCCGCGGCCTGGATGCAGGTACATCATCAGCCAACGCTGGTGCTGCTCGGACCAGGCGACGGAGAGCTCGCCGGCCGGCGCCGGCACCACCGGTTCGGCCGCCGCCGCATCCGGAACCCAGGCGCGACCGTCCCAGTACTCGTAGGCGCCGCGATCGAGGATGCGCCCGGGCTCGACCCGCCGCAGGCGCACGCTGCCGTGGCGCCCTTCCGGGATGCCGAAGCTGTAGACGTAGCCGCCTTGCTGCACCAGCGCGACCTGCTCGAAGCCGGTCCCGCCCGGCCAGACTGCGTCCTTGGGCGTGTGCCAGGTCTGGCCGTCATCGTCGGAGTAGGCGAAGCCGGAATAGCGCACGTTCCAGTGACCCGGCGCCCCCCAGTTGCGCACCGACATGTAGTGCAGGTACATGCGCCCGTCGATCGATATACCGTAGGTGGGAATGACGGTCTTTTCTACGCCGGCGAGCTTCTGCGAGGGGATGAGTTCCTTGGCCAGGCCGTCCTCGGCCGTGACCATCGCGTCGATGCGCATCCCTTGGCTCGGATCGAGGCTGGCGACGCGCGCCATGGTGTTGCTGCGCCAGTGATCGCCGCCGAGGCCGCCCTCGCCGAAGGTGTCCCCGAACACCATGTACAGGGCTTCGTCGTGGACGAACATGTGACCGAGATCGGTCCCGTGGATGCCCCATTGGGCCGCTGTGTCGTTGGGTGAGCCCGCCCCCGTGATCTGGGAGACGACTTCTACCCCGCGCACCTGCAGGTCCACCGCTTGCCCCGTGGGCGGCGCTGCGGCCGCCGTGGCGAGCCCGAAAACGAGAGCGTAGGCAGCAGAATACGGACGCGCGAGCCATCGAGCCATGTGACGTTCCCCAGTGTTGCGGGGACGTCGCATGCCATTGCGCTCGGGCTCCGCAGCCCAGCTCACAGCCCCCTACGGTGCAGGCGCCGTATGCTACGAAAGGCGGGCGACTGGCGCCGTGACGCGCTTCACGAGGCGAACGATCGCCGCGCCGGCTTGCACGGCCGCGCGCGGCTGGGCTATAGGTCAATGCACCGACCGTGCTCGACGCCCTCCCCCGCCGGCGTCAGTAGCAAGGCCCAACGCAGAAGGTGCAATTCGTGCGGACCGCTCACTCGGGCGCGCTGATCTGGCTCGTCGCCGTCGTGCTGCTGGCCATCCTGCTGACCAGCCTGCATTTCGTGATGGCCGAGCCCTGGCGCCTAGCGACCTTCGCCAAGCTCGCCGAGTTCGAGGCCGCCGAGCCGTTCCAGCACCGCGTATTGCTGCCGGCGATCGCGGCCGGCTTGCGCAGCATGTTCCCGCTGGGCCACGAGTTGGTGTTCGCATTGCTGGAGGTCGTCGGCTGGGCCGCGCTGATCCTGGTGGCCCAGCGCGGGCTGGCGCTATTGGAGATCGGCTCGTCCGAGCTCATGCGCCGCGTCCTCGCAACTACATTCGCCGTGCCGATGGCCTTGCACCTGATCGTGCCCAACCTGCAGTTCAAGCCGGCGTACGTGTTCGAGGACGACCTGTTCGAACTCGGCAGCTGGCACGCCGAGGCGCTGTTCTACTACCCCTACGATCTGCCCGCCGCGGTGTTCACGCTGGCGCTCGTGCTCCTTCTGCTGCGCTTCGGGCGCGACGGGCATCCCCGTTGGCTCATCGCCTATGTCGCCCTGTTCGCCGTCGCCACGGTCAACCGCGAGACGACCCTGTTCCTGATCCCCGTTTTTGCCCTGGTGTGCTACCGCAATCTCTCACCCGAACGCCTGAGCCAGCTCCTGCTCCTCCAGATCGGCCTGTTCGCGGTGATCCAGGGGAGTCTGCAGTGGGCATTCGCCGACCACCTGAATCCGAGCGCTGCAGTTCCGGGAACCGCTTACGAGTACCACCTGATGCGCAATCTGGGCGAGCTCGCGAATCCGCTCTATCTGATGACCTTTCTCGTACGCTTCGCGGCGGGGGCCTACATCCCGCTGTTGTTGCTGCGCGCACGCCTCGACCCCCAGCTCGGCGGGGCACTGGCGGCCTTCTCCATTCCACTGCTCGGGTTCGCGCTCACCATGGGGCGCATCCAGGAGCTCCGGATCGTGATCGAGATGGTGCCCCTGCTGTGGCTGGGGGCGCTGCAAGTGCTCGCGGCGCGTCCCGCCGGGAACGCGATGCAACCGCCGACACGGGCCGCGGCCAGCCACGGGGCTCCTTGACCGCGACAATGAGTCCGGGCGAAACGGCGCCAAGCCTGCTAAGGAACACGGGATGGCGCAGGACGCGCGTCAGGCGGAACGAAGCCGCGAATTCCACGTACCACAAGGCCGCACGTCACCGCGCGTTACCGGCTGAGGCTCGCGGCCGCAACTGACACGCCCCCGGCGGCGGAGGCCCGCCCGGGGCTGGACGGGAGGCACGAAGGCGTATGGATGCGCCACGACGGCTCGCGCCGGAGGCATCGGTTCCCCTGGTCGTGGACCTGGACGACACCCTGCTTCGCAGCGACCTGCTGCACGAGTCCGTCCTCGCACTGCTCAAGAGCAGCCCATGGTCGGTAATGCGGCTGCCGCTGTGGCTCGCGCGCGGCCGGGCGCGGCTCAAACGCGAGATCGCCCGGCGCGCCCACCTCGACACGACGGCCATGCCGTTCAACCAGGAGTTCCTCGACTACCTGCACGCCGAGAAGGCCAGCGGCCGCAGCCTGGTGCTCGCGACGGCCAGCGACGAGAAGTATGCCCACCAGATCGCCGGGCAGCTCGGGCTGTTCGACGAGGTGCTCGCCAGCGACGGCAGCACCAACCTGAGCGGGCAACACAAGCTCGCGGCATTGCGGGAGCGCTTCCCGGAGGGCTTCGACTACGCCGGCAACGGCCGGGCGGACCTGCCCGTGTGGCGCGGAGCGCGCCTGGCGACCGTGGTCGGCGGCAGCGACCGGATCGCGCGGACCGTGACCGAGGCCTGCACGGCCGAGCGGGTATTCTCGCGCCAGCGGGCGACGCTGCGCGACTACCTGCGGGCTCTGCGGGTTCACCAATGGCTCAAGAACCTGCTTCTTTTCGTCCCGCTCATCACCGCGCTGCAATTCACGCATCTGGCTGCGGTGGCGCAGCTGGCGATCGCGTTCATCTCGTTCAGTCTTTGTGCGTCCAGCGTCTACGTGCTCAATGATCTGGTCGATCTCGAGGACGACCGCCAGCATCCGCGCAAGTGCTTGCGTCCGTTCGCCTGCGGCTCGCTGTCGATCGCACGCGGCAGTGTGCTGGTGGGCGGTCTGCTCGCGGCCTCGGTCGGCGTGGCGTTGCTGTTGCCGCTCGCCTTCCTGGGCGTCCTGGCGGGCTACTACGCGATCACCCTGGCCTACTCCTTCCGCCTCAAACACGCCGAGGTGCTGGATATCCTCACCCTGGCGCTGCTGTACACCATGCGCATCGTGGCCGGCGGCGCAGCCGCCGGCATCGCGCTGAGCTTCTGGCTGCTGGCGTTCTCGCTGTTCCTCTTTCTCAGCCTGGCACTGGCCAAACGCTGCGCCGAACTCGCGGTCATGCGCGAACGCGGGCAAAGCGTGGCCCCCGGCCGCGGCTACCGGGTGGCCGACCTGCCGCTGCTCCATAGCCTCGGCGCCGGCGCGGGCTATATCGCGATCCTGGTGCTCGCCCTGTATCTGACCAGCGACACGGTGCAGCGGTCCTACACCCAGCCGGGGCTGCTTTGGGCCTTCTGCCCCATGCTGCTGTATTGGATCACCCGCACCTGGCTGAAAACCTACCGCGGCGAGATGCACGACGACCCCGTCGTGTTCGCGGCCCGCGATCCGAGCAGCCGGGTGCTCGCGGTTCTCGGCGCCGCCACCATCTGGCTCGCCATGTAGCGGTCACAACGTGGGCCGGCGCAGGCCGCCCGAGCTTTTACCATCCCGAACGAGTCCGTGCCGCACTCATGAACTTCGATCGCATTGCGCAAGCGCTGTTCGTCGCCGCCGCCGGGTTCCTGGTGTTCATCGGCGGCGCCCTGACGACCATGGGGGAGATCTTCCCGTACACCTATCTCCATGAGGCCTATCGCGCAGGCGTCGCGCTCTACCGCCAGCAGACCGAATACGCCACGCCCATTCGGACCGACCTGTGGCATCCGGCGCGCACCGACGCCCGCGGCGTGATCACGCACGATCCCGAGCGCAGCGCCCCCGGCTATACGCTCTACACCTCGGGCGACGGGCCTTATGCGCGCCTGATCGACCTGCACGGCAACGTCGTGCACGAATGGCGCCGCCCCTTCAGCACGGTCGCCGGCGAACGCTCGCCGATCACCTCACCCCGGCCGGACGAGTTCATTTACATGCGCAAGGCGCAGGTGTTCCCCAACGGCGATCTACTGGCGATCTATATCGCATCGGGCGACACGCCGTGGGGCTACGGCATGGCGAAGCTCGACCGCGAGTCGGAGCTGCAGTGGTTCTATCCCGGGCGCGCCCACCACGATTTCGATGTGGGACCGGACGGCCGCATCTATCTGCTCACCCACGAGTTCGTGCCCGCCGGGCCGCATCACCAGTTCGAGGACCCATACCTGGACGACTTCCTCGTCGTGCTTTCGCCCGATGGCAACGAGCAACGGAGGATCTCGCTCACACGCGCTTGGGCCCAAAGCCGCTACGACGGGCTGCTGGGCATGATCCCGCATTTCGCCACATCCGACCCGCTCCACACCAATGCCGTCGAGCGGCTCGACCGAGCACAGGCCGCCGCGGTGCCGGGTGCCGTAGCCGGCGACCTGCTGCTTTCCTTTCGCGAGCTGAGCACGATCGCGGTGCTGAGCGTCGAGCGCGAGCAGATCGTCTGGGCTACGCGGGGCCCCTGGGCCGAGCAGCATGACCCGCGCGTGCAGAGCAACGGCCACATCACCCTGTTCGACAACGGCGGCGGCTTCCGCCCCGACAACGCCAGCCGCATCCTGGAGATCGATGCGCGCACGCACGCGGTCGAGTGGCGCTACGAGGCGCCGCCGGGGGCGCCGCTCGACAGTGCCATCCGGGGCGCGGCCGAGCGGCTCCGCAACGGCAACACCCTGATCACGGAGTCCAACGGCGGACGTCTGGTCGAGGTGACGCCGGCGGGCGAGATCGTGTGGGAGTTCGTGAACCCGGTACGCGGCGGCGGCGACGCGCGATACATCCCCGCTGTCTCCTGGGGCCAGCGGATCGAGCCGAGCCGATTGACGGCCGCCTTTCGCTCGGCCCTGGCACGTCGCTGAGGGCCGTCATCGGGCCCGCGGCGCTGCCATCCAGGCCGAGCCGTTGCTGCCGCAA
The DNA here is from genome assembly GCA_964625925.1 of uncultured Ectothiorhodospiraceae bacterium. Classification (GTDB taxonomy): domain Bacteria; phylum Pseudomonadota; class Gammaproteobacteria; order XJ16; family Halofilaceae; genus Halofilum. Next base: position 3,264 of record CAZVBX010000090.1, on the reverse strand, counting down.
CCCGTCCATGCGGGCGTGGCCGAACGGCAATGCGCCGCCGGCCACGAGGGCGGCCGGAGCGAGCTCCGACGAGGGTCCTGCCGAACGCCGCGCGGCATTGTAGGCGGCGAGCACCTGGATCCCCCCGAGCCACAGCAGGGGAATCAGTTCGATGACGACGCGCTGCTCCACGATCCGGCCGAACAGGAACGCCGACGCCAGGAACGGCAGCGCAAACCACAACAGGGCCCTCCCCAGCACCGGATCCAGGTACCGGCGCAGCACGATCAAAGGCAGGTACAAGCCCGCGCCGAACCGCGCCAGGAACGTCAGCAGATAAAAGGGGTTGGCGAATAGCCTGAGATTGTTAAGCAGGTGATTTTCGTAGTCGGTTCCCGGCACGCCCGCGTTCGGGTTGGGCTGATCGGCGAACAACCACCACTGCAGCGTAGCCTGGATCACCAGCACAGTAGCCAACTGCACCAGGACGGCGCGTGCCAGCGTGCCGCGATCGACCACGCCGTAGAGTGCCGCCGCGAACGCCGGGATGAGGAAGGCCGTGGTTTCGCGGTTGAGCGTCGCCAGGGCGAACAACGCAAGGTAGCCGAACAGCCAGCGGCGATCGCGCGAGCGCGCGTACTGCACGATCAGCAGTACGAGCGCCAGCATGAACACGGCGGCGGGCAGGTCGTAGACGTAGTAGAACAGCCGCTGCGCGCGCCAGTTGCCGAGATCGATCACGCCCTCGTCGAGGTTGAGCGCCGGGTAGGGCACGAGCTCGGGCACGATCAGGTGCAGGCCGACCGGGATGACGACGGTCAGCGCCAGCATCCGCCGCACGGCGACATTCGGCCCGATCGCGAACCACCGCAGGGCGTGGTCGGCAAGCAGTATCAGCGCGACCCAGGCCGCCATTTGCGCCAGCGCGAACAGCAGCACGATGCCGAGCGGCATGACCTCGTGGATCAGCGCCACGAGCGCGGGCAAGAGCACCCGGTGCTGGAACGGCTCGGCCGCCTCGAAGTTCGCCAGCTTGACGGGCGTGGCCAGCCGCCACGGCGACGTCATGGCCATGTGGAGGCTGGTGAGCAGGATGGCATAGAGCCCGACGATTGCAGGCCATAGTCCCCGCTGCACCCGATTGAAGCGCATCGACATCCCTGTCCGCACTAACGTGGCTCTCCTCATTCGTCCGCACGCGCCCCAACCGGCGCTCGGTCCGTGTCGCCGGCGGCTGGGGCGCGCGTAGTCCAAAAGCCCGGGCGGTCGCGCTACCCGAGGCGTTGCTCATTCAGTTCGTGACCGATCCGGGCTCGGTTGCTCTCGGCCGGCTCGATCAGGGGCCATCCCGGGGCCCGTCCTGTGGCCAGTCCGGCGAGATCGCGATGTCGAGCTCGATGCCACGCTCGCCGACACGGACATCCAGGGCAAGATCGAAGGGCACGCGGTCCATGGCGCGCACGGCGCGGCGTACGCCCCCCCGCTGCGCCTCCGGCAACGGCGCCAGCCACGGATCGAGGGCGGCCACCGTCGCGCGCGCGCTCACACCGTGGCGATAGCGGAAGCTCAGGAGCCCATTGGTGGCTGCGGCCTCATCGCTGCCAGCGGGCGGCTGCGCCAACACCAGCGGTGCCTGCGACAGCAGCAATCCCTCCTCCGGCGCCTCAGCGCCACTGCGGCGCACCGAGCGCCAGGGCACAGGCGCGTGCTGCCGGTCCGCTCCGGACTCGAGCGCGGCGATCTCGCCCAGCGCCGCCCGCACCTCTTCGGGCGCGTCGGTGGTGACCATGAGCGCGCTGGCAGCCCCCGGGCGCCGCGCGCGCCCGGCGGCCGGCGGTGTGCGGAACACCGAGGCGCCGGCGCCCTCGGTGTGCGCCAGCAGGCGCCGCACGGCACGCGAGGGGCCCTCCGCGGAGCCGCGACGTTGCAACGCCGCGACCGGGGGACAGCTGGACCGATCTCCGCGCGCTTCGGACGCGTCCGCCTCGGATTCGGCCGCGGTCGCTTCCCCCTCGCGCTCCTGCTCTTGCGAGATCCATCCGGCGAAGTCCACGCCCAGACCGAGTCCCAGCACGGTCTCGGAAGCCTGCACGAGCGCCGGGATCCGCCCTTGGAGGGTCTCGAGCGCCGCCAGTCCCCGCTGATTCGGTGTCTCGAAGGCCACGCGCTGCTCCACGCGCCGCGACGCCGGATCGAACGAAGTCATGCCGAACACGGTGCGCGACCAATAATCCCCAATCAGGAGGACTTGCTCGCGGCAGGCGGGCGTGCCGAGATCGACCAGCCAGGGATGCAACCGGATATTCGCCGCGCGAACGACCCGCGCGATGCGCCCGATCAGGCTCCCGGAGCCGCCGTCGGACAGCGGGGCGAGCAGGCGTTCATTGTCGACGAAGGCGACTGTGCCGGGCACGAGGGCGTAGCTGCGGGCAAGATCCTCCAGCACCGCACGATCGAGCGGATCGGGCGGGCGCTCCAACCCCAGAAGCGCGTCCAGGCTCGCATGCTCGTCGTTGGGCGCATGCAGCGCTGCCACCGCAAAGCCCCCGCCCGTGGCGAGCACCAGCTGCAGCGTGCCATCCGGCGAGTCGAACGGGTACCGGCGTAGCACCATTTGGTCGCGGCGCTCGGTGCGCGCTTCGGTACCCGCGCGGCGTTCGGCGGCGTCCACGGATTGCCAGAACCGACCGCGGTCGGCGAGCTGCCACCGCAGCACCGGACTCTGCCCCACGGTATAGGCGGCCATGACCGCGTCCGAGGGCGCGCCGTGGGCGGCCAGGGGGCGCTCGCCGCGCTGCACGGCCGTGCGTTGCGCCCGCAACAGCGCGGTCAGTACGCCGGCGGCCGGCCCGAACTCCCCGGCGGCACGGGAGGCATCGGTTCCGAGCCATTCGAGGAGGTACGGATAGAGCCCGCTACCGGGACCCAACTCGCGCGCCCATGCCGCCTGGGTAACCCCCGCGAATAGCATCGTGTCCGCAGGCACATAGCGCAGCAACTGCGTCTCGGGCGGCCGGGCCTCGGGTCGGCAGGCATCCCAGCCAGTCGCGACGAGCACCGCCACCAATGCGGCAAGGATCGAGATTATCCGGCGCGCAGTGATCATGGCCCTCCCTTGGCCGCTCGCGCTCTGTCCCCGCGCGCCACAGGCGGCACGGACTCGGGGCCCACCCGAGTATAGGAACCTGCGGCAGCCGCGCGCAGACACAAGCGACGGCTGCGATCGACCTCGCTAGTGTCCTGTCTCGTAAGTTCTTTGAATTTTTCTCGTCGAGGGATTGCGGC
>CAZVBX010000089.1:0-12150 GCA_964625925.1 uncultured Ectothiorhodospiraceae bacterium | reverse complement strand
GCCTCGGCCTCGCGGTCGACTTCGCTGACGAAATCATTACGCTGCTTGGTCTCGACCGTGATCGTGTCGAGCCGTTCGAAGCTTCGCATGATGACGTCACCGGCCGCGCGTGCCGCGCGGACCGCGATATTGAGCATCGGCTGCATTGAGATTCCTGTGCTGATCGAGCCGCGGGCGGCGGCGAGGGCCGCCGATTCTAGCAGTCGCCGGGGGCGTGATGGGGCGCCGACGCGTGTTCTGCCGAGGGAGTGACCGCCCATGACTGTCTGTTTCGTGCTGGTCGAACCGTCGCATCCGGGCAACATCGGAGCGGCGGCGCGCGCCCTGCGGGTCATGGGCTGGGACGATCTGGCCCTGGTGCGGCCGCATCAGTTCCCGCACGCCGACGCGACCGCAATGGCCGCCGGCGCCGACGACATCCTGGCGCGAGCGCGGGTGTGCGACACGCTGGCCGACGCGCTGGGCGATTGCCGCATCGCGTTCGGCACCAGTGCCCGCCATCGCTCGCTCGGCTGGCCGGAGCGCGACGCCCGCGCCGCGGCCGCGCTGGCCGCCGAGCGGGGCGGAGAAGTGGCCTTCGTATTCGGGCGCGAGCGCAGCGGGCTGACCAACGCCGAGCTCGACCAGTGCCAGTACATGCTGCACATCCCGACGGCGCCCGATTACGGCTCGCTCAATCTGGCCCAGGCGGTGCAGATCGTGGCCTACGAATGCCGCCTCAGCATGGCCGCGGCCACCCCGCTCGAGGCCCCGGCCGAGTCGATGCCGACCCATGGCGACATGCAGCGCTTCTACGCGCATCTCGAGCGCACGCTGATCGATCTCGGTTTCCTCGATCCCGCCAACCCGCGTCATTTGATGCGGCGTCTGCGCCGCCTGTTCAACCGCAGCGATCCCAGCGACAACGAACTGTCGATCCTGCGCGGCATTCTCACGGCCGCGCAGCGCCCCGCGCCGGATTCGGCCGCGGCGCAGGCGCGCGCCGGCGACGCCGACGATGCGCCCGCCGGGGACTCATCTGGGCGCGGCGGGCGTGCTACAGTAACCAAGTCAGACAATCAGGAATAGCGGGCCGGCCATCCATGCCGCGCGCCCCGGACCGGGGCGGTGCCGGTCGAGACCAAGGGCGACCATCATGTTCGATCACCTGCGGGAAGACATCGCCTGCGTCTTCGAGCGCGATCCGGCGTCGCGCAATCGATTCGAGATCGTCACCACCTATCCCGGCGTGCACGCGATTCTGCTGCACCGGCTCAACCATGGCCTGGCGAATCTGGGCCTCAAGTGGTTGGCGCGCTTCGGCTCGCACGTGGCGCGGTTCCTCACGGGCATCGAGATCCACCCCGGGGCGCAGATCGGCCGGCGCTTCTTCATCGATCACGGCATGGGCGTCGTGATCGGCGAGACCACTGAAATCGGCGACGACTGCACGCTCTACCACGGGGTGACGCTGGGCGGGACGACCTGGAACAAGGGCAAGCGGCATCCGACGCTCGCCGACAACGTGGTGGTCGGCGCCGGGGCCAAGATCCTGGGTCCCGTGACCGTGGGCGCGGGTGCCCGCGTCGGCTCCAATGCGGTGGTGACCAAGGACGTGCCGGCGGGCGCGACCGTGGTCGGCATCCCCGGACGCGTGGTGGAGAAGAAGTCGGGCGACGAAAAGCGGCGCGAGGAGACGGCCCGGCGCATCGGCTTCGACGCCTACGGTCAGCGCGGCGACATGCCGGACCCGGTGGCCCAGGCCATCAACCAGCTGCTCGACCACATCCGCCTGCAGGATCGGCGGACGGAGGCGCTGTGCGAGGCCCTGCAGGAGCTCGGCGCGCAGCTACCGGACATCCGGCTGCCCCGGGTCAACCCCTGCGACATCGGCCTGGAGGAGACGGGCGACGGCGAATCGTCGGGGGACGAATCTTCGGAGGACACGGCCGCGGAGTCGTCGGCGGGCGGCCAGACGGGCCAGCGCCGCCAGCGCGCAGCCGAGGGCGAATGAGGGTGGCGCCCGCGATGGCCGTCCGCGAATACTTGACTGATTTTGTCAGGTATGAAATGTTGTCCCTGGACATCGCGCTGGGGATTCGTGCATGAAGCTGACCACTCGCGGCCGATACGCGGTGACGGCCATGCTCGACCTGGCCATGCACGAGGGCGAAGGACCAGTCGCCCTCGGCGAGATCGCCGGGCGGCAGGACATCTCGCTGTCGTATCTGGAGCAGCTCTTCTCGCGGCTGCGGCGCCAGGGCCTCGTGACGAGCACGCGCGGCCCGGGTGGCGGCTATCGTCTCAGCCGACCGGCGGGCGAGATCTCCATCTCTCATGTCGTCGACGCCGTTGCCGAGAACGTCGAGTACACGCGCTGCGGCGGCGAGCGCAATTGCCAGAATCAGGAGCGCTGCCTGACGCACGATCTCTGGCAGACCCTGAGCGATCACGTGCGTGCATTCATGGACGAGGTGACGCTGGGCAGCCTGATGGAGCGCCCGGCGATCCGCGAGGTCGCGGCGCGCCAGGATGCCGCCCCCGTCTTCTGGCGCGACTCGGCGGCGAGTGGGTCGCGCTGAGCGCAGACGATGCGAGGGCGACGCCGATCGAACGGCCGTGACCATGAGTAGCCCACCCGTCTACCTCGATTACGCCGCGACCACGCCGGTCGATCCGCGGGTGGCGGCACGCATGGCCGAATACCTGACGCACGAGGGCGATTTCGGCAACCCCGCTTCGCAGTCCCACGTGTTCGGCCGCCGCGCGCACGCCGCGGTGGAGCAGGCGCGCGAGGAGGTGGCGGCGGCCATCGGTGCCGAGGCGCGCGAGATCGTCTTCACCTCGGGTGCGACCGAGGCGGACAACCTGGCGCTCAAGGGGGCGGCGGCGTTTCAGCGCGACCGCGGCGGCCACATCGTCACCGCCGCGAGCGAGCACAAGGCGGTGCTCGACGTGTGCGACGCGCTCGAGTTCGCCGGTTTCGAGGTCACGCGCCTGGCGCCGGAGGCCGACGGGCGCATCGCGCCGGAGCAACTGCGCGCAGCGCTGCGCGAGGACACCATCCTGGTCTCGCTGATGCACGCCAACAACGAGACCGGGGTCGTCAACGACATCGCCGCATTGGGCGAGATCGCGCGCGCTCACGGCGCTCGCTTTCACGTGGACGCCGCGCAGAGCGCTGGCAAGCTCGAACTGGATGTCGCCGCGCTCGAGGTCGATCTGGTGTCGCTGTCGGCGCACAAGGTCTATGGCCCCAAGGGCGTGGGTGCGCTTTGGGTCCGGCGCCGGCCGCGGGTGCGGTTGATGCCGCAGATCCATGGCGGCGGCCACGAGCGCGGGTTGCGCTCGGGCACCCTGGCCACTCACCAGATCGTCGGCATGGGCACGGCCTTCGCCCTCGCGGCCGCGGAGCGCGGCGACGACGCGCGCCATTGCGATACCTTGCGTGAACGCCTGCTGTCGCAGCTGGCCGAGTTCGGCCCGCGCGAGCACGGCGCCGACGCGCCGCGCTTGCCGGGCACGCGCAACATCGCCTTCGATGGCGTCGAGGGGGAGGCGCTGGCGGCTGCGTTGGGCGAGCGGGTGGCGGTTGCGACCGGATCGGCCTGCACCAGCGCCAGCGTGGAGCCGTCGTACGTACTGCGCGCCATGGGTTTGCCGCCGGCGCGCGCGGCCGAGGCGGTGCGGCTATCCTGGGGCCGGTTGACGCACGCCGAGGAGATCGACGCCGCGGGCGCCGAGATCGCCACGGCGGTGGCGCGGTTGCGCGGCGCAGCCGCGGCGACCGGGTGAAGGCTTGACAAGGGACGAGTGGGCCCCCATTTGTTGGCAGCGTCCGCGGGGCGTTGACGTATCATTGCGATTGGGAGTGAACGGTACATGTCGATCACGCTGACCGAAGCGGCAGCCGACCGGGTGCAGCATTTCATCACCAAGCGTGGCCGCGGGATCGGTGTCCGTTTGGGGATCCGCAAGACCGGGTGCTCGGGCTATGCCTACGTCGTCGACTTTGCCGACGAGGTGGGCGAATCGGACGAGGTCTTCGAGGACGGCAACGTCAAGGTGGTGGTCGCGCGCAACCACCTGCCGTATCTCGACGGGACGGAGCTGGATTTCGCGCGCGAGGGGCTCAACGAGACCTTCGTTTTCCACAACCCCAACGTGAAGGAGGAATGCGGTTGCGGTGAGAGCTTCACCGTGTAGGGAACGTCCGATGTAATCGGATGTTCCTGCGGCACGTGGATGTGCCGGCATGTCCAGCGAGTGGAATTCGCTGGACATGGAGAACCGGGAATCGCACTCGCGGATCCCGTGGCTGATCAGGCCGGAATGGCCCTTTGATCCAGAGAGTCCTCAGGGGCTGCCGTCGTTTCCGGCGATGGCCCCGAGCGATTGCGGCGCGCAATGCGGACTGCGCTGCGCTTCGTCGCTCGTGTGGTGACGCGATCTTCGCTGCTCGTGGGTTACGGGCGCCGGGGCCGTGCTTTTGCGCCCGTTCCGGGCGCCGAGTACAATCGCGCGCTCGCTCACCCATCAGCCCGACCGCAGGAGTGACCCATGGCCGTTGAACGCACCCTCTCGATCGTCAAACCCGACGCCGTCGGCAAGAACAAGATCGGCGAGGTGTACAAGCGCTTCGAGGACGCCGGCCTGGTCATCGTCGCCGCACGCATGCTCCAGCTCACGCGCGAACAGGCCGAGCGCTTCTATGCCGTCCATCGGGAGCGCCCGTTTTTCAACGATCTGGTCGAGTTCATGATCTCGGGGCCGGTCATGGTCCAGGTGCTCGAGGGCGACAACGCGATCGAGAAGAACCGCGAGATCATGGGCGCGACCAATCCCCAGGAGGCCGCTCCGGGCACCATCCGGGCCGATATGGCGACGAGCATCGACGCCAACGCGGTCCATGGCTCCGATGCCCCGGAGACGGCGCGTACCGAGATCGCGTTCTTCTTCGGCGACATCGATCTATGCTCGCGGAACCGCTGACGTTTTACCCCCGCGCGTCGCAAAGCGCGTCCGCGCCCGAGGCGCCGAGCGACGGCGCCGGGCGCACCAATCTGCTCGACCTCGATCGTGAGGGCCTGCGCGCCTTCTTCGCTGAACGCGGCGAGAAGCCGTTCCGCGCCGATCAGGTGCTCAAGTGGATCTACCATCACGGCGTCACCGACTTCGCCGCGATGACCAACATCGCCCGCCCGCTGCGCGAGCGCCTCGCGGCCGAGTGCGAGATCCGGCCGCCGCAGGTGATCACCTGCCAGGACTCGGCCGATGGCACGCGCAAGTGGCTGTTCCGCATGGATGGCGGCAACTCCATCGAGTGCGTGTTCATTCCGGAAGAGGATCGCAATACGCTGTGCATCTCGACCCAGGTCGGCTGCGCGCTCGACTGCTCCTTTTGCGCCACCGCCCGGGCCGGCTTCAATCGCAATCTCACCACGGCCGAGATCGTGGGCCAGCTCTGGCTCGCCAACCGCAGTCTGGTGCAGGACCATCCGGAAGGCGCGCGCGGCGTGACCAATGTCGTGCTGATGGGCATGGGCGAGCCTTTGCTGAATTTGAAGGCGGTCACGCCAGCGCTGCGGCTGATGACGGATGATCTCGGCTTCGCCTTGAGCAAGCGCCACGTGACCGTGTCGACCTCGGGCGTGGTGCCCAAGATGGACCGGCTGCGCGAGTCCGTCGACGTGGCGCTAGCCGTCTCGCTGCATGCGCCCAACGACGCGCTGCGCGACGAGCTCGTCCCGCTCAACCGCAGCCATCCGCTGGACGAGCTGATGGCCGCCTGCCGCCGCTGGGTCGCCGATGGCAACCGCAAGAAGCACGTCATGATCGAATACGTCATGCTCGACGGCGTCAACGACCGGCCCGAACATGCGCGCCAGCTCGCGGCGTTGCTGCGCGATTTGCCGTCCAAGGTGAATCTGATCCCGTTCAACTCGTTCGAGGGCTCGGGCTATCGCCGGTCCTCCGAGGAAGCCATCGAACGCTTCCGCCGCATCCTGCAGGAGCGCGGCATGTTCGCCATCACACGCCGCACGCGCGGCGATGACATCGACGCCGCTTGTGGCCAGCTCGCCGGCCAAGTCGAGGATCGCAGCAAGCGTTGGCGCCGGTTCGCCGAGCCCCGGTTCGGGGAACATCCCTCGTGAGCGCGGGCCGGTACGCGCGCGTTGCTGCCGTCGCGCTGATCGCGCTCGCGGTTGGCGCCTGCGCCTCGCAGCCGCCGTCGCAGTTCGACTCCGATCCGCAAGAGGCGGCCCGGCTCAATGCGCAGCTCGGTGCGCAGTACCTGCGTAACGATCGCCTGCAGCTCGCCAAGAGCAAGCTCGACAAGGCCTTGCAGCAGAACCCCGACAACGCCGATGCGCATGCGATTTACGGTCTGCTGAGCATGCGCCTGAACGAGCCCTCGGCGGCCCGGGAGCACTTCGATACGGCGCTGGACCTACGGCCGCGGGATCCGCAGATTCTGAACAACTACGGCACGTTCCTGTGCGGGCAGGGCGACTATGAGGCGGGCACCGAGCGCTTCATCCAGGCGGCCGAGAACCCGCTCTATGAGACCCCGGCCTATGCCTACGCCAATGCCGGGCGCTGCGCGCGCCAGGCAGGCGATGTCGAGGCCGCGCGTGCGCACCTGCGCCATGCGCTCGACCTCGATGGGCGCATGGCGACGGCGCTGTTCGATCTGGCCCGGCTGGAGCATGATCGTGGACGCCCGTCGCGGGCGCGCGATTACATCGAGCGCTACCATGAGGTGGCCACACCGGCACCCGAAAGCCTGGCGCTTGCCATCCGCGTGGAACGTGCACTGGGCAACGAGCGCGCGGCGAGCGAACATGGTAAGCGCTTGCTGCGCGACTTCCCGGATTCGCGTCAGGCGGATCGTTTCCTAGAGACACGCTGATATGCGGACGGACGATAACGACGAGCCGGTCATCGACCCCACGCCCGCGCGGCAGCCCGGCCATGAGCTGGGCCAGGCGCGCGAGCAGGCCGGCATCGGCCTGCGCGCCATGGCCGATACCCTGCATCTGCCGGAAAACCAGCTGCGCGCCCTGGAGAGCGACGACTACGACAGCCTGCCGCCGCCGACCTTCGTGCGCGGCTATCTGCGCTCCTACGCCCGCGTGCTCGGGCTCGACGACGACGATATCGTCGCGGCCTACGATGCGCTGGGCGGTGCGACCGACGACCCCAAGCTGCATCTGTCCGGCGGCCCCGAAGCAACCGCCCATCGGCGCGGGCTCGCGCTGGCGCTGACGGCGCTGGCGCTGGTGGTGGCGGTCAGTCTGGGCGCCTGGTGGTGGCAGTCGCGCGCCGGCTCCGCAGCGACGCCGGTTGCCCCGGCGGCCGAGAACGACGAGCCGGCCGGCGCTGGCTCGGCTTCGCCGGCCGGCGAGGCCGAGCCAGCGCGTGCTGATGCAGCGGAGGATGAGACCTCCGAGACGGACGGGGACGCCGAGACGGGCGGGGACGCCGAGACGGGCGGGGACGCCGAGACCGCCGCATCGGACCAGCCGGCCGAGGACGCGGTATCGGCAGGCACCGATCCCAGTGAATCCGAGCCCTCCGCCGTGGCCGCCCCCTCCGGCGACGAGGCGCCCGCCGCGTCGGGCGGCGGCAGCGAGCTGAGCGCCACGGCGGGCTCCGAGGCGCCCGCAACGGCGCAAACGGACACGGCGACGAGCGCCGAGTCCGCGGCCGGGGAAGACAGCCCCGCGCAGTCCTTCAGTGTCGACGGCTCCGCCGAGGCGACCTCGAGCGATGCGGCCAGCGAGGAGCCGGCGAGCGCCGATGAGACGGGCGCCGACGAGCCGACCGCCAACCAGATGAGCAGCAGCCAGACGAGCAGCGGCCAGACGAGTAGCGACCAGACGAGTAGCGATCAGGCGAGTAGCGATCAGGCGAGCGCGGACGGGGCGGCTTCGGCCGAATTCGCCGGCGCGTCCGCCAGCGATACCGACGCCGGGTCGCAGGCTGACACCGGCGGCTATGAGCCCCCGGCGGCGACGGCATCGGCCGAGGCCGCCACCTCGCCGCAGGCGGCCGAGGGCCCCGAGCGCCTGCAGCTGAACATGGACGGGCGCTCCTGGATCGAGATCTATGACGCCCGCGGCCGCGAGCTGGTCTACACGCTGTACTCCGGCAGCGCTCCGCTGGAACTGCGCGGGTGGCCGCCGTTCGACGTGTTCCTGGGCAACTCGCCCGCGGTGCAGCTCGCGTTCAACGGCGACGCGGTCGGGAAGTCGGCCTTCACGCGCAGCGACAACACCGCACGCTTCCTCGTCGACGGCGACGGCGCGCGCCGGCGCTAGGGCCTGTTAACGCTTCCCGCGATCGCCGCGGCGGGAGCCTGTGTGGCGCAAGGCAAGGCGCGCCGAGCGGGCGTAGTGGCGCTACGTGAGTGAGGCGCAACGCCGCATTGCGCCACACAGGCCTTAGGAACCCATTCGAGAAACCCGGCGCCTCGCGGGCGTCCCACAGCGGCATCTTGAGGCGGTCGCTCCATTTCACGATCGCCCACAAGATCGCCGGGAGCGATTTTGTGCCCGGCCCTATCGGCTCGCTGGGCCACGCGCTCGCGATGGCGCAGGTTCCTCGGATAGGGCCCGGAGCACGCCCGGGCGCTTGCGCGCAGGGCGCGCCACGCCGTGCGCGCATGCGGGGCGATGCCCTTGGGGTGGGCGCGTGCGAGCGTGTATATTGCACGGTTTCGCGCGGGTCCCGCCTGCGGCATCTCCCGTCCTCCCGGTTTCTCGGATGACACAAGCGCTCCGTACAGTCCGCGGCATGCACGACATCCTGCCGCCCGAATCCGACGCCTGGCAGTGGCTCGAGGGGCGGGTCCGTGCGCTCATGTCGGTCTACGGCTACGACGAGCTGCGCACGCCGCTGCTCGAACGGACTGAATTGTTCAAGCGCTCCATCGGCGAGGTCACCGACATCGTCGAAAAGGAGATGTATACGTTCGAGGACCGCAACGGCGACAGCCTGTCGTTGCGGCCAGAGCAGACCGCCAGCTGCGTGCGCGCCGGCATTGAGCACGGCATCCTGCACAATCGCGTCCAGCGGTTGTGGTACACCGGGCCGATGTTTCGCCACGAGCGCCCGCAGAAGGGGCGCTATCGCCAGTTCCACCAGGTCGGGGTGGAGGTCTTCGGCCTTGCCGGTCCCGACATCGACCTGGAAGTGCTGCTGCTGGGGCAGCGGCTCTGGCGCGAGCTCGGCATCGCCGACATCGTCACCCTCGAGATCAATTCGCTGGGCACGTCCGAATCGCGCCGCAGCTATCGCGAGGCGCTGGTGGCGCATTTCGAGCAATATGCCGACCAGCTCGATGCCGACGAGCAGCGCCGCCTGCGGGAGAATCCGCTGCGTCTGCTCGACAGCAAGAACCCGGCGCTGCAGCAGGCGATCGCCGACGCTCCGGCCATGATCGACGCGCTCGACGCCGACAGCCGGGCGCACTTCGACTGGATCCTCGCGGGCCTCGAGTCGGCCGGCGTGGCGTACCGGGTCAATCCCCGGCTGGTCCGCGGGCTCGACTATTACACCGGCACGGTCTTCGAGTGGACCACGGACCGGCTCGGCGCGCAGGGCACGGTCTGCGCGGGGGGCCGCTACGATGGGCTGGTCGAGCAGCTCGGCGGCCGCGCGACTCCGGCGCTCGGATTTGCCATGGGCGTCGAGCGTCTGCTCGCGCTGCTCGAGGCCGAGCAGCGCCTGCCGGCGCCGCAGACGCCGCACGTGTGCCTGCTGCCCGTGGGCGAGCGCGCCGCGCGCGAGGGCCTGCTGCTGGCCGAGCGCCTGCGGGACGCGCTGCCGTCGTTGCGGCTGGAGACCGTGTGCGGCGGCGGCAGCCTGAAAAGCCTATTCCGCCGCGCTGATCGCAGCGGCGCCGCCTTAGCGCTGGTGCTCGGCGACGACGAGCTCACCGCCGGCGAGGTCACGCTCAAGCCGTTGCGCGAGGACGCGCAGCAACGCAGCTTGAGCCCGGACGAGCTGGAACACTATCTTGCCGATTATCTCAGCCGCGCCGGTGAGTCCGGGCGGGTCTAACGGAGGACGGTCGTGGCCGAAACCGACGAAGAGCAACTCGAGGCGCTGCGCCGCTGGTGGCGCGAGAACGGCCGCAGCATCATTGCCGGCATCGTGATCGGCTTAGCGGGGCTCGGCGGCTGGAGCGGCTGGAACTGGTATCAGAACGAGCAGGCGCTGGCCGCCTCGGATCTCTATGAGGACGTCGTCGCCGCGCTCGAGCAGGGCAACCATGACACCGTGACGGAGCAGGCGAGCCGTCTGCGCGACGATTACGGCGGCACCACGTATGCGACGCTCGGCGCGTTGGCGGGCGCGCGTGCGGCGGTCGAGCAGGGTGACCTGGAGCGCGCGCGCGAGTGGCTGCGCTGGACGGTGGACGAGGCCGGCGGCGTCGAGCTGACGAGTATTGCACGCGCACGTCTGGCGCGCGTGATCTCGGCCCAAGGCGATGCGGACGCGGCCCTGTCGGTGCTCGAGGCCGACGTGCCGGCCGCGTTCACAGGCCTCTACGCAGAGATCCGCGGCGACGTGCTGGCGCAACAGGGCGACCGCGATGCCGCGGTGGAAGCCTACCGGCAGGCGCTCGACGCCAGCGGCTCGGTCGCCAATCGTCAGCTCATCGAGCGCAAGCTCAATCGCCTGGGCGCGGCCGGCGGCGCCACGGGCGACGGAGCGGCGGCCGCCGTGACCGCCTCCTGATGCGCCGCGCGGCGCTCCTGCTCGCCCTACTCGCCGTGGCCGGTTGCGCCACGGTCGAGGACACGGCGGCGCCGCCGTCCGAGTTGCCCGATTTCGAACCGGCGGCTCGGCTCGAGACCGTCTGGAGCGATACCTCGGGGGACGCCTTCAATCGTCGCTGGGTGCGCATGGCCCCCGCAGCCGGCGACGACGCGCTCTACGTGGCCAACGTCGCCGGGCAGGTGAGCGCGTATGGCCCGGAGGACGGCGCGCGGCGCTGGCGCGTCGACGTCGATGCCTGGTTGGCCGCCGGCGTGGGCAGCGGGGCGGGCGGCGTGTACGTCGGCTCCAGCGAGGGCGTCGTGATCGCGCTCGACGCCCAGGACGGCAGTGAGCGCTGGCGCCGGGATCTGGTTACGGAGCTGCTGGCGCCGCCGGCGGTCGCCACGGCCGATACCGTGCTCGTGCGTGCGGTCGATGGCCGCGTCATCGCCCTCTCGGCCGAGACGGGCGCAACGCAGTGGACCTACGACGCCGACGTGCCGTCATTGACGCTGCGCGGCCATAGCCAGCCGGTGGTCGTCCCCGGCGGCGCCCTCGTGGGCCAGGACAATGGCCAAGTCGTGGCGTTGCAGGGCGATAACGGCGAGCCGTTGTGGGAAACCCAAGTGGCGCCGCCGGAAGGGGGATCGCCGATCGAGCGCATGGTCGATATCGACGGCCGCCTGGGCATCGGCGAGGGCGTGCTCTATGCGGTGACGTACCAGGGGCAAGTCGCCCAGATCGAGCCGCGCGAGGGCGATATCGGCTGGTCGCGCGAGCTGTCGTCGTACGCCGGGCTCGGCGTCGACCGCGAGCGGGTGTACGTGTCCGACGAGAGCAGCCACGTGCGCGCGCTCGATCCGGATTCGGGCACCACCCTCTGGCGTCAGGACGCACTCGCCCACCGGCGGCTGACCGCGCCCGTGCCGGTGCCGGGGACCGATTTCATCGCCGTCGCCGACTTCGAGGGCTATGTCCATCTGCTCACGCGCGCGGACGGCCGCATCGTCGCCCGCCAGAGTACCGGCGGCTTCGGTGTCCTGGCCGATCCGGTGGCGCTCGCCGAGGGCCGCATCGCCGTCCAAACCCAGGGCGCCAAGATCCGGGTGCTCGAGGCCACGCCGCTGGACGATGGTTAGCCCACCGATCGAGCGGGTTGCGCTCGGTTCTGGGGGGAACCACGGATGAACACGGATAGCTCCGGTCTCAATAGCGGAGGCTGCCTGGACATTCATTCCATCCAGACGCCGGCGCGTTGCGCCAAGGGCGCCGCGCAGCGGCGCCCGTTCTCATCCGCGTTCATCCGTGTTCATTGCTCGGCGCATCCCTGCGCCTCGCCCCTTGGGGCTAGGAGCCTGTCCGAGAAACCCGGCACCTACTGCGCGCGTGCCCCAGCGGGCG
>CAZVBX010000088.1:0-12309 GCA_964625925.1 uncultured Ectothiorhodospiraceae bacterium | reverse complement strand
CGCGCGAATGGCTCAAGAGCCTGCTCGACATGCAGCAGTCCACCGGCAGCTCGGTGGAGTTCCTCGAGCACGTCAAAATGGACCTGTTCCCCGACGAGATGTACGTGTTCTCGCCGCTCGGGGACATCTACAAGCTCCCGGCCGGCTCGACCGTGGTCGATTTCGCCTACGCCGTGCACTCGGATATCGGCCATACCTGCGTAGCGGCCAAGATCGACCGGCGCCTGTCGCCGCTGTCGACCTCGCTGCGCTCGGGCCAGACGGTGGAGATCGTCACCTCGCCGGGCTCGAAGCCGAGCCCGCTGTGGCTCAACTTCGTGGTAACGGCGCGCGCGCGCACGGCTATCCGCCACTATCTCAAGCACCAGGCTACCGAGGAGGCGGTCGAATTCGGCCGCCGCCTGTTGCGGCGCCACCTGGCGCGCTTCAACCTGGGCTTCAACGACATCTCCGACGAGGTGCTTGCCGCCGTGCTCAAGCAGCATGGCTACCAGGACGCCACCCACCTGTGGAGCGACATCGGCCTGGGCAATCGCTTACCCAGCCAGGTCGCCCGCTGGCTGGTGCCGCAGGAGCAGCAGGCCGCCGCGCAGCAGAAGGACGACCCACCGCGCGTCGAGCCGGTGCTGATCGAGGGCGGCGAGAGCATGGTCATCTCCTACGCCCGCTGCTGCCGGCCCATCCCGGGCGATCCCATTCAGGGGTTCCTATCCGGCGGCAAGGGCGTCGTGATCCACCGCGCCTCCTGCTCCAACGTCGCCGACTACCGGCGCCAGCCGGACAAGTGGCTGCCGGTGGAGTGGGCACCCGGCGTCGACGCCGAGTTCTCCGCCTGCATCACGGTCGAAGTGATCGACCGCCGGGGCGTGCTCGCCCGCATCGCCACCGTGATCTCCGATCAGGGCGCCAATATCGAGGCGCTCGACTTCGCCGATCAGGACGGCGTCGCCTCGGGCGTCCGGATCGTTCTGTCGGTGCGCGACCGTACCCAGCTCGCACGCATCATCCGGCCCTTGCGCAAGCTCCCGCCCGTTCTGCGCGTCGGCCGCGAGATTCGCCGCCGCCGCCGCGGCCAAGCCGCTCAGTAACGCGGTCGCCTCAGTCGCTGGCGCGAGCGCGCCGGCCGAGTTCCCCCGCTCCACGTCGCGAGAGGTACGAACCCCGCCGGAGCGCAATCAACGGACGCCGTGCCGGGCACCGCCGCCGACGGCGCGATCTCGCCACGATCGCGCCCGCGCCGGTACACTGCGGTTCGGACAGCGGCCGGACGCCGCCGATAAGGAGACAGTGATGGCGAAACGCGTGATCCAGACGGACGCTGCGCCGCAGGCGATCGGACCCTATTCGCAGGCCGTGCTGGCCGGCGAGACGCTGTACGTCTCCGGCCAGATCCCACTGGTGCCGGAGACGATGGAAATCGAGTCCGGCGACATGGGCGCCAGCGTGCGGCGGGTGTTCCGCAATCTGCAGGCGGTGGTCGAGGCCGCCGGCGGCCGCCTCGACCAGGTGGTGAAGGTCACCGTCTATCTCACCGACATGAGCCACTTCCCGGTGGTCAATGAGGTCCTCGCGGAGTTCTTCGACGAGCCCTACCCGGCGCGCGCGGCCGTGGGCGTCGCCGAGTTGCCCAAGGGGGCGCCGGTCGAGGCCGACGCCATCGTCGCCCTCGACGCCTGAGCGCGTGCTCGCCTTGCGGGCGTCGCGGATGCGGGGCCGACCCCAGGGGCGCCGGCGTGGACGGCCGGGATCGCGCCGGTGACCGCGCCCGCCGCCGAAACCGCCCCCGTGACGAGCCTGCCGGGCGTCGGCGAGGGGCTGGCCGCGCGCCTGGAGCGCATCGGCGTGCACACGGTCGCCGATGTGCTGTTCCATCTGCCGTTGCGCTACCAGGACCGTACCCGGGTGCGCCCGATTGGCTCGCTGCGCCCGGGCGACGAGGCCGTCGTCGACGCGACGATCGAGCACGCCGAGGTCGGCGGCGGCCGCCGGCGCGCCCTGCTGGCCCGGGTGCATGACGGCACCGGCGGCCTGACGCTGCGCTGGTTCCACTTCAGCGCGCGCCAGCGCGAGCAGTTCGCACGCGGCACCCTGCTGCGCCTCTACGGCGAGGTGCGCCCCGGGCCCAGCGGGCTCGAGATCGCCCATCCCGAGTACCGCCGCATGACGCCCGGGGCCGAGCCGCCGCTGGACCAGACGTTGACGCCGGTGTATCCGGCCACCGAGGGCCTGGGCCAGTCCACGCTGCGGCGGATCGCCGGCGCCGCCTTGGACCGCCTGGAGCGCAGCGGAGATCTGGTCGATCACGCCACGGCCGCCATCCCGGACGGGTTGCCGGCTCTGACCAGCGCGCTGGTCACGGCCCACCGCCCCCCGCCCGACATCGATGTCGCCGCGTTGCTCGCCGGCACGCATCCGGCCTGCCGCCGGCTCGCGTTCGAGGAGTTGCTGGCGCACCACCTGAGCCTGCGCCGCTTGCGCGAGCGCGCGCGCACCTACGATGCGCCGCCCATGGACGGCGACGGGCGGTTGCGCGCGGCCTTGCGGGCGGCGTTCCCGTTCGCGCCCACGGGGGCGCAGGAGCGCGTGGTGGCCGAGCTCGAGCGCGATCTCGCCCAGGCGCATCCCATGCTGCGCCTGCTGCAGGGCGATGTCGGCTCGGGCAAGACGCTGGTGGCCGTGCTCGCGGCCGCGCAGGCCTTGGAGGCGGGCTATCAGGTGGCCGTGATGGCGCCCACGGAGGTACTGGCCGAGCAGCACCGCCAGACCTTCGCCGATTGGTTGGTGCCCCAGGGGGTCAAGGTCGGCTGGCTCGCGGGCCGGCTCACGGCCGCAGGGCGGCGGCGCGAGGCTGAGGCGATCGCGACCGGCATGACCGGCCTCGTCGTCGGCACCCACGCGCTTTTCCAGGCCGACGTTCACTTCGCCCGCCTGGGCCTCGCCGTGGTCGACGAGCAGCATCGCTTCGGCGTGCACCAGCGCCTGGCCCTGCGCGAGAAGGCCACGGCCTCGGGGCTCGTGCCGCATCAGCTGATCATGACGGCCACGCCCATCCCGCGCACGCTGGCGATGACGGCGTACGCGGACCTGGACACCTCGGTGATCGACGAGTTGCCGCCCGGACGCCAGCCCATCGAGACCGTGGTCGTCTCGGCGCGCCGGCGCGAGGAGGTGGTCGAGCGCGTGGCCGCCGCCTGCGATGCGGGCGGCCAGGCGTACTGGGTGTGCCCGCTGATCGAGGCCTCCGAGGCGCAGGCCGGGCGCGCCGCCGCCGAGGCCGCCGAGGCGCTGGCCGAGGCCCTGCCGCAGCTGCGCGTCGGGTTGGTGCACGGGCGCCTCAAGGCCTCCGAGAAGGAAGAGGTCATGGGGGCATTCGCCCGCGGCGAGATCGACCTGCTGGTGGCGACCACGGTGATCGAGGTCGGCGTGGACGTGCCCAATGCCTCCTTGATGATCATCGAGAACGCCGAGCGCTTGGGCCTGTCGCAACTGCATCAGCTGCGTGGACGCGTCGGCCGCGGTACCGCCGCCAGCCGCTGCGTGCTGCTGTACGAGGGCCCGCTGGCGGAGACCGCCCGCGCCCGCCTCGCAACCATGCGCGAGACCAACGACGGCTTCCGCATCGCCGAGCACGACCTGGAGCAGCGCGGGCCGGGCGAGGTGCTGGGGACCCGCCAGACCGGTATGGCCGGTTTTCGCATCGCCGATCCGGCGCGCGACGCCGACCTGTTGCCGCAGGTGCGCACCGGCGGCGAACGCCTGCTGGAGAGCGGCGCTGACGCCGTCGAGCCGCTGGTGCGCCGCTGGCTAGCCGGATCGGAGCGCTATGGCGATGTCTGATGCGAGGGCCGCACGCGGCCGGCGGCGCGCCGTGCGGCCATGACGCTGCCCGAGCCCCTCGTGCGGGCGCGGCGCGTTCGCTGGCACCGGGCCGGCGGCCTGCAGCGCGGGCGCATGCCGCCGGCTCTGCGCCCGTGGATTCTGTCCGATCGCTCGCTGACGGCACAGCTGCGCGCGCGGTGTGCGGGGCGCTTCCGGCTCGAGATCCTGCGCCAGTGCCGGGCGCGGCCGCGGCCGGACGAGGCCCGCGCCCTGCGGGTCGATCCGAGCGCGCCGGCGATAGTGCGTGAGGTCGCGCTTTGTTGCGGCAATACCCCGCTGGTCGTGGCCCGCACCGTGCTGCCCGCGGCCAGCCTCCAAGGGGGCTGCCGCAAGCTGGCGACCCTGGGGCGACAGCCGCTCGGCGCGGTGCTGTTCGCCGACCGCAGCACGCGCCGCGGGCCGCGCGCGGTCACGTGCTTATCGCCGCGCGGGGTCGGCCTGACGGGCGCGCGCGGGGGCGCCGGCGCGATCTGGGGACGGCGCGCCGTCTTCCGCTATCGCGGCGGGCGCTTGCTGGTTTGTGAATTCTTTCTCCCCGAGCTGGCGGAACTCGTGTGCTCACCCGCTGTCGGGTAAGCTTGGGTCCGCGGCTAACGGCCGGGCGGTCCGAATAATCCAAATGCGCTAAGCCATTTCTCAGAGGCAATCTCCATGCAGTCGAGCTCCCGAACCCGCCGGAGTCACGCCGGTTTTACGCTCATCGAGGTCATGGTCGTGGTGGCGATTCTCGCCATCCTGGCGGCCGTGGTCGTGCCCCGGGTGATGGATGAGCCCGCCAAGGCACGCACCGCCAAGGTCGAGCAGGACATCCGCGCGATCGAAAGCGCGCTCGATCTCTACAAGCTGGACAACTTCAATTACCCGACCACCGATCAGGGGCTCGAGGCGCTGGTGAGCAAGCCGGCCGGCGCCGATCTGCAGAACTACAAGGACGGCGGTTACCTGCGCGAGCTGCCCGTCGACCCGTGGGGCAATCGGTACCAGTATCTCAACCCGGGCGAGCATGGCGAGATCGACGTCTTCTCGCTCGGCGCCGACGGCACGCCCGGCGGCGACGGCAATAACGCCGACATCGGTAACTGGAACACCGACTCGTAAGCGTGATGACGTCCCGCTCGCGGCATTGCCATCGCGCCCGGGCACGCTCGCCCCAAGGGGGCTTCACGCTCTTCGAGCTACTGATCGCACTCGTGCTGATCGGGCTGGTGACGTCGATGGCCGTGCTCAGCATCCGCACCGAGTCGCCCGGCGAGCGGCAGCAGCGCGAGGCTCAGCGACTGCTGGCGCGCATGGAGCTCGCGCGCGAGGAGGCCGTCATGCGGGCGCAGTCCCTGGGGCTACGCCTCGAGGACGGGCGCTACCGCTTCGTGCAGCTGGTCGACGACCAGTGGCAGCCGGTGGAGGGGCGCGTACTCACGCCGCAGGAGCTGCCCGCGGGCCTGCGCCTGGAAGCGGACGTCGAGGGCCGCGAGATCGCGCTCGGCGGTGGCGGCGACAATGAGGAAGACGCTGACGATCAGCCGCAGATCTATTTCCTGGCCGGTGGTGAGGTGATCCCGACCTTTCAATTGCGCCTGACCTCGGCCGATACCATGACCGAATATCGCGTCCATCCGGGCGAGCGGCGCTGGCTCGCGCTTTCGCAGGACGATTTATGAGGCGTGCTGCACGCGCCGAGCGGGCGAGCGGCTTCACTCTGGTGGAGGTGCTGGTGGCGCTGGCGGTGTTCGCCGTGGGCGTGACGGCGCTGATCACCGCCGGCGCCCAGCGGGCGCAGGAGCTGAGCTATCTGCGCGAGCGTACTCTGGCCTCCTGGATCGCCGCCGACCGGATCGCCGAGCTGCGCCTGCAGCGCCATTGGGGCACGGGCACGCGCGACGGCGAGGTGGAGATGGCGGGGGAGGCCTGGCGCTGGGAGGCCGAGATCGTCGGCACGCCCAACCCGGCGGTTCAGCGCGTGGATGTGGCGGTGTATCACGCCGGCGACGAGGAGCCGGTGACGCGGCTCACCGGTTTCCTCGGCGACCGGGAGAACGTCGCCGGCGCCGGCCCGCAGGACGACAACGGGGGGTCGCGATGAGACGCCCCCAGGCCGGTGTGACGTTGATCGAGCTGCTGATCGCGTTGGCGGTCTTTGCGGTGATCGGCGTCGCCGCCTACACCGCCTTGTTCGCGGTGCTCGACGCCCGCGCCGCCACCCAGGCCCGGGCCGAGCGACTCGCCGAGGTGCAGTTCGGCGTCGGACGCCTGGCCGACGACCTGCGCCAGACGGTCGACCGCAGCGCCCATGCGGCGCAGCCGGCGGCGCGCCGGCCCGTGACCACCGAGCCCGAGTCCCAAGGGGACGGCGCATTTGCCCTCACACGCGCGGGCTGGGCCAATCCGGCGGACCTGCCGCGGAGTACGCTGGCGCGCGTGACCTGGCAGCTCGAAGAAGACCGGTTGCTGCGCCATGTCCGGCGCAGTGTCGATGGCGGCACCAACACCGAACCGCTCACGCGCGTCGTGCTCGAAGGCGTCGAGTCGATCGAGCTGCGGTTCCGCGGGGCGGGGGACGAGTGGCACGAGCGCTGGCCGCCGCTGAACCGTGATGCGACCGCCGGCAATCTGCCGCGCGCGGTCGAGGTGACGCTAACGCTCAGTGACTGGGGCGACATCCGGCGGCTGTTCACGCTGCCGGCGTCGGCGCCGCAGGTGATCCCCGGCGGGGACGGCGCGTGAGGGGGCCGGCGGGCCAACGCGGTGTGGCGCTGATCACGGTGCTGCTGGTGGTGGCGCTGGCGACGGTCGCGGCGGTGCAGATGACGCGCGACGGCATCTTCGACAAGCGCCGCAGCGGCAATCTGTTCGCGCAGGAGCAGGCGCACCAGGTGGCGCTGGGCGGCGAGCGCTGGGTGGTGGCGATCCTGGCGCAACAGGCCGAGCGTGAGCGCGAGCGCGCCGGCGAAGCCGGGGCCGGGCTGGAAGAGGAGCGCATCGAATGGCCGCAGACCATGCCGCCGATTCCGATTGCGGGCGGCCAGGTCGGTGGCCAGATCGCCGACGCCCAGGCCCGCTTCAATCTCAACAGCCTGGTGGGGCCGGGCGGCGTCGAGGCGCTGGCGGTCAGTCGCTTCCAGCGGCTCTTGGCCGCGCTGGGGCTCGACCGCACCATCGCCATGGCGACCGTGGACTGGATCGATCGCGACAGCCAGATCACGCACCCGGGCGGCGGCGAGGCCAATTTTTATCTCAGCCTGGCCGAGCCCTATCGCATCGCCAATCGGCCCATGGCGAGCGCCAGCGAATTGCGCCGCGTGCGCGGCGTCGATGCCGCCGCCTGGCGCGCTCTGGCGCCGCACGTGACCGCCTTGCCGCAGCCGACACCGATCAATGTGAGCACGGCCAGCCCCGAGGTGATGCGCGCCATCGTACCGTCGGCCGATGAAGCCGCCGCAAAGAAACTGACCGAGGCGACATTCGATGAGCTGGGCGATTTCCTGCGCCATCCCCTGGTCGAGACCAGCGGTGCCTCGGTCGAGGGAATCGCGGTACGCTCGGATTACTTCCGCAGTCGCGTGGACGTGGAGTACGGACCCATGAGCTACACCCTGTATACCTGGCTGCAGCGCGAGGACGATGGGCGCCTGCGCGTATTGCGCCGGGCGCGGACACCGCACTGATGGCTGCGCCGTTACTCATCCGCATCGCTCCGCCCGACGGCGAGGGCTGCGCCTGGTGCGCGGCCGATATCGCACCGGCGCACGGCTCCCTGGCCGAGGCCGCACCGGCGGCCGCCGGCCGGCGAGTAATCGTTCTGGTCCCCGGTAGCGAGGTCCTGCTGACCACGGCCCAGGTCCCCGCGAAGAGCCGGGCAAAGGCCCGGGCGGCAATTCCGTGGGTGCTGGAGGACCGGCTGGTCGCGGAGGTCGAAGAATTGCAGTTCGCGCTCGGCGAGGGCATTGCCGAAGGCGTGTGGCAGGTCGCCGTCATCGCCCGCGAGCGCCTCGATGCCCATCTTGCCGCCTGCCGCGCGGTCGGCATCGAGCCCCACTCGGTCGTGCCCGAGCCGCTGGCGTTGCAGCGGCCGGATGCCGGGGCCTGGACGCTGCTCGAGGAACCGCAGCAGATCAGCGTCCGGACGGGCCCCGAGGCCGGGTTCGCCTGCGAGCCGGAGCTGCTCGGCGTGATCGCAAGCACGCTCGAGCAGCCCGATCGGCTCCAGCGCCATCGCGTGGGCGCGGGGCAGAACCAACCCGACTGGTCGTCGGCGTTCGGCGACGCGCTCGCCGCCAGCCCCAGCGCGGTCGACCACCGTGAGGCGCTGACGGCTTTCGCCGCCGATGCCGCCGAGAGCGCCCTCGAACTGCTGCAAGGCGACTACAGCCGCGCCGAGCGCACGGGTCAGTCGCTGCGGCGCTGGCGCGTGCCCGCCGCGCTGGCGGCTGCGCTGGTCGCCGTCGTCGCGGCCGAAGCCTTCATGGCCCACTGGGCCCTGGGACAACGCGAGGATGCGCTGCGCGCCGAGATCGAGCACGTCTTCCGCGACGCCTTTCCCGACGTCCAGCGCGTGGTGAATCCGCGCGCGCAGATGGAGAACCGCGTGCAACGTCTGCGCGGCGGCGGGCAGTCGGGCTTCGCCGAGCGCATGGCGCAGGCGGGCGCTATCGTCAGCGGTCAGGACGGCGCCCGGCTCACCGGGCTGAGCTGGCGCGACGGCGTGCTCGAGATCGAGCTCGACGCCGAGGGGTTGCAAGTGCTCGATGCGGTCCAGCGCGAGTTGCAGGGGGCCGGCATGAACGCGGAGATCGCCGCGGCCGACAGCAGCGGCGAGCAGGTCGCCGGCCGCATCCGGCTGGCGGCGGCAGGGGACTAGCGGGGACGCCATGGCGATCAAGACCTGGTTCATGAATCTGGCCCCGCGCGAGCGCATGATCGTGCTCGTCGGCGGCAGTGTTACGCTCGCGATCCTGCTGTTCCTGCTGCTGATCGAGCCGGCCGTGCAGGCGTACGACCAGCGCCAGCGCAGCGTCGCCGCCCTCGAGAGCCAGCTCGAGTGGATGCAGAAGACCGCCGCGGAGGTCGAAACGCTGCGGGCTCAGGGCGCGGCTGGCGGCAACCAGGAGGGCCGCGACCGCCCGCCCTACGTCGTGGTCGAGGCCGCACTCGCCGATGCGGGGCTGCCGTCCCCCAGCCGGCTCAGCCCGGCCGGGGACAACGGCGCGGCGCGCCTGGAGTTCGAACAAGTGCCGTTCGATCCGCTGGTACGTCTGCTGGGCGAGCTGCGCACCCGCCACGGCCTGGAAGTCACCCAGGCGCGCATTCAGCGCGAGGAGCAAGGGCAGGTGGGCGCCCAGCTCACCCTGGGACCGCAACGATGACGCGGCGTGGCGTGCTGGCGCTGATCGCAATCGGGGTGGCGGCGTACCTGGCCGCCCTCCTGGCTACCGTGCCCGCGGCGCGGGCGCTCACGTTGGCCGATACCGAGGTCGCGGCGGCGGGCGTCGACGGTACGGTCTGGTCCGGGACGGCGCAGCGCGCCGATTTCGGTGGCCCGCGGCCCCTGACCGATCTGCAATGGGATACGCGCTTGTGGCCCCTGCTGACCGGTGAACTGGCGGCGGACGCCCAATTCACGGTGGCCGGCGCGCGGGTGGACGGGCGTTTCGCCCGCCAGGCCGACGGCGCCCTGGTGGCTCGCCAGGCGACCATCCGCGGCCCGGCCGAGGCACTGTTGCAGCTCGCGCAGGCGCCGGCGCTCGCCCTCGAGGGCGATGTGCTCGGGCGCATTCAGCACGCAGCGGTGCGCGATGGCCGGGTACATCGCGTGAGCGGCCAGTTCCAGTGGAACGGCGCGAGCGTGGTCCAGCCCTTGAGCATCGCGCTCGGCACGGTGCGCGGCCAGATCCGACCGGTGGACGGCGACGCGCACGAGATCGAGCTTGAATCCAGCGGCGGCGACGTCGTCGCGGAAGGCGTCGTGCGCCTGTTCGCCGACGGCCGCTACGAGATCGAGCTCACCATGAATCCCACCCGCGAGGCCCCCAGCCACATCGCCGACACCCTCTCCATGCTCGCCCGCCGCAACGACAACGGCGATTTCGTCCTGCGCCAAAGCGGGCAACTGTAGTGAGAACCACGGATGAACACGGATCAACACGGATGGACGTAGTGTGACCACCCTCGGTTGGAGGGGTGCGGCATTGCACTATTTCCCAGGAGGCCAGCGCCGCCAGCCCCCCGCAAAGGCGGCCGAGCTTTACAACAGGCCCTAGTGTCCTGTCTCGCAAGTTCGTTTGATTTCTCGCCGGGTCTTGCGGCGCCTGGCGGCGTTGCGCCTCCTCACCATAGGGCGCGCTATGGCTCGTCGGCGCGCCTTGCCAGGCGCCGCAATCCCTCGACGAGAAAAATTCAAAGAACTTACGAGACAGGACACTAGGCGGGCGTTCACGTAGGCGGACTGCGCCTCAAGGTGATCCGTGTTCATCCGTGGTTCGTTGCCGCGGCTGGACTAGCGGGGGCGGCTCCACGGCATCGAAGTCGTGGACCGCGGTGAAGCCGTGCAGGTCGTTGGGCGGACGGCGGCTGTCGGGATGCTGGATGCCGAGCAGTTCGCCGATGCCCCAGTCGCGCGCCGAGGCCAGAACATCGGCGTTATCGTCGACCAGCAGCGTGCGTTGCGGATCGAAGCCCTCTTGCGCCTGTAGCCGATCCCAGAACGCGGCATGCTCCTTGGGCGCGCCGAGCTCATGGGCGCTGTAGCGCGCCTCGAAGCGATCGCCCAGGGCCACACGCTCGAACTTGAAGCCGATGCTGCCGGGGTGGGCATTGGTCGCCAGCACGCGCCGCTTGCCACCGATGGCGAGTGCCTGCAGGAAGGCCGGTGCATGCGGGCGCCAGTTCACGAGCTCTCCGATCTCCTCCTTGAGCGCGAGGATATCCACTTCCAGCTCGCGCGCCCAGAAATCGAGGCAGTACCAGTCCAGCGTCCCGACCACGCGTGCGGCGCGGCGGTGCAGCTCCGCCTGCGCCTCGGTGAGCGCGAGCCCCTGCGCCTCGCCCCAGCGCTTCGGCAGGTGCTCCATGAAGAAGTGGTTGTCGAAGTGCAGGTCGATCAGCGTGCCGTCCATATCGAGCAGCACGGTGTCGATGCGCTCCCACGGCAGCGAGACGCCCGTCGTGGTGATGGCATGGGAATTCATCCGGCCAATGTAGCAGGGATCCGCTCTCCAGAGCAGGCGCTGTCATCGCCGCACCGACGCACCGGGGGGATGGACCCAACCGGGTTCAAGGCCAATCTCAGCGCTGCAATGCGATTCCTTGCCGGGCGCGTTGCTTCTCGCCTGCTAGAATCGCGCCCGCCCCGGGGCCCCGGCGGCGCATCGCAGGAGCTCCGGATGGAGTGGCTACAAGTGGTCGCGTTGGCGATCGTGCAGGGACTGACGGAGTTCCTGCCGATCTCGAGTTCGGCGCACCTCATCCTCGTTCCCGTCGTCACCGGCTGGAGCGACCAGGGTCTGGCGTTCGACGTCGCGGTCCATGTCGGTTCGCTGGCGGCCGTGATCGGCTACTTCCGCCTCGAGGTCGCGCGGCTGATCCGCGGTGGGCTCGCGCCGTTGGGCGGCCGCCCGGCGGGCACCGACGGGCGCCTGGCCTGGCTGATCGTGCTGGCGACCCTCCCGGTCTGCGTCGTCGGCTTCCTGCTCGCCGATGTGGTCGAGACCGTGCTGCGTACGCCCACGGTCATCGCCTGGGCCAGCATCGGCTTCGGCGTCGTGCTGTGGCTGGCCGATCGCCTCGGACCGCGCCTGCGCGCCGAGGACACGCTGGGCTGGCGTGGCGCGCTCGCCGTCGGCCTGGCGCAGGTGCTGGCGCTGATCCCCGGCACCTCGCGTTCGGGCATCACGATCACGGCGGGGCTGGCGATCGGCCTCGACCGGCGCGCGGCCGCCCGCTTCGCCTTCCTGCTGGCGATCCCCGTGATCGCGATCAGCGGCCTCTACCAGACCGGCGAGCTGCTGGCGGCGGCGGAGCCCGTCGCCTGGGGCACGCTCATCGCCGCGACCGTGCTGGCGGCCGTCAGCGCATGGCTGTGCATCCACTATTTTCTGCGCTTCATCGAGCGCGTGGGCATGACCCCGTTCGTGCTCTACCGGATCGCGCTGGGGATCCTGCTGCTGGCCCTCGCCGGCGGCTGAGGCGTCCCCGCCAAGGGGATCGGTGGGCCGGTCGCTTGGATGGCGCCAGCGGCGCCTCTATACTGGCGCGTTCCGCATTTTTCGAAACCTGCTGAGATCACGGCCATGACAACCCAATCTTTCTGTCCGCCGCCCCGTACCCTGATGGGGCCGGGCCCCTCGGACGTGCCGGCGCGCCAGCTCGAGGCTCTGGGCCGACCCACCATCGGTCACCTCGATCCGCTGTTCGTCGGCCTGATGGACGAGCTGCAGC
>CAZVBX010000087.1:0-12475 GCA_964625925.1 uncultured Ectothiorhodospiraceae bacterium | reverse complement strand
TGCGGATCAATGCCGCCCGCCATCTGCTGGAGAACGAGCAGCAGACGATCCAGCACGTAAGCCGTGCCGTCGGCTATGACGATCTGGCTTTCTTTCGGCGACTGTTCAAGCGCTAC
This sequence comes from uncultured Ectothiorhodospiraceae bacterium, assembly GCA_964625925.1. Lineage (GTDB taxonomy): Bacteria > Pseudomonadota > Gammaproteobacteria > XJ16 > Halofilaceae > Halofilum. Next base: position 12,359 of record CAZVBX010000087.1, on the reverse strand, counting down.
GTGGGTTCACCGCCGCAGCAGTACAGGGAGCGTTTCGGTATCCGTCCGTCCGAGAACGTCGCTATCGCCGGACGTGCGCCCCATCGGTGAACCGCCCGGGGATACCCACCGACCCTAACCCGAGTCCGGGCTTGGTCCGGTTGGCTACCTGGCCGTTGTCCTCGCCGGCTACTCCCCTCGGGTGCTGGGCTGGCCGCTTGGTGACCGCAAGGCGGCCGAACTCACGCGTACGGCCCTGCGCCACGCGCTACGCAGTTTAGGAATTGTTCATGCCGATCGAAATTCGCCACCTCTCATCAGACGACGTTGACCAGATGAATGCCTTGCTGAGGACGTTCGGAGAGGTTTTTGATGATGCGGCGACCTATGTCGAGAGCCGCCCCAGTGCGGATTATCTGCGGCGTCTGCTGGGTGGTGATTCTTTCATTGCGATCGTAGCGTTGGAAGATGACGAGGTCATCGGTGGCATGGCAGCCTATGAGCTACGAAAATTCGAGCAAGAGCGCAGTGAGATCTATATATACGACCTGGCTATCTCGTCTCAAAACCGGCGACGGGGAATAGCGACAGCTTTAGTTGAACGATTGAAAACGGTAGCAAGAGATCGCGGCGCCTATGTGATGTTCGTTCAGTCTGATACCGGTGTCGAAGACGAACCCGCCATTGCCCTGTACACCAAGCTCGGAACCCGTGAGGAGGTGTTGCACTTTGATATCCGCGTCGACGCCGGAAACGATACTGCATAAGTAAGCTACGCATGCGTCCGCGCTGCAGCCACAGGGCACGGTGGTATGTGCGGCGCGCGCCGTAGGCGCCGGGTTCCTCGGGTACGCTCCTAGGAGGCTGTCGGATCCGGCGACCGGGTGCGCAATCCGCAGCTCCCAGTGCCGTAGCGGTCTTTTCCCAGCGATACGGGCGATCTCGGCGAACCGCGGCGGCGCGCCGGCAGTCGAACGTCCGGACAACCCACAACGCGCAGGAGGCGCTTGCTCTATGGTAGACCCGCAGTCCGTTATCCCCGGCCCGCTCGGCTTCGGCGGCGCGCCGCTCGGCGACATGTTCGCGCGCACGGACAACCCCACGGCCTACCAGACGCTCGAGGCGGCCTGGGACGGTGGCGTGCGCTATTTCGATACGGCGCCGCATTACGGCGCGGGGCTGTCGGAGCAACGCTTCGGGTCGTTCCTGGCCACCAAGCCGCGCGACGAGTACGTACTGTCGACCAAGGTCGGGCGCGTGCTCGAGCCGGCGCCCGGCGGCCCCGAGGCCATGCCGCCGTTCGTGCATGGCCTCTGGTTCCGGCGCCGCCTGGACTATTCCGGCGATGGCGCCAAGCGCGCCCTGGAGGACAGCCTCCAGCGCCTCGGGGTCGGCCGCATCGATTACGTGTTCATCCACGATCTGGCCGAGGACGCGCTAGGACCCGAGTGGAGCGAGCACTTCGAGACCGCCATGGCCGGCGCGGCGCGGGCGTTGTCGCAACTGCGCGACGAGGGCGTGATCCGCGGCTGGGGTCTGGGCGTCAATCGCGTCGAGCCCTGCCTGCGGGCGCTGCGCGAGTCCGATCCGGACCTGTTCCTGCTGGCGACGCAATATCACCTGCTCGACCTCACGGGCGCCGACGAGCTGTTTCCCGCCTGTCTCGAGCGCGGGGTGCGTGTGGTCGTGGGCTCGCCCTTCGCTTCGGGCCTGCTCGCTGGCGGCCAGCACTACGACTACGTCGAGGCGGACGCCGAGCGCATTCAGCGCCGCGACCGCATGGCCGCGATCTGCGAGCGCCACGGCGTCGACCTGCGCGCCGCGGCCATGCAGTTCTCCAGCGCGCACCCGGCGGTCGCCGCGATCATACCGGGCGCCAAGCATGCGGACCGTGTGCGGCAGAACCTCGAGCTGATGAATGCCTCCGTTCCGGCCGATCTCTGGGACGAGCTCAAGTCCGAGGGTCTGCTGCCCGGCGACGCCCACACGCCAACCTGAGGCCAGGGCGGCCCGGTGGCGCGCCGCCGGGCCGCTCGCGCCCTCCATGAACCGACTGTAATCGGACGTTCATCATGGGTGCGTTGACCTAGCGGCAGCTGCATTCCTACCGTGCGCTCCGCATCGAATCCGTACCGTTCGGCGCGCGCCGACATCCGTTCTTGCTGCGAACCGGCGCGCGCGTACGCGATGGGGAGCAGCCATGATCGAAGTCGACGGATTAGCCCGTAGCTACGGCGATCTGGTCGCCGTCTCGGACGTCTCCTTTCACATCGAGGCCGGGCAGGTCGTGGGCCTGCTCGGTCACAACGGCGCCGGCAAGAGCACCATCATGAAGATGCTCACCGGCTCGCTCGAGCCGACCGCCGGGCGCATCACGATCGGCGGGCGCAACATGGCCACCGAGCGCCGCCGGATCCAGCGCGGCATCGGCTACCTGCCGGAGAACTGTCCCGTCTACCCCGACATGACGGTGGTCGATTATCTCGACTACCAGGCGGTGCTCCACGGTGTGCCGGACGAGCGCCGCGCCCAGGCGGTACGCCGCGCGGTCGAGCGCACGGCGCTGCAGGAGAAGGCGCTCGACACCGTGGCCACGCTGTCGCGCGGTTATCGCCAGCGCGTCGGCGTGGCCCAGGCCATCCTGCACGAGCCCGAGGTCATCATCCTCGACGAGCCCACCAACGGCCTCGACCCCTCGCAGATCCACGAGATGCGCGCCCTGGTGCGCTCGCTGGCCGAGAGTGCGGCGGTACTCGTCTCGACCCACATCCTGCAGGAGGTGCAGGCGGTCTGCGACCGCGTGCTGATGCTGCGCGAGGGCCACCTGGCGCTGGATGCGCGCCTCGACGAGCTCGGCGGCTCCTATCGCCTGTTGCTGACCACCGACGCCGAGCCGGCGCAGGCGAGCGAGACCTTCGTCGCCGTGCCCGGGGTGGCCAGCGTCGAGGCCTTGGGCGCCAGCGCGGGGCGCCATCGCTACGCCGTCGTCGCCGAGGACGACGCCGCGAGCCTGGCGCCGGCCGTGGCGCGGCGTGCCCACGAGGCCGGTTACGCCCTGTACGCACTCGAGCCCGAGTCGCGCGATCTCGACGCTGTGTACACCGAGGTCAACGCGGCCGCCGCCTGACAAGGACCGACGGAGGGAGGAACCATGCGCGAGTTGCTGCGAGTCTATCGGCGCGAGGCGGGTGCCTACTTCGCCTCGCCGGTGGCCTATCTCTTCATCGGCGTCTTCCTGGCGGTGACGCTGTTCGTGTTCTTCTGGGTGGAGACCTTCTTCGCCCGCAACATCGCCGACGTGCGTCCGCTGTTCCAGTGGATGCCGCTGCTGCTGATCGCCCTGGTGGCCGCGCTCACCATGCGTAGCTGGAGCGAGGAGCGCCGGGCGGGCACGCTCGAGGTGCTGTTCACCGCGCCGGTGTCGCCGGTGGCGCTGGTCGGCGGCAAGTTCCTGGCGGCGCTCAGCCTGGTGGCACTGGCGCTGCTGCTGACCTTCCCGTTGCCGCTAACGGTCGACTATCTCGGGCCGCTCGATTGGGGGCCGGTGGTCGGCGGCTACGTCGCCGCCCTGTTCCTGGCGGCCGCCTACGTTGCAATCGGCCTGTTCGTATCCGCCCGCACCGACAATCAGATCGTCAGCCTGATGGTGACGGCGCTCATCGGCGGCGCGTTCTATCTGATCGGTACCGAGTGGCTGACCGCGCTGGCGCCGGCACCGCTGGCTGGGGCCATGCAGTGGCTCGGCACCGGCTCGCGCTTCGACGAGATCACCCGCGGCGTGCTCGACGTGCGCGACGTGTATTACTACGTCAGCCTGGTCGCGCTGTTCCTGGCACTGAACGTCTATAGCCTGGAGAAGCTGCGCTGGGGCGGCGAGCACGCCGGCGCCCGCCGGCATGCGGCCTGGCGCACCGCGGTGGCGCTGGTGGCGATCAACTTCCTGGTCGCCAACGTGTGGCTGCAGCCGATCACGGCCGCGCGCGCCGACATCACGGCCGAGAACCGCTACTCGCTGTCGCAGGCGACGCAGACGCGGCTGACGAGCCTGCAAGAGCCGATCATCATCCGCGGCTACTTCTCCAGCAACACGCACCCGTTCCTCAAGCCGCTGGTGCCGCAGATGCGCGATCTGCTGCGCGAGTACGACATCGCCGGCGGCGAGAGCACGCGCGTGGAGCTGATCGATCCGCAGCAGGATGCCGAAGCGGCCCAGCGGGCGCGCGAGCAACACGGCATCGAGCCGGTCTCGATGCGCACCGCCAGCCGCTACGAGTCCTCCGTGGTCAGCTCCTACTTCCACGTGATGGTGCAGTACGGCAGCGAGCGCATCGTGCTCGACTTCCAGGATCTGGTCGAGGTCCAGCGCAGCACCGGCTCCGATGTCTCGGTCTCGCTGCACAATCCGGAATACGAGCTGACGCGCTCGATCCGCAAGCTCGCGTACCAGTACCGCAGCGGCGGTAACGTGCTCGCCTCGCTGGATGAGCCGGTCACGCTCAATGCGTACGTCTCCCAGGCCGAGCGCTTGCCGAAGGAGCTCGAGCAGCTGCGCGGCGAGCTGCAATCGATGGTCGAGGAGATACAAAGCCAGGCGCCGGACAAGCTCGACGTACAGGTCCGCGACCCGATGGCCGACGGCGGCGGCCTGGCCGAGCAACTGCGCTCCGAGCACGGTATCCAGCCGATGCGCGCCTCGCTGATGAGCGACCAGCGCTTCTACTTCCATGTCCTGCTGGAGCAGGACGGGCGGACCGTGCCGGTGCAGCTGCCCGAGAGTCTCGCGGCCGAGGATCTGCGCAGCGCCATCGAGGAGGGACTGCAGAAGTTCGGCGGCGGCTTCCTCAAGACGGTGGCCTTGTATCAGCCGCAGTCGCAGTCCCAGGGGCCGCGCCGCCGTCAGCCGCGCGGCAGCTCCGGGCCCCAGTTCAGCGAGCTGATGGACGTGCTGAGCGACAACGCCAGCGTCACGCGCACCGACCTGTCGAACGGGCGCGTGCCGTCCGGTGCGGACATGCTGATGGTGCTGGCGCCGCGCACGCTGTCGGAGAAGCAGCGCTTCGGCATCGACCAGTTCCTGATGCGCGGCGGCACGGTGATGATCGCCGGCTCGCCGACGCAGGTCTCGGTCCAACGCGGCCAGGGCATCCAGATCAGCAGCGAGAAGACCGGGCTCGAGTCCTGGCTGGCCAACTACGGCGTCAATGTCGGTTCGTCGCTGGTGCTCGATCCGCAGAGTGGCACGCTGGCCCTGCCCAAGCGCACCGCCGGCGGCGGCGTCCGCTACCAGTCCATGGACTACCCGTATTTCATCGATGTGCGCGGCGAGGGGCTGGGCGACGTGCCCATGTTCGGCGATCTGCGCCAGGTAACTATGGCCTGGAGCTCGCCGGTGAGCGTGGACGAGAAAAAGGCCGGCGAGCTGGAGGTCACGCCGCTGCTGCAGACCTCGGCGCGTGCCTGGACCGCCGACGGCCAGCAGGTCGCGCCGGACTACCAGAAGTATCCGCAGCTCGGATTTCCGCAGCCGGAGGAGCGCGGTCGCCAGACGCTCGCGGCCATGCTCGAGGGCCGTTTCACCTCGGCGTTCAAGGGTCGCGAGTCGCCGCTGGCGGGCGAGCAGGAGCAGTCCTCCGGCAGCTCGGGGGAGGTGGAGCTACCCGACCGCTTCCAGAACATGCCGGAGAACGTGCAGGACCGCATGCGGGAGCAGCTGCGCCAGCGCCAAGGCGAGCAGGGCGACCAGGGCCAGCAGGAAGAGCCGAAGCCGACGGTCACCTCGGTCATCGAGCATTCGCCGTCGAATGCCCGGCTGGTCGTGTTCGGCTCGCCTGCATTCGCGTCCGATACGGCGCTGCAGATCGTGCGCCAGAGCACGGGCACCGACTACTCGGCCCCGCTGCAACTGGCGCAGAACGTCGCCGACTGGTCCCTGCAGGATCCGGCGCTGCTGGCCATGCGCGGCGGTGGTCAGTCCTCGCGGCTGCTGCGCCCCGTGTCCGAGGGCACCCAGGTGACGCTCGAGGTCGCCAACTACGGCCTCGCGGCGGCCGGACTCGGGCTGATCTTCTTCGTCCAGCGCGGCGTGGCCTCGCGCCGGCGGCGCTGGTATGAACGCATCCTGAGCAAGGAGGAGGAGTGATGAAACGCGCGGTCCCGATCCTGGCGGGCGTGTCCGCGGTCCAGCTGGTGCTCGCCGCGGTGCTCCACGTCAGCGGCGGCCGTAGCCAGGCCGCGAGCACGGCGCCCATGGCTCAGTTCGAGCGTTCCGAGATCGACAGCATGCGCATCGCCGCCGGGCCGGATAGCTCAGTCGAGCTGACCCGCGCCGGGGAGGATACCTGGCAACTGCCGGCCGCGGACGGCTTTTCCGCCGACCCGGCGCGTATCGATCGCGTCTTGAGCCAGCTCGGCTCCATGGAGACCGGCGTGCCGATCGCCCGCTCCGAGTCGGCGCGCGAGCGCTTCGGCGTGGCCCGCGAGGACTACGAGCGGCGCGTGGAGCTGGTCTCCGGCGGCGAGACCGTCGCCACCGTGTTCTTCGGCGAGTCGGCCGGGACCGGTCGCGTCTATGCCCGCGCGCAGGGGCAGGACACGATCCGCGAGGTCAGCTTCGCGCTGTGGCAGACGCCGGCGCAGGCAGGTGACTGGCTCGATCCATCCGTCCCCGCGGTCGAGCGCCAGCAGATCCGCCAGGCCAAGATGCCCGAGTTCAGCCTGCGGCGCGGCGAGAAGCAGGACCAGTGGCAGCTCGTGAACGGGGACGCAGCGAAGGACGCGAGCGCGAACGAGGTGTCCCAGTTGCTCGGTCGACTGGCCCGGCCACAGATCGAGGGCGCCGCCAAGGCCGAGCCGCCCGACGGCGAGTCCGCGCTCGCGTACACGCTGACCACCGAGGGCGGCGAGGAGATTCGGTTCCGCTACTATCGCACGGACGGTGACGCCGTCCACCTGCACCGTAGCGACCAGCCGTGGCGCTACGAGGTGGCGGCGTCGCGCCTGGCCAATCTCGCCGATACGAATCCCCAGACGCTGCTGGCGGGGCAATCGTCCGGCGACGACGCCCAGCAGGCGAACGCCCAGGCGGGCTCGTGATCCGTGTCGCTTGCGGGGGCGGCCCGTCCCCGCGTTCTCGACACCCTCGCACTTGTAGGCACCGATATAGGTGTCGTCCTGCAACGTTGCCGTCGAGATCGAAGCAGAACAGGTAGGTCTCGGTCCTGTCGCCGATATCGACGCTCTTCCAGCCGACGCATTCGTCCGGCCGGCCCGGGATCACCTTGAACGAGGACACGCCCCGCCCGAGCCGGTTCTCGCCGACGGTGATCGTCTCAATGCGGGACAGGGATGTCCCGCCGCGAATCGGGCACTGTAAGTGCCTGATTCGCGTAGCCGGGTCCGGACATGCGCCGGACCCGGCGCGTTAAGAATGGATTGCGCATTTTCAACATCCTGTTAGGCGCGATTCACGTCCACACGCCCCGCCCCACGGCATGTCGCTATGCCGGTCCGCGCGGCTACCGTAGAATCCATCTCGCGTCATGACAACGCTCCGGAGAAGCGCCATGCGCCGCCTCGCCCGCTACCCAATCGCTCGTGGCGCAGCCATGGGTGCGGCCCTGGCGTGCAGCGCCGCGGCCGCAGCCGACCCGGTGGGCGATGGCTGGACCGCTGGTGTCGAGGCCATGGCGCTGGAGCATTCGTACGCCATTGGCGATGCCGAGTTGTCGGCCACGGGGGATCTCGCGGGTGCGCAGGTGAGCTACCAGCGCTACCCGGCGTTCCGCGCCGAGGCGCAACTTCTCGCCGGGGGCTTGGAGAGCGAGCTCGGCGGTCATAGTGCCTCCGACCCCGTCAGCTACGGGGGCGCGAAGTTCACCTGGGGAGTGCCCCTGCCCGACCGGATGCGGCTGTACGGCGGTGCTGGCGCCCAGTACCTGCACGCCGAGCTGGACGAGGACGGTGAAGAAACGAGCACCATGGTGTACCTGCCCGTCGGTGTGGCGAGGGCGGGCCTTCTGCGCGGTGGCTGGCGCGCGCTGACCGCGTTCGAGGTGCGGGTTCCGGTGGGTGGGCGCCACGAGATCGAATGGCCCTCGGGCGAATCGGGTGAATTCGACGCCTTCGGTGGTCTGGGCGGCGAGCTGGCGGTCCGCTTCACCCACCGCGATACCCCGGTGCAGATCGAGCCCTATGTTAGTGTCCTTGCCGCCGCCGATTTGCGCAGCGCGGATTTCGGCGGTAGCGACGAACGCGTCGAGGCGTTCACGCAGTCGGCGCTCGGTCTGCGCCTCGCTGCGCGCTTCTGACGCGCCCATTGCCGCGCTCCGCGCGTCTTCCGCGGCGCCTTCGGTCTTCGTCTGTCACGCGCGAGGCGCGGGCACGCACGTTCCGGATGCGAAGTGCGACCGAAGGCTTGTGCGACCCGGCCCGCGTCACCACGGATTGGGTTGGCGTCGGCGCTCGCCCGGGCGCGTGCCTCAGGGAACTCGGTTCGAAGGGGATAACGGTCCAATGGTTGCGCTTTCCGTGCTCGATCTCGCGCCCATCCGCGAGGGTGGCGACGCCGCCCAGGCGTTCGCCCATACGCGCGATCTCGCGCGCCATGTCGAGGCGTGGGGCTACACCCGCTACTGGCTGGCCGAGCACCACAACATGGTGGGTATCGGCAGCGCTGCCACCGCGGTGCTCATCGGCCATGTCGCCGGCAGCACCGAGGCGATGCGCGTGGGCTCGGGCGGCGTCATGCTGCCGAACCATACGCCGCTGGTCGTCGCCGAGCAGTTCGGCACGCTGGCGTCGCTCTATCCGGGGCGGATCGATTTGGGATTGGGCCGCGCGCCGGGGACCGACCCCCAGACCGTGCGCGCCCTGCGCCGCGACCGCTCCGGCGGGCCGGACCAGTTCCCGCGGGACGTGGCCGAGCTGCTGGGCTATTTCGCTCCGGCGGCGCCCGGCCAGGCGGTGCGCGCAGTCCCCGGCGCCGGGCTGGAGGTGCCCGTGTGGATCCTCGGGTCGAGTGTATCGAGCGCGCAGCTCGCCGCGCACCTGGGGCTGCCCTACGCGTTCGCCTCCCATTTCGCGCCGGGTCAGCTCACCGAGGCGCTCGAGCTCTATCGCAGCCGTTTTGAGCCCTCACAGTATCTGCAACAGCCCTACGTGATGCTCGGCATGAACGTGGTCGCGGCCGAGAGCGACGCGCAGGCCGCGTACCTGTTCACCTCGGCGCAACAACAGTTCTGTACCGTGCTGCGCGGCCGCCCCGGGCTGCTGCCGTCGCCGGTCGAGGACATGGAGGCCATCTGGACGCCGGCGGAGAAGGCGGGCGTGGCCGATGCGCTGCGCTGCTCGGCCGTCGGCGCGGAGCAGACGGTGCGCGAGCGCGTGACCGAATTCGTCCAGGCGACCGGTGCCGACGAGATCATGGCCAGCACGCTCATCTACGATCATCGGGCGGCCCTGCGCTCGTTCGAGCTGCTGGCGCGCGCGATGAGCGCCTGAGCCGCCGTTGCGGGCGGCCCTCGCGCATCCATGGGAGGCCGGGGACCAGCCGCAAACATGAGCGCGCCATTCGTCGCGCGGGCGTGCGCATGGCATGATGTGCGGCTTTGCAGGCCGGCGGGGCCGGCCATAGCGACGCTCCGGAGTGCCCATGGCCTCGATGCTGTTCTACGACGCGGTCGCCGTGCTCAACGGCGAACGCCACGGCGACCTGCGGATCCAGGTCGGTAGCCGCGACTGCGGTTTTGCGGCGCATACGCACTACGTGCCCCTGGTCGCCACGGAGTTCTACCAGGCCGCGGCCGATTACCCGGTGTTGTTCGTCGGGGACGACGCGAATGCGGCGCCGGTCGCGTTGCTGGGTCTGCGCGACGGCCACAACCCGTTCATCGGGGCCGAGGGCGAATGGCTGCCGGGCACGTATTTGCCGGCCTTCGTGCGGCGCTATCCGTTCATCCTGGCCCGCGCCAGCGGCGACGAGTCGAGTGGAATGGTGGTCGGCATCGACGAGAATTATCGCGGCTTCTCGCGCGAGACCGGGCAGCCGCTATTCGACGATCAAGGCGGGCAAACCGAGTATCTCGAAACCACGATCGAGTTCCTGCAGCAGTACCAGGCCGATACCGAGCGTACGCAGGCGTTCGTGCAGCGCCTCAACGAGCTGGGCCTGCTGATCAGCCGCGACATCCGCATGCAGGACAGCGCGGGACGCGATTACGTGCTGGAGGACTTCCGGGTCGTCAACGAGCGGGCCCTCGATCAGCTCGACCAGAAGCGCGTGAGCGAGCTTCACGCCAAGGGTTTTCTCGGTTGGATCCACGCGCACTTGGTCTCGCTGACCCGCCTCGAGCGGCTGCCGGCGCGGCTGGAACGCCTGTTCTGAGCAGCGGCATTCGCGGCATCGGCTGCCCGCGGGCGCGCTTTACGTGCGCGCCGTGAGCACCTAGGGTTTCGCCTCATGCCCAAACCGCCGGCTACCGATCACCCCGTCGCCGCCGAGTATCGCAGCCTGGCCGGTCGCTATGACGCCCGCTGGGCGCGGTATATCGAGTCGAGCGTACGCACCACGCTGCAGCGCGCTGACGTGCGCGCTGGTGAGCGCGTGCTCGATGTCGGCTGCGGCACGGGCGTGTTGCTGGCCGAGCTGACGCGGCAGACGCCCGATGCGCAGCTCAGCGGCGTCGATCTGGTGGGCGAGATGCTAGCGGTCGCGCAGCAGCGGCTGCCGGACGATGTCGAGCTGATGACGGCACCGGCCGAGGCCTTGCCGTTTCAGGATGGCAGCTTCGATGTGGTCATCTCATCGAGCGTGCTGCATTACATCCGCCAGCCGCAGCGTGCTCTGGGCGAGATCACCCGCGTGCTGGTCCCGGGCGGGCGCCTGGTGCTCACCGACTGGTGCCGCGACTACGTCACCATGCGGGCGCTCGACTGGTATCTGCGCGGCACCGACCCGGGTCATTGCCGCACCCTGTGCAGCCGCCACCTGCGGCGTTTGGCCCAAGCCAGCGGGCTCGAGGTCGAGCGCCTCGACCGTTACCGCCTGGACTGGTTCTGGGGCCTGATGACGCTGACCGCCCGTAGGAGCCTGTCCGACGAACCTGCGTCGTAACGGCTGCGGCGCGCGCAGCGGGCGCCGGGTTGCCTGGACGGGCGAAGCGCGACGCCACCCGCTATACCCAGGGGAAAAGACCCCATCGCCGCCATGCGCTGCCGCCCGTGCGGGCTGCGGCAGCGCGATGTCCCGCCCCCGCCAGGGATTGGTGCCGGGCGGGTCGAGCGGTACCCGATTGCGCCTCGCGTGCCAGGGAGGAGGCCATGCGATCCGCGCCCCCGCCGCCGGAGGAGGCCGAGCGCCTCGCCACGCTGGAGCGGTACGCCATCCTCGATACGCCGCCCGAGGAGGCGTTCGAGGCGATTGTCCGGGTGGCGCGCGCCCTGTTCGATGCGCCCATCGGCCTGGTCAGCCTGGTTGATCGCGAACGGCAGTGGTTCAAGGCATGCCAGGGCCTGGACTTTCGCCAGACCTCGCGCGACATCGCCTTCTGCCCCCACGTGCTGCACCAGCGCGCGGTGCTGTACGTGCCCGACGCCCGGGCGGACGTGCGCTTCGACAACAATGAGCTGGTAGTCCACAGCCCCGGCTTGCGTTTCTACTGCGGGGCGCCGCTGATCGCCCCGGACGGCACCATCCCCGGCACCCTCGACGTGCTCGACACCCGCCCGCGGCCGGATATCTCGGCCGAACAGATCGCCCGCCTCGAGGATTTGGCCACGGCGGTCACGGTGTTGCTGGAACACGGCTTGGCCCAGTCGTGTTGGCGCGAGTCGCAACCCGAGCTGGAGCGGTTGCGGAGCATGCTGGCGCGCCTGTACGAGCGCGTGGAACTGGCGGTCGGGCTGACCGATTCCAGCGGCCGCATCCAGCACGCCAGCGCCCGCATGGCGGATTGGATCGGCGCCGACCCGGACGCCTTCGCGGGACGCCCCCTGCGGCACTGGCTGGAACAGGCGGCCAGCCCGGGGCACGTGCGCGACGCCTGGCTGCATCGGAGCGACGGTGCGCGCATGCCCGTGCGCCATGCCGCCGATGCGCTCGCCCCCGACTCGAGCGGCGGCGAGTACGTCCTCCACACCCTCGCCGACCGGCGTCCGGAGCAGGTCGCGCGCGCGTTGCAGGATGGGCGGGCAGAGGTCCTGGACCGCATCGCCCGGCGCGCCGAACCCGAGCGCACGCTCGAACATGTAGCCGACCTCCCTGCGCTGGCGGATCCGGATGCGGTGGGTTACGTGCTGATCCATCGCGACCCCGGATCGCCGCTCGCGGTCGTGCCGGGCCTGGCGCGCCGCGGCGCGCCCGCCGGGGCGCGCGCCGATGCCCT
>CAZVBX010000086.1:0-13001 GCA_964625925.1 uncultured Ectothiorhodospiraceae bacterium | reverse complement strand
CTCGGCGCGCCTTGCCTTGCGCCACACAGGCTCCCGCCGCGGCGATCGCGGGAAGTGTTAACAGGCCCTAGCGTCCGGGTCGAAAGTCCCCCAGCTTTGCGGCGGCCCTTGCGGCTTGGCGCGTCCTCGCGCCAGGGCGGGCCATGGCTCGTCGGCGCGCGCCAGGCGCAGGCTAGTCGCGGCCGCTTGCGAACCGGCCGAGCGCCTCGCCGAAGCGTACCCGGGCCGCGTCCTTCGACTCCGCGTGCCACTGCAGTCCCGGCCCCGCCAGGACGATGACTGTCGAGCCCATGTTGAAGCGGCCCGCCTCGTCCCCGCGAGCGAGCCGGGGCCCGTCCGCGCCGTAGTCCCAGCGCGTGACTCGACGCCCGCGCGGCGGCGTCACCAGGCCCTCCCACACGGTCTCGATCGCGGCGACATTGATGGCCCCGACCAGCACGAGTGCGAGTGGACCGGTGTCGGTCTCGAAGAAGGCGCAGACGCGCTCGTTGCGCGCGAACAGGCCGTCGATCAAGGCCACGGTCCACGGCGCCACGGAATACAGCCGCCCCGGCACATGGATCATGTGTGTCAGCCGGCCCGCCAGCGGCATGTGGATGCGGTGATAGTCGCCGGGCGCCAGATACAGCGTCGCGTAGCTGCCCCCGGTAAAATGCGCGGCGTCCGCGACGTCGCCGCCGAGCAGGGCGGTCAGCGAGTAATCCATGCCCTTGGCCTGGAGCAGGCGGTCGTCGACGGTCGTGCCGTGGGCCGAGAGCCGGCCGTCGACCGGGCTGACCAGCGTATGCGCGTCGCCGGCCAGCGGCCGGGCATTGGCGTGCAATGCGCGGGTGAAGAAATCGTTGAAGCTGGGATAGGCGCGCGGATCGGGCTCGGCCGCTTCGCTCATGTCGACGCCAAAGCGGCGGATGAACCAGCGGACGATCGGGTCCTTGGCGCGGCTACGCAGGCGGGTGAGGGCGTACAGCAGGCGCGAGACAGCGTGCTGCGGCAGGGCCCAGAGCAGGGTGCAGCGCAGGCGGTCGGCGAGGCCGCCGGGGGCCCCCTCGGGCGCCGCGCCAGCAGCGCGCTCGGAACTCACGGCTGTAGTTCGCTGCGTTCGACCACTTCCAGGGTGACGGCGACCGGCCCGGCATCGGTCTTGAGCATCACCTGCAGCCGATTGCCGACCTCGGGGTCGCCGCCCGGCTCGAACAGCATCAGGTGCAGACCGCCCGGCTCGAAGGCCACCCGCTCGCCGGCTTCGACGGTCAGGGCATCGATGGACTCCATGCGCGCCTGGCCGTCCTCCTCAATCGAGCGATGCATGGACACGCGGGCGAAGTCGTCGCTCGCCGCTCCGGTCACCGTGACCGGCTCTGGGCCCTCGTTTGTCAGCGTGAAATAGCCCGCCATCATGCTCGTGCCGGGCAGCGGTGGCGGAGTCCGCCCATCCGCAACCCGCAGGTCCGCGGCCAGTGCGGGTAGCGCTGCGAAGATGAACAGGCTCGCGAGGCTCGCGCCGATGGATCGTGTCATGTGGCGGGCTCCAGCTGGGTGGTCAGGGTGCGCAGGTCCTGGGACAGGCGCTCCGGGGCCAAGGGCGGCGAGAACACCGCTCGCAGCCGGCCCCGCGGGTCGAGCAGAAACACCTGCGAGGGGTGCTCGACCCCATACGCCTCGTCGGGGGCCGCGTCCGGCACCGCGAACTCGACCCGCAGGCTGTCGGCCAGTCTGCGCAGCGCGGACATGTCGCCGGAGGCGCCGAGGAAATCGTCATTGAAGCTGGCCGCGTAGGCGCGGGCATCGGCGGGCGTGTCGCGCCGGGGATCCACCGAGACGAAGGCGACGCGCGGCGCGGGTGTTTCCCCGTCGTACTCGTCCATTGTGGCGGCGAGCGTTTGTAACGTGAGCGGGCACACGTCCGGGCAGTTGGTGAACCCCAGGAACACCAGGCTCCAGCGGCCGGCGAGCGCAGCGCGCAGGGGACGCTCGTCCGCCGTATGGACGGGGGTGTCGGGGATACGGGCGTAGTCGCGCGGCAGGATGGTGCCATCCACCTCGCGTTGCAGCCCGGCCCGGCGCTCTTCGGGCGAGGGCGCAAGCCAAGCCGAACCGGCCCAGATGCCGGCCGCGAGCGCGGCGACGAATACCGAGCAAGAGATGAGCAGGGCGGAGCGTGACGACATGGGTCGGATCATCCAGCAGCCTGACCGGAAAGCGAGGCATTATCCGTGTCCGAGTAATCGAACAAGCCATCCCAGTGGCCGGCCAGCACGGCCTTGGCCTCATTCATGGGCAGGGCCGACCAGCGGTCCGCGGATTCCGTGACGACGGCCCGGCCGTCGTGATGGTAGTTCGCCAGGCGCTCGAGTGCCCGGTGTACGTTGAAATCCACGACGCGGTCGCAGTGAGCCTTGATCCACGCCTGCACGCGCTGGTCGAGCTCGTTCGCGGTCAGGGCCGCATCGGCCTGGAGCAGGTGGTGATAGGCGAGCACCATTTCCTTGCCGAGCGCCTCGTCGGCGCTGTCGTTGACGGTGAACAGCACGCCGCGGTTGGTGACCAGATTCTTGAAGAACAACGTATCGGTCACGCGTTTCTGGAAGTGCAGCTTCTTGTTCTTGTAGTTGAGATACTGCTTGACCGCGAACCCGCCCAGCGCGAAAGACGTCGACAGGGCGGCCGCCAGGATCGGATAGAGCGCCTGGCTCTGACTGGGGTCGAAGTCGACCGTTCGCGCGAACTCCGGGCCCATGGTCATCAGCAGGATGAGCCCCGCGATCAAGCCCAGGCTGGGCAGCACCTTGATCAGGAGCGGGCCGGCGCTGGCGATCGCCGGGACGCCGAACATCAGCTTGTCGCGCCAGGTCATGGAGACCTCGACATTGGGAAACAGCAGCTCGAGGTCGCTCTTGGGCACGTCCTTGTAGAGGTAGAGATACACCATGCCCGCCTTGAAGCCCATTTCCTCGAGCCGCTTGCGCTTCTTCTTGTCGGTGAAATGCGATGGATTCTTGAAGCGCAGTATCACGGCGACGCGCTCCAGGTGCTCGATCGTCACCTCCCGCGTTCGCAGGAATCGCTTGATGGGCACGCGCTTGGTCTGCGCGCCCCGGTAGTAAAACGCGAAGAACTCGTAGTCGTCCAGGGCCACTGCGGTATGGAGCGGAATGATGGCGGCCTGCTGCAGCGCGTGATCCATCTCCTCGGCGCTCAGGCGGCGGTAATTGGCCGCCATCAAGGTCCGGTCGAACGTCTCCAGCAGCTTGTCGGTCAGTGCTGCGTCGTTCGCCTCGCGATCGAGCGCGATGGTGTCGCGGTCCGGGTTGAACTCGGAGTAGGCGTTCTTGAGGTCCCGGAGGGAATCCAGGGACTCATTGTGCAGCAGGGCGAGCAGCAACCGCCCGAGCTCGCGAAAGCTGTCGGGGTCGCCGCTCTCGTGGGCGCACAGGTCGAGAACATCGGAGCGGCGCAGGGGGATGAACGATTCGGCATTGTCCACCGCCGGCGTCTGTTCCGGGGATGGCGCGTCCGACCGTGGCGCTTGCCGGCCTTGCGTGTGGCTCATTCGTTGTCGACTTCGCTGCCCGGATGCCCGCCTGCGGCGGGAAGCGATGGCCTGTCGCGGAGAAAGCAACAACCTCATCACCCGGGCCGTAGTATCGGCGTGGTCGCCCGGTTCGATCAACGGACACGTCCGCCGCCGTGCGGCGCGGCGATGTCGATCGGTTCGCGAGCGGATTCGCGGGTGCCCGTTCGCTCCCCGGCATTGCGGAAGAGGGGTGCGCCGCGAACGGGACAGCGGACGATCAGCGGCGAGAACCGGAGCAGGGCCATTGAATGGTGTCCCCAGGGGGACTCGAACCCCCGTTACCGCCGTGAAAGGGCGGTGTCCTAACCGCTAGACGATGGGGACGGGACTGCCTGTCGGCGAGCACTCGCCGCGCCTAAGCGCGGCGCAATGTACGCAACCGGCGACCGGGTGTCAACGCCAGGGGGAGCATCGGCCGCAGCGCCGAGTCGATCAGCGCGTTGCCGCGCCTTGTGGCCGATCCGGGTCGACCAGGTTCTCCTCCCTGACCAGCGCAAAGTCGTAGGAATAGCGAATGTGCTCGTCCACGAACCGACCCTTGGCTTCCGATTGGAGCAACTGCTCGTATACTTCCGGCGGGACCGGTGCATATACCGTGCGCAATCCCGGCAGCGAATCGTAGAAATGCAACACCAGCTGCTGGGTATCGGCGTTGTAGCCGAGCCGCCGGATGCTCTGAGAACGAACCGGCTGCATACGCACGTAAACGTGCTCCGGCTTGTGGTGCGGCTGGTGGACGATCGGGCTATGCATGATGCTCCCCGATGGGCGACGTCCGGCCATGCGGCCGACGCGCTGTCCGACGACGGCGGGGTTCGTCGTATCGGAGTCGGTTATCGCCCGCCGTGCGCTATCCGGCCGGGTATCGCACGGCGCGGCCTGCTCGGCGAAGTATAACAACGGGCCGCCGGGGGCTCTACTCGCCGCGCATCCGGGGACGGCGCGCCGATCTGGTAGAATCCCCCGATCCCGGCGTGGTGCGGTGTGTCTTGAGTCCGGACGACTATTGTCAGCAAAAGGCCGCTGCGAGCGGCTCGAGCTTTTATTACAGCTTCATGTTCCTGCCCGAGGAGCGGCGCCGTGCGATCACCGCGCTCTACGCCTTCTGCCGCGAGGTCGACGACGTCGTCGACGAGGTCTCGGAGCCCGACGCGGCGCGCCTGAAGCTGAACTGGTGGCGCAGCGAGCTGGAGCGGCTTTACGCCGGCACGCCGGGCCATCCCGTGGCACGGGCGCTGGCGCCCGCGGTGGAGCGGTACGCGCTGCCGCGGGAGCACTTCGAGGCGCTGGTGGCCGGCATGGAGATGGATCTCGATCACCGCGGCTTCGCCACCTTCGAGGAACTCGCCGCTTACTGCTATCACGCCGCCTCGGTGGTGGGCCTGCTGTCGGCTGAGGTCTTCGGCTACGAGCGGCCGGAGACGCGCGCCTATGCGCACGACCTGGGCCTGGCGTTCCAGCTCACCAACATCGTGCGCGACGTGCGCGAGGACGCGATGCGCGGCCGCATCTACATCCCCGCCGAGGATCTGGATGCCCACGGCGTGCACACCGGTGAATTGGCGCAGGCGTCCACGCCGGAGCATGTGCGCGCCTTGTTGAAGGCACAGACGGAGCGCGCCCGCGGCTACTACGAGCGCGCCCTGGCGCAGCTGCCCGAACATGACCGCCATGCGCAGCGCAGCGGCCTGATCATGGCGCGGATCTACATGACGCTGCTGGACGAGATCGCCCGCGACGGCTACCGCGTGCTCGAGCATCGGGTGGCGCTGACACCGGTGCGCAAGCTCTGGATCGCCTGGCGCACCGCGCGCGCCGAGGAGCGCCACCGACGACGGCTCGCGCGTGCCGGCTGACGGCATGCGGATGAGGTGGTGGGCGTGAACCGGCGTAAGGTCGCCGTCGTCGGCGCCGGCTGGGCCGGTCTCACCGCAGCGGTCGACCTCGTCGGCCGCGAGTTCGACGTCAGCGTGTTCGAGGCGGCGAACGAGCCGGGGGGACGCGCGCGGGCGCTGACGTTCGACGGCAGTACGCTCGACAACGGACAGCATCTGCTGCTCGGCGCCTACGGCGACACCCTCGAGCTGATGCGCCGGGTCGGTGCCGCGCCCGAGCGCCTGCTCGAGCGCCGCCCGCTGACCTGGGTCGTCGAGGGACCGGGCGAGCGGTTCGAACTCAGGCTGCCGCACGCACCGGCGCCGGTGGCCGTGCCCTGGGGCTTGCTGCGGGCCGGCGGATTCGGCCTCGGCGAGCGCCTGCGGGCGCTCGCCGGCGTGCCGCGCTTGCGGGCGCCGCCGCGGCGCGACTGCGCCGTCGCCACCTGGCTCGAGGACTGCGGCCAACCGGCGGCCGTGCAGCGTGCCCTGTGGGCGCCGCTGTGCCTGGCGGCGCTCAACGCCCCGCCCGAACGGGCCTCGGCGCGGGTGCTGGCGCGCGTGCTGGACGAGGCCTTCCGCCGCTATGGCGCGGCCGACCTGCTATTGCCGCGCACCGATCTCGGGGGCCTGTTTCCGCGCCCGGCGCGGGAATGGCTGCAGCGCCAGGGCGCGTGCCTGCATTTCGGAACCCGGGTACGCGCGCTCGCGCAGCAGCAGCGCGGCTGGCGGGTCGACGCCGGCGACGCCTCGGGCGAATTCGACCACGTCGTGCTCGCCACCGGCGCGACCGCGACGGCGCGCCTGCTACCGGACGACGCCGCTAGCCGGGGGCTGGCCGAGCGCCTGCGGGCGCTGGGCCATGCGCCGATCACCACGGTGTACCTGCGTTATCCGGCGCACGTGGCGCTACCCGAGCCCATGGTCGGGCGCTCCGACGGCCCGGGCCAGTGGATCTTCGATCGCCGCCTGACGGGCCACGATGGCGTGATGGCGGTGGTGATCAGCGGCGATGGCGAGCACATGGGCTGGTCGCGCGAGCGGGTCGCGGATGCAGTGATGGACCAGCTCGCCGCGGCCTATCCGGACTGGCCCGCGCCGCAGGCGCGCGCGGTCGTGCGGGAAAAGCGGGCTACCTTCGATTGCGCACCGGGCTGCGACGAGCACCGGATCCACCCGCGCGGACCCTGTGCCGGGCTCTGGTTCGCCGGCGATCATGTCGCCACGGGATTGCCCGCGACGATCGAGGGCGCCGTGCGCGCCGGCGTGCAATGTGCCCGGGAGTTGGCGGTCGAGGCCGCGCCGATGCAGAACCGGGGGGTGTTCCATGAATGATACGGCCGCGCCCGACCTCCTGGGCCGGGTAGTGCTGATCACCGGCGCGGGCGATGGCCTGGGCGCCGCGCTGGCGCGTGCCTGCGCCGACGCGGGGGCCGAGGTCGTTTTGCTGGGGCGCACGGTGCGCAAGCTCGAGGCGGTGTACGACGCGATCGTGGCCGCGGGCGGGCCCGAGCCGGCTATCTATCCGCTCGACCTGGAGGGCGCCACACCGGAGGACTACGGCGAGCTCGCCGAGCGCCTGGGCGAGTCCCTCGGCCGGCTCGATGCGCTGGTGCACAACGCCGCCATGCTGGGGCCGCAGACGCCGCTCGAGCATTATCCGCCGCTCGAATGGGCCCGCGTGCTGCAGGTGAACCTCAACGGCCCCCTGCTGCTCACGCAGTCTTGCCTGCCGCTGCTACGGGCCAGCGGCCGCGGCTCCGTCGTGTTCGTGACGGATGACCGTCGCAGCGCCTACTGGGGTGCGTACGGCACGTCCAAGGCGGCGGCGGGTGCGCTCGCCGACATCCTGGCGGACGAGCTGGAGCAGGAAGCGGGACTCAGCGTGCGCCAGGTGCAGCCCGGCCCGATGCAAACCGGCTTGCGCACGCGGGCCTTTCCCGGGGCGCTGCCGGCGGAGGCCGCGCCCCCGGACGCGGCGGTGGGCGAACTGCTGAAAGTGATCGCCAGCGGCTGAGCCGCCGCAGGATGCAAGGCAGGTGGGACTTCAGTCCGACCCGACGGCGTGCGGCGTATGGGACACGTCGTCGGTCGGGCTGAAGCCCCACCGACAGTGGCCTCGGGGCGGCGATTTGTTGCTAACCGCGGGGGCTGTGCTCGGTGCCCGGTACGGGATCGTGGCCGCCCGGGCAAAAGGGGTGGCAGCGGCCGATCCGGCGCAGCGCGAGCCAGCCGCCGCGCAGCGTGCCGTGGGCCTGCAGCGCCTCGGCGGCATAGGCCGAGCAGCTCGGGTGGAAGCGGCAGTGCGGGGCCAGGAACGGGCTGAGATAGCGGCCGTAGCCGCGTACCAGCGCGATCAGTAGCCGCTTCATGCGCCGCCTCCCGCGGCCATCCGGGCGCCGCCCTGGGGATCGCGCCGCCAGGTCGTGCCCTCGGGCCCGTCCTCCAGCGTCACACCACGGGCGGCGAGATCGTCGCGGATCTCGTCGGCGCGTGCGAAGTTGCGCTGCCGGCGCGCCTCGCTGCGTTCGGCGATCAGCGCGTCGATCTCCTCCTCGCTCGGAGCGTCGGCCGTGGCCGCCCCGCGGAACCAGGCCTCCGGGCTCTCGCCGAGCAGGCCGAGGGCGCTGCCGGCGCCGATGAGGTCATTCTTCAATCGGCGCCGTTCGTCGGCGTCGGCGGCCTTGTTCAGCGCGGTCGCGGTCTCGTGCAGCCGCCGCAGGGCCAGCGGGGTGTTGAGATCGTCGCACAAGGCCTCGCGGATGGCCTCGGGCACCATCGGTGCGGCGTCGGCCTCGGCGTCGCTGGCGTTGCGCAGGGCCTGGTAGAGCCGGTCGAGCGCCGCGCGCGCCTGCTCGACGCCTTCGCGCGACCAGTCCAGGGGCTGGCGGTAGTGGCCCGCGAGCAGGGCGAAGCGGATCACCTCGCCGGGGTATTGCGCCAGTAGATCGCGCAGGGTGAAGAAGTTGCCCTCCGACTTGGACATCTTCTCGCCCTCGATCGTGATGTAGCCGTTGTGCAGCCAATAGCGGGCGAGATCGGCGCCGTTGTGGGCGCAGCGGCTTTGGGCGATCTCATTCTCGTGGTGCGGGAAGATGAGGTCCTGCCCGCCGCCGTGGATGTCGATGGTCTCGCCCAGGTGGCTCTCGGCCATGACCGAGCACTCCAGGTGCCAGCCCGGCCGGCCGCGGCCCCAGGGGCTGTCCCAGCCGGGGAGCTCGTCGGTGGAGGGCTTCCAGAGCACGAAGTCGGCCGGGTCGCGCTTGTAGGGCGCGACCTCCACGCGCGCGCCGGCGATCATGTCGTCGCGCTGGCGTCCCGAGAGCTGGCCGTAATCAGCCATCGAGGGCACGTGGAACAGCACGTGGCCCTCGGCCTCGTAGGCATGGCCCGAGGCGATCAGCGACTCGATCATGCGGATCATCGGTTCGATGTGCTCGGTCGCGCGCGGCTCCACCGTCGGCGGCAGCGTGCCCAGGGCGGTGACATCCTCGTGGAACGCCTGCGCGTAGCGCGCGGTCAGCGCGCCGATCGACTCGTTGCCTTCCTTCGCCGCGGCGTTGATCTTGTCGTCGACGTCGGTGATGTTGCGCGCGTATACAACCTTGGGATAGAGCGTGCGCAGCAAGCGGAACAGCACGTCGAACACGACCACCGGCCGCGCGTTGCCGATGTGCACCAGGTTGTACACCGTCGGACCACAGACGTACATCGTCACCCGCTCGGGATTGTGCGGGACGAAGCTTTCCCTCTGGCGTGTCAGCGTGTTGTGTAGCGTCAGGCTCATGGGGTTCCGTTTTGCCGGTGCGGGCACGCCGGCCCTACGCGGTGCGCGGGGCTGTTCCGGGCGATTAGCGTGTGGAAGTCGGTCCGTAGAGCGTGTCGGGCGCGATCAGCGGGTCGCTGGCGATCTCGACCTCGCG
Source organism: uncultured Ectothiorhodospiraceae bacterium (assembly GCA_964625925.1). Taxonomy (GTDB): domain Bacteria; phylum Pseudomonadota; class Gammaproteobacteria; order XJ16; family Halofilaceae; genus Halofilum. The sequence goes on along the minus strand of CAZVBX010000086.1, from coordinate 3,630 downwards.
GCCGCGCACCCGATGGTAGAAGCAACTGCGTCGCCCCGTGTGGCAGGCCGGGCCAGTTTGATCCACCTGTAGCAATAGGGTGTCGCCATCGCAATCGATGCGCAGCTCGATCAGCCGTTGCGTCTGCCCCGAGGCCTCACCCTTGCGCCATAGCCCACCGCGCGAGCGCGACCAGTAGACCACCCGGCCGCTGGCGAGCGTCTCTTCGAGGGCCTCGGCGTTCATCCAGGCCATCATGAGGACTTCGCCGCTGTCGTGCTGTTGCGCGATGGCGGGAATCAGGCCGTCGGCGCTGAGGCGCAGGGCGCTCCGGACCTCCGCCCAGGTGTGCCGCGTGCCGGCGGCCTCGGCCTCGGTGTCTTTCAGCGATTCCATGCGCGCATGGTACCGCGTGAACGCCGGCGCGTTCTATTCGGCGGCGGCCTGCGCGGGCTGGGGCATGTCGCCGACCAGGTAGCGCGGATCGAGGCGTCGGCTGAACAGGTTGATGCGCCAGTCGAGGTGGGCGCCGGTCGAGCGGCCGGTGGAGCCGACCTCGCCCAGCGTATCGCTCTGGGCGACTTCGTCGCCCACCTCGACGTGGAGCTTGCCCATGTGGAGAAAGGCCGAGGACAGGCCGTGGCCGTGGTCGAGCAGGATGGTGCCGCCGGAGAAATACATGTCCGGGTGGGCGACGGTCACGACGCCGGCGGCGGGCGCGCGCACCACGCTGCCGCCCGGCGCGGCGATGTCGATGCCGTAGTGCGGGCGGCGCGGCTTGCCGTTGTAGACGCGCTGGCTGCCGTAGACGCCCGTGATGGGGCCCTCGATGGGCCACTGGAAGTCGGCCAGGAAGTCGGTGCGGGGATCGTCGGTCTGGCGCGCCTGGCCGACCAGGCGGGCTTCTTCGCGGATACGGTCCCAGGCTTTCTCCGGTGGCGTGACCTTGTCCCGCTCGACGCCCTCGATGCGCTGGATGTCGTAGTCGCGCGATGCGATCTCGAGCGTACGCTCGATCTTCGCACCATCGGCTCCCGCGACGACCAGCGTGGCCGTGTCGTCGGCGTCGCGGCCGAAGCCGATCAGGAAAACGCCCTCGGGCGAGACCCGCACCGCCTCGCCCTCGAACCGCACGCGCGCATCGGGATCCGTTTGGCCCACGACGAGCGAGCCCTGCTCCAGCGCGCCGTCGAGCTCGAGCGGGACGTCGGCGGCGGCCAGCGGCGCCGCAACCAGCGCGAGCAGCACGGCCGTCGCCGGGAACCGGCGCAATCGTAAGCGCGACATTGCGCGACCTCTCCCGGAGTTGCTTGTTAGCTGCGGCGGACGCGTGCGTCGCCGTTTTGCCCGATTGTGGATCGAAGCGCGTCAGCGCGCGAACGCCACCCGCTGCCCCGGGACATTGCCCGTCAGGGCGCCATCCTGCCAAGCGATCTCGCCCGAAACGACGGTCGCCGTCACACTCCCGTGAAGTCGGCGCCCGGCGAAGGGCGACCAGCCGCATTGGGCGAGGACGTCGGCGTTGCGCACATCGGTCGGCGTGTCCGGGTCGGCCAGCACCAGATCGGCCCAATAGCCCTCGCGAATGAAGCCGCGCTCGGCGACGGCGAAGCGGCGCGCCGGATTGTGGCAGGCCTTGTCGACCACCCGCGCGATATCGAGCTCACCCTGATGCACCAGCTCGAGCAGGGCGGGCAGGGAATCCTGCACCAGCGGCAGCCCGGCCGGTGCCTGCAAGTAGGATGCATCCTTCTCGGCGGCGGTATGCGGCGCGTGGTCGGTGGCGATTACATCGATGAGGTCGTCGCGCAGCCCGGCGAGCAGGGCGCGCCGATCCGCGGCCGTCTTGATGGCCGGGTTGCATTTGATGCGATTGCCCAGCGCTGCGTAGTCGGCCTCATCGAACGATAGGTGGTGGATGCAGGCCTCGCAGGTGATGCGCTTGTCCGCGACGGGGCCGGGCTCGAACAGCGCCAGCTCGCGCCCGGTGGTCAGATGCAGCACATGCAGATGGGTGCCGTGGCGGCGCGCCAGGTCGACGGCGAAGGCGCTCGACGTCAAGCAGGCCTCGTGGGTGCGGATCTCGGGGTGATGGTGCGGCTCGATGGCGTCGCCCAGGCGCTCGCGCAGGGCCTGCGCGTTGGCCTCGATGGTGGGCGTGTCCTCGCAGTGGGTAACCACCGGGACCGTGGCGGTTCGGAAAATGTGCTCGAGGACCTCCGGATCGTCGACCAGCATATTGCCCGTGGACGACCCCATGAAGATCTTGATCCCCGGCGTAGTCGCCGGGTCCAGGCGTTCGAGCGCCTCGCGGTTGTCGTGCGCCGCGCCCAGATAGAAGGCGTAGTTGGCGCGCGCGCGGCCGGCGGCGCGGGCGTACTTGTCCTCCAGCGCTGCGGCATCGAGCGTCGGCGGCTGCGTGTTCGGCATCTCGAAGAAAGTGGTGATGCCGCCGGCGACCGCGGCCGCCGATTCGGTGGCCATGTCGGCCTTGTGCTCGCCGCCGGGCTCGCGGAAGTGGACCTGATCGTCTATGAGTCCGGGCAAGAGCCAGCGGCCGTTCGCCTGCAGCACGCGGCCTGCCGGGCGGGACTGCAGGTCGCCGCCGATCGCCACGATGCGTCCGTCCCCGATGAGCACGTCGCCCTCGATCACTCGGCCCTCGTTGACGATGCGTGCGTCGGTGATCAACAGGCTGGACATGGCGCCTCCGGGGAACGGCCGACCTCCAGTATAGCGGCGCAGCCGACGCCGCGACGAGCTGTGGATTGCGGGCGCCCGCCCGCGCAAGGACAATAGTGCGCCCCCGGGCCCCGGTGGCGGGCAGTCGGCGGGGCTTGCGCGAGGGCGGGCGCGGCCAGGCGGTGGCCTGCGAGCCGATTCTCGGGGATGGCGGGACGGCGCGGCCGGGCGCGGTGCAACGCGGCCGCGGGGAGCCGCTCACGGGCGGATATGGCGTCACGCCCATGCAATCGTATAATACGCCGCTTTTTGGCGTTTGGATCGGCGCGGCGGGGTGCTCTACTCCGCGACAGCAGGAGATACTGATGTTCAGACACAACGACACGATCGCGGGCTTTGACGACGAGCTCAAGGAAGCGATCGGCCACGAGCTTCGCCGCCAGGAAGAGCACATCGAGCTCATCGCGTCGGAGAACTATGCCAGTCCCCGCGTGCTGGAGGCCCAGGGCACCGTCCTGACGAACAAGTACGCCGAGGGCTATCCGGGGCGGCGTTATTATGGTGGCTGCGAGTTCGTCGACGTCGCCGAGCAGTTGGCGATCGACCGCGTCCAAGAGCTGTTCGGCGCCGACTACGCCAATGTCCAGCCGCACTCGGGCGCGCAGGCGAACGCGGCCGTGTTCACCGCGCTGCTGGACCCGGGCGACACGATCCTGGGCATGAGCCTGGCGCACGGCGGTCACCTGACGCACGGCGCCGGCGTCAACTTCTCGGGCAAGAACTACAACGCGGTGCAGTACGGCATCGACGACGCCAGCGGCGAAATCCGCTACGAGGAGGTGGCCGAGCTCGCACGCGAGCACAAGCCCAAGCTGATCATCGCCGGCTTCTCGGCCTACTCGCGTGTGGTCGATTGGCAGCGCTTCCGCGACATCGCCGACGAGGTCGGGGCCTACTTCATGGTCGACA
>CAZVBX010000085.1:0-13123 GCA_964625925.1 uncultured Ectothiorhodospiraceae bacterium | reverse complement strand
CAGGTCTCGCGCATCATGAGCGACCTGGACATCTCCATCGAGGCCATCCTGCAGAAGGAGCCCGGCCCCGGGGAGACCTCCGTGCCGCTGATCCTGCTCACCCGCAAGGTGCAGGAGCACCGGGTCGACGAGGCCATGCGGCGGTTTCGCGAGCTCGATGCGATCATCGGCGAGGTCAGCCGTATTCGCGTCGAGACACTCGAGTGAGGACCAGCGTCATGCCGTTCCGCCACCGTTATACGGGCCTGATCGACAACTACCGCGACCATCTACCGGTGGCCGACGACACGCGCGTGATCGGCCTGGGCGAGGGCAACACGCCGCTCATCCGCCTGAGCCACCTGCCGCGCCAGCTCGGCCGTAACGTCGATCTGTACGTCAAGTTCGAGGGGCTCAACCCCACCGGCTCGTTCAAGGACCGTGGCATGACCATGGCGGTCACGCACGCGGTGGCCGAGGGCGCCAAGGCGATCATCTGCGCCTCGACTGGCAATACGTCGGCGTCCGCGGCGGCCTATGCGGCGCGCGCCGGGATCACCGCCTTCGTCATCATCCCCGACGGCAAGATCGCCATGGGCAAGCTGGCCCAGGCGATGATCCACGGCGCCGTGGTGCTGCAGATCAAGGGCAATTTCGACCTGGGCATGCGGCTGGTCCGCGAGGCCACCGACGTCGCGCCCGTGACGGTGGTCAACTCGATCAACCCGTACCGCCTGGAAGGTCAGAAGACCGGCGCCTTCGAGATCGTGGAGGAACTCGACGGCGCGCCCGACTATCACTGCCTGCCGGTGGGCAATGCCGGCAACATCACCGCCAACTGGATGGGCTATCGCGAGTACCGGCGAGCCGGTGTGATCGGGGCCTCGCCGACCATGGTCGGCTATCAGGCCGCCGGCGCCGCGCCGTTCGTCCACGGTGAGGCGGTGGCCGAGCCCGATACTGTGGCAACGGCGATCCGAATAGGCGATCCTCAGGGGTGGGAGCGCGCGTGGGAGGCACAGCGCGAGTCGGGGGGCTGGTTCGACCGGCTCACCGATGCCGAGATCCTGGAGGCGCAGCGCATGCTCGCCGAGCGGGACGGCATCTTTTGCGAGCCGGCCTCCGCGGCCTCGGTCGCCGGCGCCATGCGGGACATCGTCAACGGCCGTATCCCGGAGGGCAGCCGCGTGGTCTGCACCCTGACGGGTCACGGGCTGAAGGATCCGGACACGGCCATCGACCAGGCGCAGGCGCAACGGCCCGTCATCGATATCGAGCCCGACCTGGACGCCGTCCAACGCGTCATTCACGCGCACCTCCCAGACTAGGAGCCGCGCGATCGGCGAGGTGCGGCATGGACCAATGGACCCAACGGGAGCCCCGCGGGGCGTACCCGTGCTCCCAGCCCCGGTGGCCGTCTGCGCACGGCGCGGTATCCTACGTGGCCGGTCGCGCAAGTGCATCCGGTCTCTTGCCGGGGCTCGTAGCGCCCGGAGGCGTCGCCCCCCGCGATCGCTCGCCGAGGACAAGGCGAACCACGTACGCGACAGGACACTAGTGATGCGAACCTTTATCGCGCTTGCGCTCCTGACGGGCGCGGCCTTCTGGGCGGGCTATCGGACGCCCAAGGGCGATGTCCCATGGCGCGTGCTGCGCTACGCCCTGTTCCTGGCGTCCGGGATCTTCGGGGCGCTGTTGGCCTCGGCGATATTGCAGGCGTTGCTGGCACTGGAGTGAGCTTGGAGCCGGATCCCTACCGCGAGCGCGTGGTCGCGCTGCACGAGCGTCTCGGCATCCCGGCTGACTATGCCGAGCGGACCGGCATGGTCCTGCAACGCGAACCGGATGAACTGGTCGAAGTGGCCCCGGGCCGCACCGAGCGCCGCCACTGGCTTGCGCCGGAGGCGGCGGCGCGCTGGGCCCAGCTGGAAGTGGCCGCCGAGCGCGACGGTGTCGCTTTGCGCATCGTCTCCGCCTGGCGCTCGATCGAATATCAGGCCTGGCTCATCGAGCGCAAACTCGGGTGGGGCCAGCCGATCGACTACGTGCTGCAAATCAATGCCGCCCCGGGGTTCTCGGAGCACCACACGGGGCTGGCGGTGGATCTCGGCGTTCCCGGCTGCGACACGCTGACCGAGGCCTTCGAGGGGACGGACGCCTTTGCCTGGCTTTGCACCCATGCGCGGGCGTGGGGCTTTTCTCTCTCATATCCTCGGGGCAACGCCCATGGCATCGTCTACGAGCCGTGGCATTGGGCATACCACCCGGAGATCGAGTAGTGTCCTGTCTCGCCGGTTCGCTCGATTCCTCGCCGGGGCTTGCGGCCCCCGGCGGCGCTGTCGCGGCGTCACCATAGGGCGCGCCTTGCCGGGCACCCCAATCCCTCGCCGAGATCACTCGACGAACGTACGAGGCAGGCGACGAGCTGGCGAACGGCGCTCGTCGAACCGTACGCCACTGAGAGACCCGCCCGTGTCGGCTGCCGCCAACGCCTTCCATCCTTCGCCAGGCCTTGCGGCGCGCGGCGGCGTCGCGCCTCATGGCGCGCGCCACGGATACCGCAATCCCGCGCCGCGCGCGATTCGAATCAACTACGGGACAGGACTTTAGGTCGCCATGTGCCTGGTACTACTCGCGCTGGATGCGCACCCGGACTTCCCCATGGTCGTCGCCGCCAATCGCGACGAACGCCACGACCGGCCGGCGCAGGCGCTGCACTGGTGGTCGGATCGGCCGGACACCGCCGGCGGGCGTGATCTCGACGCCGGCGGGACCTGGATGGCGGTCCGCGCCGATGGCCGTTTCGCGGCCCTGCTCAACGACCCGCGGACCGGGGCGTCGGCCGTCGCGCCGTCGCGCGGCGAGCTGGTGCCCGCCTTCCTGGCGGCCGGGGACGCGGCCGGCGCGATCGCGCACATTCACGCCCGTGCCGGCGACTACGCGGGGTTCCACTTTCTCGGGGGCGAGCCGGGCCGGACCTGGGTCGCCGGTCGGGCGTCGAAGGGCCCGACGGCGCTCGCCGCGGGCATTCACGGCCTCGACAACGACGGTCTGGATTCAGGCGGTGCGCGGCTCGAGCGGGCGCGCGCCGGATTCCGGGAGATCGTCGAGCGGGGCCCCGCCATTGCCGCGCTGTTACGGCTGCTCGGCGACGACGCCGATCCCGGTCCGGGCCCGGGGGATACCCGGCCAGTATTCATCCGCGGAGCGCAGTTCGGCACCCGCTGCTCGACCGTTCTGCTGGTCGATGCCGATGGCGGCGCGCAGCTCGTCGAGCGCCGCTTCGATGCGCGCGGAACCTGTCAGGAGGAACGCCGGCTGGAATGGGCGTTCGCAGTGGCAGCGGGGTAGCCATGGAGCGGCGCCCGCGTGCTCGGATCGCCCGTGTCTGGCTCGGCGGGCTGCTCGCGCTCGCCACCGGCAGCGGCTGGGCCGCCGTGGACGTGCGCATCGAAGGCCTGGACGACGAGCTGCGCGGCAACGTCGAGGCCTTCCTCAGCATCGATCAGGACGGTCTCGAAGACGCCAGCCCGCGCCGTATCCGTCATCTGCACCGGCGCGCGCCCGCGGAGATCCGGCGGGCGCTCGAACCGTTCGGATACTATCGCCCGCAGGTCGACGCCCAGTTGGAGGGCGGGCCCGAGGAATGGTCCGCGCGCTATCGCGTCGATCTCGGCGAACCCGTGCGGGTCGAGCGCGTACGGATTCGGCTGACGGGGCCGGCGGCCGACGATCCGGCGTTCGCGCGCGCGATTGAGAATGCGCCGCTCACCGAGGGCGAGCGCCTCCTCCATGCCGACTATGAGGCGACCAAGCAGCGCTTGACCGAGCTCACCGCCCAGCGCGGCTATGTGGAAGCGACCTGGACGCGCAGCGCGCTGCGCGTCTTTCCCGAACGCGGCGCCGCCGAGGCCGTGCTCGAGCTCGACAGCGGCCCGCGCTATCGCTTCGGCGAGATCCGTTTCGTGGGCTCGGAGCTGAACGACGCCTTCCTGCGCCGCTATCTGCAATTCGAGCCGGGCGATCCCTACGACGGCCGCGCGCTGCTGGAGCTGCAATACACGCTCAATGACAGCAACTACTTCCGCCGCATCGACGTGAGCGCGCAGATGGAGCAGGCCACGGCCGATCGCCGGATTCCGATCGAGATCCAGCTGGATCCGCGGCCGCAGCATCGTTACACCTTCGGCCTGGGCTACGGCACGGATACCGGCGCGCGCGTGAGCGTCGGCCGCGAGGACCGCTGGGTCAATGCGCGGGGCCACCGCTTCGACACCGAGTTCCAGATCGCCGAGGTTCGCAGCCGGCTGAGCGCGCGCTACACGATCCCCTTGGATCAGCCCTGGCGCGAACGCATGGAGCTGATGGCCGCGGTCGGCGAGCGGGAGATCGGCGACGGGATCGCGCGCCAGCGCCAGATCGCCGTTCAGCGCGTCGGCACGCATGGTGGCTGGCAGACCACGCTCGGCGTCGAGCTCGAGCGCAGCACGGACGAGATCGGCGACGAATCGGTCACGCGCCAGCTGGTCATGCCGCGGCTCGGGGTGACGCGCGGGCGCTTCAACGAATCCGTGTTCGCCACGCGCGGCTACCGGCTGTCGGCCGATCTCAATGGCGGTACTGAGACCTTCGGTTCCGACGTGAGCTTCCTGCGCCTGCACCTGGACGGCTACTTCGTCCGCGGGCTGTGGCCCGACGGGCGCGTGCTGCTGCGCGGGGAGTTGGGCCGGACGCAGATCGAGGACGTCGACGACCTGCCGTTGTCGCAACGCTTCTTCGCCGGCGGCGACCAGAGCGTGCGCGGATTCGCCTACCAGAACCTGGCGCCGCGCAACGCCGATGGCGACGTCATCGGCGGGCGCTATCTCGGCGTGGCCAGTGTGGAGCTGGAGCAGCTCGTGGCCGGCAACTGGGGCGCGGCCGTGTTCGTCGATCACGGCAATGCGATGAACGAGCTGGCAACGGAGCGGCGGACCTCCGCCGGCATCGGCATGCGCTATCGCTCGCCGGTGGGCGTCTTCCGCGTCGATATCGCGCGCCCGATCGATGACCTGGGGGGCAGTGCCCGCCTGCATCTGAGTCTCGGAGTCGACCTATGACGCGCCGCAGGCGGATCCTGCTTGGCGCCGGCGTATTCGTGCTGCTGCTGCTGGTCGGTACGGCGGCCATGCTGGCCTGGGTGACGACCACGCGCTCGGGCTTCGACTGGGCGCTCGAGCGCGCGCGCGGCTATCTGCCCGAGCAGGTGGAATTCGCCCAGGCCGAGGGCCGGCTGATCGGACCGATCACGGTGCGGGGCCTGCGGGTCCGGACCGAGGGCGCGCGGCTGCGCGTCGACGAGGTGCAGCTCCGCTGGCGGCCGCAGGCGCTGCTGAGCGGCCGGGTCGAGGTCGCGTATCTGGGCCTGCATACCGTCGCGGTGGAGACCACGCCCACGGAGACGCAAGCCGAAACCGGGCCAGCGGAGCTGCCGCCGGAAATCGACTTGCCGCTGCCGGTCACGGTCGACCGGCTGGTGGTGGCCGATGCCACGCTCAGCGGCCCGGACGCGGAGCCGCAACGGCTCGAGCGCCTGAGCACGAGGATCGAAGCCGATGCGCGCGCACTGACGATCAACGAGCTGGAACTGTCCTCGCCCATGCTCGATGTCGAGGCGCGACTGCGCATCGGCACGGCACAGCCCTATCCGGTGGCCGGCCGTATCGATTGGCAGGGCCGGCCGCCGGAGCCGCTCGCGCCCATGGCCGGGCGGCTCGACCTGGGCGGCAATCTGGAGGCGCTCCAGCTCAGACAGCGCTGGAACGAGCCGGCGGAGGCGACGCTAACCGCCGAGCTGCGCCTGTTCGCGTCGGAGCCGCGATGGCAGGCCCAGCTCGACCTGCTGACCGCGCCGGTGACGGCCTGGTCGTCCGCCGCACCGGATCTCGGCGTGGGCGCGCAGCTCGAGCTCAACGGTTCGTTCGAGCAGGCGAGCGTGTCCGGTGCGGTCGACCTGACTGGCTTGCCCACCGGCCCCGTGCGGGCGCGTCTCGCCGCCGCGGGCGAATTCGCCGCACGCCGGGTGGTGCTCGAGCGCCTGCGCGTGGAACCGACGCGGCCGGGCGCCTGGCTCGCGGCCAATGGGACCGCGGCCCTCGAGGAGGGCGGGCCGCGCTTCGATCTGAGCCTAGCCTGGCACGATCTCGCCTGGCCGCTGACCGCCGGCAGCGACCCCGTGGCCACCAGCGAGAGCGGGCGCTTCGAGCTGGCCGGCACACCCGAGGGTTACCGCTTTGACGGCGACGCTCGCGCCTGGTCCCCGGCGCTCGGCGAGGACACGGCCGAGCTGCAATGGAGCGGGAACGGTTCGACCGAGCGCCTGGAACAGTTCGCGGCGAGCGTGAACTGGCGCGGCGCGCGGCTCGAGACGGACGGCGCCCTCGATTGGGCGGAGACCCAGGACGCGCGCGTCGACTTCCGCCTGGAGGGTCTCGATCCCGGGCGATTCTCCCCCGATCTGAGCGGGCGCCTGCAGGCGCGCGGCAACCTCCAGGCGCAGTGGGGGGGCGTGCCGCGCGTCGCGGTCGATCTGCAGAACCTGAGCGGTGCGCTCAACGGCCGTCCCGTCGAGGGGCATGGCCGCGGGGCTTGGCGCGAAGGGCGGCTGCGGCTGGATGAGGTCGATCTCGCCGCCGGCGATGCGCGCTTGCAGGCCATGGGCGGCGTCGAGGGTGAGCGTGTCGACGTGGATTGGTCGCTGGAGGTCCCGCAGCTGTCGCAGCTGCTTCCGCAGGTCGCAGGCAGCCTGCAAGCCGACGGCTCGGTGACGGGCGACCCGACCGCTCCGTCGGCCCGCTTTCGACTGCAAGGCGACGGGCTCTCGATCGGCGAGGCACATCTCGCCTCGCTACGGGCATCCGGCGAGATCGCCGAGGCCGGCAGCGCGGATTCGCGCGTCGGCCTGCAGTTGCGCGACATCCAGGCCGGCGGGGTGCGCGCGGATACGCTTGCCTTGGGCTTGCGCGGCAGCCGCGGCGATCACCGGCTGGTACTGGAGCTGGCCGCACCGCGGGGCGATGCCGCGATTGCCTTGGCCGGTGCCTTCGACGGGGACTGGCAGGGACGCCTAGAACAGGCGGATCTGAGTCCGGCGCAGGGACCGTCCTGGCAACTGAACGAGCCGGCCGAGCTCGCATGGCGCGACCCGCGCTTCGAGCTGGCGCGGGCCTGTTGGACCGCGGACGGCGCCGCCCGCGTCTGCGCCGAAGGCGCGGGCCAGGCCGGCGCTTGGCAGGCCTCGCTCGACGCGGCCTCGATCCCTCTGGCCCTGGTGGCGAACCCCTGGCGCGACGACCTGCGCTATGAAGGCGAGCTCGGATTACGCGTGGATGTGTCCCAGGACGGCGGTCCGGTCACCGGTGAGGCGCGGCTCGATGTGACGCCCGGTCGGGTCGCGGGGACCATCGGCGATATGACCACTGATCTGATCGAATTCGGAGCCGGGCGGGTGGAGGCGACCCTTGCCGAGGAACGCGTGGACGCCATGCTGGAGCTCGCGCTCGCCGATGGGGGCGAGCTGGCGGCGAGCGTGGGCATCGAGCGCGCCGCGCCGCACCCGCTGGCCGGCCGCGTGCGCGCGGCGCTCGGGGAGCTCGATCTGGCCGCCGAGCTGGTGCCGCAGATCGGTGAGATCGAGGGCGGCCTGAGCGCCGATCTGGAACTCAGCGGCACGCTCGCGGAGCCTGGCGTCAGTGGCGAGGCGGAACTCCGGGCCGAGCAAGTATCCTTGCCCGAGATGGGCGTGCGCCTGACCCAGGTCGAGCTGCTCGCGCGCACCGCCGAGCGGTCGCTGACGGCGGAGGCGAGCATGCGCTCGGGCGAGGGCCGGCTCGGCGCTACCGTGGAGCTGGCTCATGAGGGGGAGCGTGGCTGGCAGGGGAGCGGCACCGTTTCCGGCGAGGACTTCACGGTGGCCGACGTGCCCGAGCTACATGCGACGATCGCACCGGACTTGCAGTGGCGCATCGACGGGCGCGACATCAGCATCGATGGCCGGGTGGAGATTCCCACCGCACGCATCGAGCCGCGCGACCTGTCCAGCGCGGTCCAGGCCTCGCCCGACGCGGTCGTGGTGCGCGAATCCGCCCCCGGGTCGGGGATGCCGGCGGAGCCGGAGGAGATCGAAGGCTGGCAGGTGAGCGCCGATGTGCGCGTGGTTCTCGGCGACCAGGTCCGTATCAACGCCTTCGGGCTCGACGCCGACCTCGGCGGCGCGATCCGCATCGTCCAGCGCCCCGGCCAACTGACCAACGCCAGCGGCGACCTCAGCGTGGTCGAGGGGACCTACTCGATCTACGGACAGACGCTGACCATCGAGCGCGGGCGGGTGTTATTCGCCAGTGGACCGTTGAGCGATCCCGGGCTCGACGTGCGCGCGGTGCGCCGGCCGCGCGACGTGCTCGTCGGTGTGAACGTGCGCGGCACGCTGCGTCGGCCCCGGGTCGAGCTGTTCTCCGAGCCGCCCATGGAGGAATCGCAGGTGCTGTCGTATCTGGTCGTGGGCATGCCCCTCAACGAGACCTCCAGCGGCGAGCGCACCTCGGTCGCCGCCGCGGCGGCGGCACTGGCGAGTTCGCGCCGGGGCGAGCGCATGGCTCAGGGGCTCGGCATCGACGAGGTCACGCTGGAGGAAGAGGAGCAGGGCGAAGGGGCGTCGCTGGTGCTGGGGCGGTATTTGTCGCCGCGTCTGTACGTCGGCTACGGCATTGGCTTGCTGGAGCAGGCCGACAGCGTGCGCGTGCGCTATGAGCTGACGCGCCAGTGGACCGTGGAGACGCGCTCCGGCGCCACCTCCAGCGCCGACCTGCTGTACAGCATCGAGAGCGACGAATGAGCCCGCTGGCGTACGCCTGGGGCGGTCCGGTCGCGCGCGGTCTGCTGCGGACAGAGCCGGAGGATTTCGCGGTCGAGGAGGAACTCGGCTTCGAGCCCGGCGGCGGTGGCGAGCATGTCTGGCTGTGGATCCGCAAGCGTGACGCGAATACGGCCGAGATCGCGGCGGCGCTGGCGCGCTTCGCCGGGGTCGCCCGGGGGGCGGTCGGCTGGTCCGGGCGCAAGGACCGTCGGGCGATCACGGCGCAGTGGTTCTCGGTGCAACTGCCGGGTAGCGCGGACCCGGACTGGCGCGCCTTCGACACCCCGCGCTGGTCGGTCGAGCGGTCCGTGCGTCACTCGCGCAAGCTGCGCATCGGGACGCACCGCGCCAATCGGTTTCGCCTGCGCGTGCGCGGCCTCGCCGGCGACGCCGGCGCGATGCGCGCGCGCCTGGAACGGATCGCGGCGGACGGCTTCCCCAACTACTTCGGCGAGCAACGCTTGGGCGAGGACGGGCAGAACCTGCGCCGGGCACGTGAGCAGCTCATGCGGCGCCAGCGCAAGCCGCAGGCCATGCTGCTGTCCGCGGCCCGGGCCTGGTTGTTCAATCGCGTCCTCGATGCGCGCCTCGCCGAGGGGACGTGGTGTACGCCCCGACCCGGCGATGCGCTGATGCTCGCGGGTAGCCGCTCGTTGTTCCAGTGCCGCGGCGATGAGCCGGACTTGCCCGAACGGATCGCGGCATTCGATGTCGATGTGACCGGGCCACTCTGGGGGGTGGGGGACCAGCCCGTCGGTGCGGCCTTGTCCGCGCGTGAGGCCGAGTGGCTCGCCGACGAGGCGGATCTGCGCGCGGGCGTCGAGCGCCAGCGCGTCGCCGCCCAGCGGCGCCGGCTGCGCGCGGCGCCCAGCGATCTGGAGTGGTCGTCTCCGGGCGCGGAGCTGGAGCTGGCATTCGCCCTGCCGGCAGGGGTGTTCGCCACCAGCCTGCTGCGCGAACTCGTCGCCACCGACTGTCCCGCTTCGTAGATCCGTTCGGGGAGTCGCCGCACCCCCGGCCGAACGAGCGCGGCGCCTGCCGGCCTGCCCATGGCCGGGCTCTGCGTGGACAGGTATGTCCCAACTGCCGTAAAATTCGCGCCGGCTGAACGGGCGCACCCCGCACGAATGATGAGCCCTGGCTTCGGGGCGATTGCGGCCAGGGACGAAACGGGAAGGGCCGGCAGGTCGTTCCCGTTTTGCATGTCCGGGACCAGCCCCCGATCCGATGACTCTCCGACGAGAGGACAGCATTGACGACGCCTGCAATACTCGCGCTCGCGGACGGAACCATCCTTCGCGGCACCGCGATCGGCGCAGCAGGGCGCGCCGTCGGTGAGGTCGTTTTCAATACGGCGATGACGGGCTATCAGGAGATCCTGACCGATCCGTCCTATTCGCGCCAGATCGTCACGCTCACGTATCCGCATATCGGGAACACCGGCACCACGCCCGAGGACGAGGAGGCCGAACGCATCCACGCCGCCGGCCTGATCATCCGGGATCTGCCGGCGATTGCCAGTAGCTGGCGCTCGCAGCAGAGTCTGCCGGAGTACCTGAGCAGCCGCGGCGTGGTGGCGATCGCGGAGGTCGACACCCGTGCGCTGACGCGCCGCATCCGCGAGCACGGAGCGCAGGGCGCCTGTATCGAGGCCGCTCCCGAGCCGGACGAGGCGGGCGCGGTCGCCGCGGCGCGGGCGTTCCCGGGCATCAGCGGCGCGGATCTGGTGCGCGACGTGACCACGCCCGAGGCCTACGCCTGGAACCAGGGCAGCTGGCGCCTGGAGGGTGGGCACCCGGCGGCGGCCGACCCGGCGCAGGCACGCTTCCATGTGGTCGCCTACGACTTTGGGACCAAGCGCAACATCCTGCGGCTGTTCGTCGATCGCGGCTGCCGCGTCACCGTGGTGCCGGCGACGACCACGGCCGAGGAAGTGCTGGCGCTGCAGCCCGACGGCGTGTTCCTATCGAACGGCCCGGGCGATCCGGAGCCGCTGACCTACGCCATCGAGGCCACGCGCAAGCTGGTCGACAGCGGGCTGCCCGTATTCGGGATCTGCCTGGGGCATCAGCTACTGGGCCTGGCGCTCGGCGCGCGCACGGTGAAGATGAAGTTCGGGCATCACGGCGCCAATCACCCGGTCAAGGATCTCGACTCCGGCCGCGTGATGATCTCGAGCCAGAATCACGGCTTCGCGGTCGATATCGACACCCTGCCGGCCTCGCTGCGCACGACGCATGTGTCGCTGTTCGACGGCAGCTCGCAGGGTATCTGCCATGCCGAGCTGCCGGCGTTCAGTTTCCAGGGTCACCCGGAGGCCAGCCCCGGGCCGCACGACATGCGGCCGCTGTTCGACCGCTTCATCGATTCCATGGCCGCACGCACGGCCACCTGACGTCCCGACGATCCACCGAGAGCCGATGCCGAAACGCGACGACTTCCAGAGCATCCTGATCCTCGGGGCGGGCCCGATCGTCATCGGCCAGGCCTGCGAGTTCGACTATTCCGGCGCTCAGGCCTGTAAAGCCCTGACCGAGGAGGGCTATCGGGTCATCCTGGTCAACTCCAATCCCGCGACCATCATGACCGACCCCGGCATGGCCGATGCGGTCTACATCGAGCCGGTGCATTGGTCGGTGGTCGAGCGCGTCATCGAGGCCGAGCAGCCGGATGTGCTGCTGCCGACCATGGGCGGCCAGACCGCGCTCAACTGCGCGCTCGATCTCGAGCGCCATGGCGTGCTGGAGCGCCACGGTGTGGAGATGATCGGCGCCTCGCGCGATGCCATCGATATGGCCGAGGATCGCGAGCGCTTCCGCCAGGCGATGAGCGAGATCGGCCTGGAGACCCCGACGGCGCACATCGCGCACTCCTGGGAGGAGGCCCAGCAGGCGCAGGCGCAGATCGGCTTCCCCGTGATCATCCGGCCCTCATTCACCCTGGGCGGCTCGGGCGGTGGCATCGCGTTCAACCGCGAGGAATTCGAGGACATCTGCAAGCGCGGGCTCGAGCTCTCGCCGACGCACGAGGTGCTGCTCGAGGAGTCGGTGCTGGGCTGGAAGGAGTTCGAGATGGAGGTGGTCCGCGACCGCGCGGACAACGGTATCATCATCTGCTCCATCGAGAACCTCGATCCGATGGGCGTGCACACGGGCGACTCGATCACGATCGCGCCCGCGCAGACCCTGACGGACAAGGAATACCAGATCATGCGCGACGCCTCGCTGGCGGTGCTGCGCAAGATAGGCGTCGAGACCGGCGGCTCCAACGTGCAGTTCGCCATCGAGCCCCAGTCCGGGCGCCTGGTCGTGATCGAGATGAATCCGCGTGTGTCGCGCTCCTCCGCGCTCGCCTCCAAGGCCACCGGCTTCCCGATCGCCAAGGTCGCCGCCAAGTTGGCGCTCGGCTATACGCTGGACGAGCTGCGCAACGAGATCACGGGCGGCGTCGTGCCGGCCTCGTTCGAGCCGACCATCGACTACGTGGTCACCAAGATCCCGCGCTTCACGTTCGAGAAGTTCCCCAACACCCAGCCCCGTCTGACGACGCAGATGAAGTCGGTCGGCGAGGTCATGGCCATGGGGCGCACGTTCCAGGAGTCGCTGCAGAAGGCGCTGCGCGGGCTGGAGACCGGAGCCTCCGGACTCGACGAGGTGCTGCCGGCCGACCTGAGCGAGGACGACGTGACGGCCACGCTCCGGCGCGAGTTGCGCGACCCCGGCGACCGGCGTATCTGGTATGTCGCCGAGGCCTTCCGGCGCGGCTACTCGGTCGAGGACGTGTTCGAGCTGACCTGGATCGACCGCTGGTGGCTGGTGCAGATCGCCGATCTGGTCGCCAGCGAGGAAGCGCTGCGCGGCGGCACGCTGGAGCAGATCTCGGCGCCGGCCATGCGCGCGCTCAAGCGCAAGGGCTTCTCCGACCACCGCCTGGCCACCCTGGTCGGCGTCGACGAGCCCGGCTTGCGCGCCTACCGCCATCGCCTGGGCGTGCGCCCGGCGTTCAAGCGCGTCGACACCTGTGCGGCCGAGTTCGCCACGGCCACGGCGTACATGTACTCCACCTACGAGGCCGAGTGCGAGTCGGAGCCCTCCGACCGCAAGAAGATCATGGTGCTCGGCGGCGGGCCCAACCGCATCGGCCAGGGTATCGAATTCGACTACTGCTGCGTCCACGCCGCGCTCGCCCTGCGCGACGACGGCTACGAGACCATCATGGTCAACTGCAACCCGGAGACGGTCTCGACCGACT
>CAZVBX010000084.1:0-13432 GCA_964625925.1 uncultured Ectothiorhodospiraceae bacterium | reverse complement strand
GCTCCGCTCGCAATGACTCGTCGTTTGGGCGGGGGTGTCGCATGGAATCGCGGGGTGCTGCGGATCGAGCCCCGCACGACGAGTCGTCGCGAGGAGCCGACAGGCGACGTGGCGACCCAGCGTCGAGGCCGAATCCTCGGTTCTGAGCTGTCCCCGCGGAACGCCTGGATTGCTTCGCTCCGCTCGCAATGACTCGTCGTTTGGGTGGGCGTGTCGCATGGAATCGCGGGCGCTGCGGATCGAGCCCCGCACGACGAGTCGTCGCGAGGCGCCGACGGGCGACGCGGGACCCACCGAAACTGCAGGAGAGCCGCAAAGGGTGGGGTGGCCGTATATCGGGGAGTGAGAAAAGCCACCCGCGCGGCGCGGGTGGCCTTGGGCGTTACTTGCTGCGCTTCACGACCCAGATCTCGAGCTTGACCCACTCTTCGCCGGGGTAGTTGTCGCGTTCGAGCTGCGACATCAGGCGGTGGCGGCTCGCCATGGAGCCGACGAACTCGAAGCGCTCCAGCAGGGCGCGCTTGGCGCTGTTGGCACCTTCCAGGGCAAAGGGGTTGAGGAAGTTCGCCAGCAGGTAGCCTTCTCCGTCGCCCTTCGCGAAGGAATCGAGCACGCGCTCGATCGCAGCGGTCTCGAGATAGACCAGCGCGGCCGTGGAGATCATGACGTCGGCGTTGCTGACTGCTCGATCGAGCTCCGCCTTCTTGCCGGCGCTCGGCTTGTTGAGATCCGCTTCGATGATCTCGTCGTAGATGCCCGCGCTCTTACCGTAGGCGAGGGCATTGGGCGAGATGTCGATACCGGTCACCTTCGCGTCGAAACGGCGCGGCTTCTGCACCGTCTGCGCGGAATCGGCGTCGTTCCAGTTCGCGCGGATCTCTTCGTAGCTCATGCCGTTGAGGCAGGCCATGGTCGTGTTGCCGAAGCAGCCGGCCAGGTCGACGAAGCTCAGCGCGCCGCCGGCTGCCTTGTTCTGCGCCCAGGGGAGGACGAGGCTGTCGAAAGCCTGGCGGTTGAAATCGTCGGAGACGTAGTGCAAGTCGTCGAGGATGCGTTCCTTGAAGGGAACGGGCGTCTCGGCGAGATAGATGTCTTCGAAGTGCTGTTTCTTCTCGTCGGTCTTGACGGCAGGATCGCTCATAAGCAGGTCCGCTATGATAAGAAAATCTTATGATCCGGAATCGCGGGATGCAGGTCAAGGCGTCCCTGGCAACATGCTGGTCCCAAAGGCCACGTAACTCATTGTAAACAGGGGAGTTAAGGCTGGCGCACGAACGCATTCGCTCTTCGAGCCGGTCCCGTTCGTGCATGGCGGGTGGATCCAGTCGCCGGAGTGACGGGCTGCCCAACGCGGACTCGTGCTGGATCGGCCTCGCCCTGTTCGCTGCCGGCCAGGTGCCGAGGAGGCCGTCGTTGCGAGCGTGGGCCGCGCAGCAACCTTCTGCGGCGCGCGCTTCGGCGACCCTCCCTTGGGCCGAAGATGTTCCATTTCCCGTGGCTCCGCCCCGAAATGGGGCTTGACGCCGCGATTTATGCACAAGCTGCCGCGCCCGTGGAAACGCGGAGCGCGTGGTCGTCGCCCGTTCGCGCGCAGAACGTAAGACACTGATTATGCGGCCAATTGAAAGATGGCCAAAAAGTAATCAGTTTGAGCGGGTGCGCGGCGCAGTGCCGTCGCCGCGGCAAACCCAACAGACTATTCACACAATTATCCACAGGTTCTGGGGATAACTTCCATACGGCCCGCGGAACATCGACTTACGGCCGCGGGCGGGTCCGCGCGGGCGCGGGATCTCGCGCGTACCCGCCCATCCGTACGCTACGGTGCGCGGCCGATGTCGTGATGAAACCCGTCACCGGTATGTGCTGCGGCCTGCGATGGGTCGCCAACGGCCTGGCAATGCCGTGTCGTCTGCGCGCCGAGAATCACGAAGGTGGCCAGTCGCTCTCCGCATCCCTTGCGCGCTGCTCCTCGATGGTGCGCAGCATCCCTTCAGGCAGCGCCCGAGCCACCATGCCGAACGTCAACGGGCGCCGGTCCGGATAAACCTCCTCCTCCACGACGCGCCCGAGAGACACGAGGCGCTCGTCGGTTCCCGTCGCGATCACCGCATCGCAATCCGCCCAGCCACAGGTTCCGGATACGAGAGGCAGTCCGCGGCTCGTCCGGGCAAGTTCGAGGCCATCGAGCTTGTCGGCTTCGCGACCCGACCTGAGCCCCAGCCGTGCAACGTGGTCATGCTGCCCTTCGCTGAGTAGCTGCACGGCGAAGCGCCTGCTGGCTCGAACGAGCTCGGCAGTCAGGCTGCTCGGCGACAGGGCGACCAGCATGCGCCCCTTGTGATCGACCAGCGTCGCGGACACGACCCACGTGGCTACCAGTGCGTTGTCCCGCCCCTCATGACGCGTGGAGATCAGATACACGCAGGGATCGGTCAATGACGCCAGCGACCGCGAAGCCATGGATCCACCTGCCTGGGGTCAAAGCCAACCGGAAGCGCGCACTTTCCCGGAGTGCATGCGGGCTCCCGTCTCTCTCTCTCGACACTCACGAAGTGTAGGAGGTTGGAGCGCATGCGCACCCAGACCGCGCCCCAGGAGTCGGTGGCGCGCACTGGAGTAATGGGACATGAAGGTTTGCCGGCTCCGACCCTTTCCCGATGCGCGCGCGTGCGGCGGCTTGCGAATGCCCGGCCCTCGCGCGAGGGATGTGCGTGATCGGGGACCCTACCGTGAATACCCCGAGTGCCGTGCCGGCTGGCCGGGGCCCCTTTCAATCCATCTCGCCGAGGCGCTCGCCGCTGGCCAGGCCACGGAAGAGCTGGTAGGTGGTGCGGACGGGGCTGCCGTCCACGTTCGGCGCTCCCCGGCCGGCGGCGACCTCGTCGCCGTTTGCCGTGCGCAGCTCCCAGGACAGCCGCGTCCTGTCGGTGGTGTTCGGAACGCTGGCGTGCAGGTGAGCGCCGGAGAAGCACACCAGGTCGCCGGGCTCGATGCTGATCGGCAGGGCCTCGCTCCAATCCGGCGGGTCGCTGGCCAGCGGCAGCAACGGATAGCCGGGATCGGGACCTTCCTCCTTCAGCCGCCGCAGCAGTTCGCGGAAATCCCAGCCGGCGCTATCGTTCGCCACGGGCCGCTCGAACCAGGTGGGGAATATCGCCAGCGTGCGCTCGGGCGTCACCGGATAGACCGGCGCCCACCAGTTGGTCTGCGCTATGACGTTCGAGCCCCAGGTATCGCGGTGCGCGCCCAGCGGACTGACCCGCCGTGCGCCGCTGCGGCTCGACGCCATCTGCACGCGCTGCTTGAGGCCGTCGCCGAACGTGCGCTCGATGTCGACACCGACCGCCGCCAGCGCCTCGTTCGCCATCTGCGCGATCCCGGCATCCTTCTGGATCTCGTCCTGCAACGCCCCGGCCGATTCGTTGACGTCATCCTCGGCCCAACGCTCGTGGACCCGCTCCGGCGGGTCGCCCAGGTGACGCCGGCAACACGCCGTCAGGCGCTCGGCGAGGGCGGCGACGGCGCCGAAGCCGCGAAAGATGATGATCTCGCCGGCGTAGAGCCGGTCGTTGCGCTCGCGCTCGGGCAGCGCGCTGGCCGTCAGATGGATGGCGCTCATGGGATGGCCTCCGGCGGCTGGTGATCGGTGGCTCCACATTGTAGAGGCCACCGCATGGGGGCGCGGCGCGCGCCCGCCCCCGCATGGCCCACTAGGTTACGGCCGGGGCGGTCGGCCAATCATCGCGATGGCCATAAAAGAGGCCGCCGGCTGTTTGTGAATGCAGGGCGTGACCCCGATCGCCCGCCAGCGCCTGGGACCGGATCGTGGCGGGGGCATCCAATTTGTAACCATAAGGAAAAGAAGTAAGTAGCCGTAGACTGTGTTTTCAACGATCATGTTGCCTTAAGCTGCCCGAAGCTAGCAGGGCGCGGGCGCTAGTGTCCTTTAACGTACAACGTCGAGATTTTCGGCGAGGCATCGTGGTGGCTGGCAAGGCGCGCCGACGAGTCATAGCGCACCCTATGGCGAGGAGGCGCAACGCCGCCAGCCGCCGCGAGGGCCGGCGAAAAGCCGATGCTGTGCGTTAAAGGGCACTAGTTCAGGAGCTTGAACTCACGCGCGCCGCGATACTCCGCAGCGGTTCCACCGGTTCTGCTTGAGTTCGAGCCAGGGCGCCTGATCGCGCGCTTCGACGGGCCGGGTAGAGCGGCCGCGCCGGCCCCGCCTTGCCATCCGTCTCGAGCACATCCGGAGGACGTAATGAAGTTCTACAGCCGCAAGCTGGTCCAGCCACAGGACCTCAATGCGAACGGCACTCTTTTCGGCGGTACCTTGCTCGCCTGGATCGACGAGGAGGCGGCGATCTACGCCACCTGTCAGTTGGGCCGAAGCACCCTGGTCACGAAGTTCATGTCCGAGATCAACTTCGTCAGTTCTGCACGGCAGGGCGACGTGATCGAAATCGGCATGCAGACCGTCCGATTCGGCCGGACGTCGATCTGCGTCCAGTGCGAGGTGCGCAACAAATTCACCCGCCAGACGGTCATCACCATCGATCAAATCGTCTTCGTCTGCGTGGACGCGGACGGCCAAGCCGTCCCGCACGGGATGGGGGATTCCGAGGTGGTGCCCTCGCGCGAACAGTCCTGACGAAGCCCGCCCACCGGTCTCACGGCGTGGCTCGGTCGTCGTGAGTTGACCTCGATTCCGGCAGTACCGCCGTGAAGAGAACAGCCGTGCCCGCCCTCGCGCGCATCATGGCCCGCTTGTATGTTACGTTCCGCGCGCCGCCGGGCGCGCGGTAGCGGCGGTATGCCGTGTCGGGGAGGGGCCATCGAAGGCGCCGATGCGGTCGGGGCGCACAGTCGCAGCCGTTATGCGCCGCTCGAGAGCCGGCGGAATATGAGCTGCCACGACACCGGAAACTGGCCGAAATCCAGGTCAACGACCGGCTGAACGACCGCCAGCCCAAGCGCGTCCGTGACCCCCTCGAACAATGGCTCGCCCGGCCAGCCGTTCGACGCCCGCTCCGGCGTCCGGCCCGCGCACCATGCGCGAGCACAAGGGGGCATCCTGGTGGAGACCGAGAAGCGCTATACCAATGAGATAGTAGAAGGCATCAACAACCGGCTACGAGAGGCTGCCCGAAGACACTACGGCTCCCATAGCGCTGAAACCATCGTAAAGCCCGTCCTGGGCACGAGCGGCATCGAATGTAACCCGCCTCTACCGGTTCACTGAAACTCCCGGAGATTCATCGTTCGGGTCTCGCCCGCGCTTGCCAAAAAGAAGAGGAACTATGTCGACGCTCGACCACGAACAGGCCTACGCCTACGTGATAAAACTGTTGCACGCCATGACCGCCGCCGACGGTTCTGATCTGTTCATTTCGCACGACTTTCCGCCGAGCATGAAGGCCAGCGGCCAGATGAGGCCGCTGACCAGAAAAAAGCTCACGGGCGATATCACCCGTTCGCTGGCCTATGCGTTGATGAACGAAGAGCAGCGCGAGGAGTTCGAGCGGGAAATGGAATGCAACTTCGCCATTTCCGTGCCGGATGTCGCGCGCTTCCGTGTCAATGTGTTCGTCCAGCAACGTCATGTCGGCATGGTGATCCGTACCATTGCTTCGGAGATCCCCAGTTTCGAAAAGCTCGGGTTACCGCCGGTGCTGAAGGACGTGATGGTGCAGAAACATGGTCTGGTGCTGGTGGTGGGCGGGACCGGTTCCGGCAAGTCCACTTCGCTTGCGGCCATGATCGACCATCGAAACGAGACCTCCGCCGGTCACATCATCACCGTGGAAGACCCGGTGGAATACGTGCACAGGTCCAAAAAGAGCCTGATTACCCATCGCGAAATCGGTGTGGACACCCATACCTGGCATCACGCGCTCAAGAACACGCTGCGCCAGGCGCCGGACGTGATCCTGATCGGTGAGATTCGCGACACGGAGACCATGGAACACGCTCTTGCCTTTGCCGAGACCGGCCACCTGTGCCTCGGTACCCTGCACGCCAACAGCGCCAATCAGGCCCTCGAGCGAATTATCAATTTCTTTTCCGAGGAAAGGCGCGCCCAGTTGCTGATGGATCTCTCCGCCAACCTGCGCGCCGTGATATCGCAACGGCTGGTGCGCACCGAAGACGGTCAGGGCCGCCGCGCAGCGGTGGAGATCATGCTCAACACCCCGGCGTTGGCCGAGCGCATCTTCAAGGGCGAATTCCAGGAACTGAAGGGGCTGATGGCGAAGGGGCGCGAGCAGGGCATGGCAACGTTCGACTGGGCCCTGTTCGACCTCTACGACGAGGGCGCCATCAGCTACGACGAAGCCATTCGCAACGCCGATTCCGCCAACGAGCTACGCCTCAACATCAAGCTCAAGAGCGAACGGGGCGAGCCCACATCGGAATCGGTCGGGCTGTCGATGGAGCAGGAAACGGAAGAAGAGGCGGCGGAATAGTATCGCTCAACGGCCGCTTACGCTGCGCGCCGACGCTACAGATCGGCCCGCACGGCGAACCCGTCAGCCGGAGAACGCTCATGCCGTCGCGCTGACCCCAACGCCAGCGTCCCACGCGAGAGCGGAGAATCGAGGCGCTCGGTTGCAGGGCCGGACCGGTACGCTTAGCGGGCGG
This sequence comes from uncultured Ectothiorhodospiraceae bacterium, assembly GCA_964625925.1. Taxonomy (GTDB): domain Bacteria; phylum Pseudomonadota; class Gammaproteobacteria; order XJ16; family Halofilaceae; genus Halofilum. The sequence continues at coordinate 6,790 of CAZVBX010000084.1, read as the reverse complement.
CCTCCCGGTCGGCGGCGCTTGCGCTCGGCGCGGCGGTCTTTCGTTCGCGCGAGACGTTGAGGAAGTTCCCCGCAAGAATCAGCGCCGCGCCCAGCGCCAGGAACGGATCGACCCGCTCGCCGTAGAGCGCGAACCCGACCAGCGCGACCAGCGGCAGCCGCAGGAAGTCCATGGGCACCACCACGGAGGCATCCGCGAGCTTGAATGCCCGGACCATGCAGTAGTGCGCGGTGAGGCCGGTGACGCCCACGAGGATAATCCACGGAACGTGCGCCACACGAGGCGTCGCCCAGTCGAATGCCGCCGGGACGAAGCCCAGCGGAAGCTGGATCAGCATCATGAAGAACAGGATGCACAGCGTCGTGTCGTGCCCGCCGAGCTTCTTGGTCAGCGTGTGCGACAAGGCATAGCCGATGGCCCCCGCCAGTATCGCCAGCGCGGCCGGGTGGATCACCTCCAGGCCGGGGCGCAGAATCGTGAGCACGCCGGCGATGCCGAGCACGACGGCCATAATCCGAATGGGTGTGACGCGCTCGCCCAGGAGGATCGCGGCGAAGATCACCGTCCACAGGGGCGCGGTGAATTCGATCGCGAATACCGCGGCGAGCGGGATGAACGCGATAGCGTAGAACCAGCCGAATTGGCCGCCGAAGTGCGCCAGGTTGCGGAGCAGGTGCGTGCGGACGCTGCGAAACGAGACCTGGCCCCAGCCGGTCCGGCTGAGCAGGGCCACGATGATGAGGAGGCCGACCAGGCTGCGGAACGCGAGAATCTGGAAGGTACCGAAATCGGCCGACAGCTCACGCCCGGCGACCGCCATGCCGACGAAGGAGAAGAGCGTCCCGGTCATCCAGACCGAGGCCATGACGACGGGGTGGCGCATACATCCGACCAGGCGTCGCCCGTGATTCGCCGCATCGGCGATCGAGTCCTGGTTCAGCTTACGATGTTCTCAGGCATACCGTCGACCGCCGGCGCGCGACCGTGGAGCGAGGCATCGCCGTTCGCCTCACGCACGGCGCTATCTACGGGGGAATGGTCTTCGAGCGGGCGTCTTTTCCTACCCGGTCTGCGAAATCCGAGGGTAGATCCGGATTCGCTTGACGGTCGGTACGAGCGCTGGATCGCAAGAACCCTGATTGTGCGCGACTGTGCGGGCGCGCTGCGCGCGTGGTCAGCTATCGCAGATACGCATAGCCCTGCTTCTGCAAGCGCACGATCTCCGCATCGGCCATCGGTACCATGCGCACGAAGCCGTGAAGGTCGTCGGGCTCGAACCCCTGCCTCCGGGCTGCCGCCTGGCACAGGCGAAATTCGATGGGCGCGCCGACCGTCAGGCTCCGGGCGCGCATCATCAATGCCTCGTGCTCGTTGAACGCCTCGATGGCGAAGGACGCAACGGCGTCGCCGTGGACGACGATCACGATCGAGGCGTCGAATGGGTCGGACCCCGTGACTTCGTAGAGATACGCCGCCCGGTCGAGCAGACTCCTGACGTCCTCGGCATCGCCCGACGTCAGGTCGTAGACCACCTTCTGCGCCTCGTAGGCGACCTCCGCCGCCGTGGCGCTGCCCCACGGCGCTCGGCTTTCCCCCAGCGCTACGGCGCTCCAGGCCATGAGCCCGATTGCAAGCGCGTACGCGAATTGCCGCATACCACCTCCCGCGAGCGTCTGTTGCGCCCGGATCGTACCGCACGCGCCGGAGTCGTGGAGAACGTGTGCGTGCAGCGCCTTGTCGGGCCAACCAGAGCGACAGCGCGAATCGTGCGCAGGAATAATGGCGCGTGGCACCGCGCGAGATGACTACTCGGTCCGCTGCGCGGCCACCGACAAGGCATTCCCACTGCGGTACAGGGTCCCGTTGAGCGTATCGCCGTCGACCCGGCCCTCGAAGCGGAGCTGGGGTCGATCGGCGCCGCCGGGTACAGTGAAGCGCACTCGATCGCCCTCGATATCCGTGTCCGGCACCACGCCAAGGTGCTCGCCCCATTGCAGCGTGCCGCTGATGCCCTGGAAACGTTGGTCCAGGCTCAGCCGGTAGCGCGTGTCCTCGATGGTCCAGGTCCAGCTACCATCGGCGCGGGCGGGGATGGTCCAGCGGTAAACCTCGTGACCGTCGATGCGCCGATGGGTGTCGGGCGCCCACTCGCCCATGTCGTGCTCGTGGGAAACCACGCGCGTGCCCGGCGCCAGCTCCGAGAGCAGTCTCGGCCGCAGGCGTATGTTGAGATCCGGCAGCAGGAAGAGGGTGACGACATCGGCGTCGCCGAAGTCATACGAGAACAGATCCGCACGCACAAAGCGCACCCCGTCGCTCACGCCGGCCTCTTCCGCATTGCGCCGCGACTCCTCGATGAGCCCACGGTCGATCTCGACACCCGTGGCGTCACGCACGCCGAAGTCCCGAGCGGCAGCGATCACGATCCGGCCGTCACCCGAGCCCAAGTCGTAGAGCACGTCGCTGGACTCTGTGTGCGCCATCTCCAGCATGGCCTCGACCACGCCAGGCGGCGACGGCTCGTAGCGGACGTCCTGCTCGTCCTCACCGGAACAGGCGGCGACGGCGAGCGTGGCCACGGCCAAGGCGGCGACCAAACTTCGGATGCCGCGCGTACTGAACGAACCGGATGCCGAGCCCATGGGCTACCCTAGAGAAATCCGAGAAGCGCATTGACCAATGGTACGACCAAGGCCGTAACGAGTGCGTTCATGCCCATGCCTAAACCGGAGAAGGCGCCCGCCTCCTCGCTGTGCTGAAATGCGCGGGCCGTCCCTTGCCCATGCGCCGCGACCCCGAGGGCAAAACCTTTGGCGGCCGCGTCGTCTTGGCCGTACCCCATCACGTGCAGGAGCGGCATGGCCAGCACCGCACCGGTGATCCCAGTGAGAATGACCAGCACCGCGGTCAATGCCGGCAGTCCGCCGATCTGCTCGGCAATACCCATAGCAACCGGCGTAGTGACCGACTTGGGCATCATCGATCGTAGCAATTCGGCGTCGAGCCCCAGTAGCCAGCCGAGGCCGACGGCGCTCACGACCGCGGCGACCGAGCCGGCGACCAAAGCGACGGCGAGTGGCAGCGCCATGCGGCGCAGGCGCTGAGCCTGTCCGAATAACGGCACGGCGAGCGCCACGGTTGCGGGCCCGAGCAGGAAATGTACGAACTGCGCTCCCTCGAAGTAGGTCGGGTAGTCGGTATCGGTGAGCAGAAGGACGCCCACGATAACCATGACCGCGATCAACACCGGATTGAGTATCGACAGCTCGCCGCAGACAACGAAAAGGCGGTGGCTCGCCCAGTAGGCGGCTAGCGTGACTGCCAGCCAAAGAAGTGGGCGCTCGGCGAGGTAGACCCACAGCTCGAAGAAGTCGGTCATGATCGGCCCCGCGCATTCTGCCGGCGGCGCATCGTGGACAGGGTCAGTGCGGTCACTGCGACCGATAGCAGGGTGCTCGCAATGAGCACGAGCAGCAATAGCGGCCAGATGCCCTCGAGGCGTTGAGCGTGCACGATGATCCCGACTCCGGCCGGGACGAACAGTAGTGCCAGATGCGACAGCAATCCGTTCGCCAGAGCTGAGATCTCCGCAGGAACCGAGCCCCACACCGCGAGCGCGGCGAAAAGCAGAAGCATGCCGATCACCGGTCCCGGAATCGGCACGCCCGCAATCCGGACCAACGCTTCACCGATGAGCTGGAATATGAGCAAAAGGGCGATGCTGCCGATCATGAGATATGCTCGCTTGTTTTTCTGAGACCGAGTCGAACGATGCCCGGGCGGATTGCAGACCACGGGCCACATCCTCGACTGTACACCAACCCTGCGCGGCCAGCCGACCCGCTAAATCCGAAGGGAGACCCCGTCCGCGCGAGAGGACTCTGCCGCCCCGCTGTTTGCATTTTCGGCTCAAGCGTAGAGCTCCCCCAGGTCGGGTCGAACGACGCTCTTACACTGACCCGACTTTGCCCTGACTACGATCCGCCGGGCAAGGTCAAGAACGGATCATTCGCGACGGGTACGCCCAGCGATGCGGAGCTCGATCATCGGAGGAAGCTGGAGAAGGGAAGGGTCCGCGCTCGCAGGACTCTGTCTGGCGTCAACGACTAGATCGTCCACGAGAAGGTCGAAGAACAACGGGACATTCTTGCCCGCTTCGGGCAGCAAGCCCACACGCAGAAGTGAACTCGGGTCGCTCAGGTGGTGACGACCATGGGCTCCGGTAGATCGCGCTCGTCACAATTGTTTCCCGAACCGACACGGTCGACAATCAGGAAATCGCCCGAGCGTTCCAGCGCGAGCATGGGATGGTGCCAGACCCCAGCGAGGTAGTTCACCCCCTGGCGGCCGTCGGTCATGAAGGCACGCACGTCTTCAGCCCGGATGGTCTCACCCGCGGGGGCTACCACCACCACGAAGCGGTCCCCGGCGATGGGCATGAACGCCTGGCTGCCCCGGGGGTGGCGCTCGAGCAGTTCGAGCTCGATAGGCAAGGCGTAGGGCCGGCTCCGGAAAATGCTGATGGCCGGCCGCGCGTCGTCTCCCATGATCTGCACGCGGCACTGATCGTGATAGCGGGTGGTTGTGCCGCCATTTATGGGGAACGACCTCACCGCGTCGTCGACCTCGATTACATCACCGAACGGGGCAAAGGCCTCCCTGGTCAGTGGTTGAGCGTTGAGTTGCCGCATGTAATCACCCGTACGCTGACGTGTAGGGATCCCGAACGCGGAGGCTTGACCGGTACGGCGATCAGTCCTCGTGCCGTCCGGCCCTGTCCCCGAAGATCGCCTTGAAGTCCGGGGTTGCGTCGGTGGCGCCCTGGAACCGCAGAGAGCGTTCGATATGCTCCAGGTGGCTGGCCATCCAGGAGCGGGCACGCTCCACCTTGCTATTCTCGAGCACTTTGAGTATGTCGCCGTGATCGCCGCACTCGCAGCCGACGCTGTCCTGCGATCCATAGACGGCGATAACCAGGGAAGAGCGCTGCGCCAGTTGCCCGACGAACTCGCTCATGAGCTCGTTACGCGCGACCTGCGCCAGACGCGTGTGAAAGGCAGCCGAGAGCTGTATCGCCCGCCGTTGGTCGCCTTCCTCCTGGGGGCGGCGCTCTTCGCTTACCAATCCCTGCAAAGCCGCCAGGTCGTCCGCAGTCATGTGCTCGACGATCTGGTCCATTAGGGCGCACTCCACCAGACGGCGGGCGGAAAACACCTCTCTTGCTTCCTCGGGTGAAGGGCGCGCGACACTGGCCCCACGGTTCGCCTTGATGGTCACGAGCCGCTCCAGGGCGAGGCGCTGAAGCACCTTGCGGATCACGGTGCGGCTGACCGCGAATGCCTCCGCGAGCGCATCCTCGGGCAGTCGGTCGCCGGGCATCAGGCGGTGCTCGACGATAGCCTCGCTCATCGCCTGGTAAATCGTCTCGTCCCGCCGCGCGTCGCGCCCCTTGTGCTCGCGTCCGCCGATCTCTGTCACGGAGGCTCTCGCCATCCTCCACCTCACTTGTCAACTCGCGTTCCTGCACAGCCCCGCAGGGGCAACGACCCGCTGCAGACCGGAGCAAGAGTATACGTTTTCGTATATGGCCAGCTCCAGGGAGACCCCGCCTGCGCAGTCAGGTTTTCGTTCAGCGCGCGCCCGCGGCTCAGGCACCCTGGTAGTGGTGCTGCTGCGCCCAGTGCCTGGCAATGTCGACCCGGCGGGTGACCCACACCCGATCATGCGCCTCGATATGATCCAGAAAACGCTGCAGGCCGCGGAAGCGGCCCGGCCGGCCGATCAGGCGTGGGTGCAGGCCGACGGAGAGCATCTTCGGCCGCTCCGCACCTTCGGCATAGAGCACATCGAAGGCATCCCTCAGGTAACTGAAGAAATGATCCCCGGTGTTGAAGCCCTGCGCAGTCGCAAAGCGCATGTCATTCGTGTCCAGCGTGTAGGGCACCACGAGATGGGGGTGGTGCTCTCCACTGCTGACCGTTACCTCCGTCCAGAACGGCAGATCATCGCCGTAATAGTCGGAATCATAGAGAAACCCGCCGTGCTCGACGACGAGGCGTCGCGTGTTCGGGCTGTCACGCCCCGTATACCACCCCGAGGGGCGCTCGCCGGTCAGCCGCTCCAGAGAGGCGATGGCCTGTTCCAGGTGGAGGCGCTCGGTGGCTTCGTCCATGTGCTGATAGTGGATCCAGCGCCAACCATGGGAGGCGATCTCATGGCCCGATTCCACCATTGCCTGTGCAACCTCGGGGTTGCGCTCCAGCGCCATGCCCACACCAAAGACCGTCAGCGGTAGCTGCCGGCGCTCGAACTCCCCCAGCACGCGCCAGACGCCGGCGCGGGAGCCATACTCGTAGATCGACTCCATGCTCATGTGCCGGGCTGCGAATGGCTCCGCGCCGATGATCTCCGAGAGAAAGATCTCCGAATGATCGTCTCCGTGCAGGATATTGCTCTCGCTGCCCTCTTCGTAGTTGAGGACGAATTGAACGGCGATGCGTGCATCGCTCGGCCACTGTGCGTGAGGCGGATCCCCCGCGTATCCGCGCATGTTCCGGGGGTAGGAACTCGTGTCGATGGGACCTTGCATGGTCGATCTCCTTTCGGGTCGATGATACCGACTCGGCGGTCTAGACCTTCCCAGGGGAAAGGCGCGCAAGTTCACCGGTATAGTCCTTGGGGATGGGGTAGGCGAAATCCCCGTGTTTGCTGGTCGCAAGGCCTGCCCCGGACAATGCCTCGACGAAGCGCACCGCAACGGAAACGCCGTCGATCACCGGAATGCCGAGCT
>CAZVBX010000083.1:0-13703 GCA_964625925.1 uncultured Ectothiorhodospiraceae bacterium | reverse complement strand
CTTGGAACGTCGAGGATCAGGTCTTGCAAGGAAGCACAAGTGCTGATCGGGCGGTATTGGGTCCCGGAGTAACAATTCGCCCTTCGGCTCCGAAGGCCCCCGATTCCGTCCAGGGCGATCATTTCACGCTCTGGATTGCCTTCCGGCACGCTGGGTAGTCCCGGTTGCCGCCGGCCATCGTCTGCAGTGTGTGAAGCCTCACTCCGTATCGCGGTCGATCCCCAGCTCGTCGAGCCCGGCCTGAACATCTCGTGGCAATTCGTCCCGGGCGTTCGTCAGTCGTTTTTCCCAGTTCTTCCCGCGCTTGCGGGCTGCGTGCCAGGCGGGCGCAATATCACCCGGTCTTTCGTCGGTCAGTACGCGAAGGAGTTGTGCTGCCTGGTCGATGTCCTTGCGGGCCTTGGCGCGTTCCGTCGCCGGGCGTTCCGCGCTGATCAGGAGCTTGTGGATCGCGAATCGGGCGGCGTCGGGGACGGTGACGCGCAGCACGCGGGAGCCGGCGAGCACCGCCGGTTGTGGCGTCTCGAGGAGGTAGTCGAGGAACCGCAGAATCTGGGCCGGCGCGCCGAGCGCCGGGATATGAACCGGGTCGGTCCGTTTCCCGTGCGGCGGGGTCAGGAGATCCAGCCGCAGCGGCCGGTTGCGGAACATGAACGATGTGGATGGCTGTTTCGGATCGAGTCTCGGGATCGGCTGGTACCCGAGTTCGAGGCCTTCCAGCACATCCGGGATCGACATGCCCGCGCCGGGTACCGCCAGTTCGACCGAACGCCCGTGGGCGACGTCGATATCCTGTGTTGTCGACGCGCGGCCGGGCCAGCTCACGCCGAGGTGGTTGCCGAGCGCCATGAACGCGTAGGTGCCGACCAGTACCGCGCCGGTCTTGAACAGGCCGGCGTCGCCCAGCGCCGCCAGCAGCCGGAATGCATCCGGGGGTGTCGTGGCGAAACCCGCGGCGTGAAGCATGCCGGCCTGGGCCTTGCGGTCGAGCGCGCCCGAGTCGGTCCCTCGCTCCTCGTCGCGGGCGATACGGTCCCATGCGCCGCCGATCGGCCCGCAGTACAGTTGCCGCACGCGCTGGTCGAGATCGCGATACTGGTAGTACCAGTATGCTCGTCCGGAAAGTTCGCGGCGCTTGAAACTGCCTCGGAGGTGTCGGTCCAGCCCGGCAGCTTCCTCGGCCAACAGCTGTTCAAGCGTTTCCGCGTACAGGCTGTTGGCGGTGTCTGAAAGGCGCCGTGGAGGCCGGCTGGATGTTTCGTGGTTATCGGGCATCAGCCTCATTCTGGCCCAATTACACTACAGGTTCAATTCCTGTAGTGTATGCCTGCGTCCATGAGCTGCGGCCCATGGTGTTTCGGCCAAGTGGAATGAGCGGCATCAGGCCGGACTTTCCGACGTCGGAGCGTGCGAACGCGTGCCAGACGGCTCATCTGAGCCCGGTAATACGGGGAGGGAATACGCGAACCCGTTCCCCGACGTTGCTGACCCCCTCAGTTGTCCGCTCCGTCCGCGTTGCACGATAGCGGCCAGTGCAGAAGTTGTAATACCGGCACGCACTATCACAAGAACCGGCATACTCTGGAATAGCGGATTGGTCGATCACCCGGGCATCCGCGAGGGGCCGCCGACGGCCCCCCGAACGGCGAGACGTCGTCAGCCCCCATGTCGCGGGATGGCCAAAGCCTCTGACTTGGCAGTTGAGGGCCGTTGGACCGCCTCGAGATGCCTGACGCTGCCCCGGCCAAGGCTGCCTCCGTGTCGCGCGATATGACACCCACCCGGGCGTGGGGTACCTTCCCGGCATGGAACGTGGTCTCTACGAACAGATCGCCGACGAGGAGCTCGAGGCCGCGCTGGAGGCGCTCGTCGGGCGGTACCAGGCGCAACGCCTGTCAAGGAAAAGGGGGCAACTCTTGACAGCACAGCTTTATGGCAGGGTCTTGCCAGCCAACCGGTGACCGCAATGAGCTGTTCGGTCAAGATTCGACCCCTTTTCCTTTCGTGACCCTCGATGAGATTGCTGTAGTAGCAGTTCATCGCCCGCAGGAGCGTCGCGAGCGCGGATACGACCCCCTCCGGCAGCGCGCTGCGCAGGGTGGCAGAGGCCGAGGCCAGCTCCACGGCCAGGTCCGTCAGCTCCGTTCGCTGAGCAGCGCTGGCACCGACCCGCAGCGGCTCCATGAGGTCGACCGCTTCGCCACGATCCGTGGCCGCATTCATGGCCGGTTTCTTGTCCGGGCTCTCGGTGGCCATGAATGCAGTTTGAACAGGGCTTTGCGATATTCGCAAGTCGGTCGATGTCCCTTGAAATGACCGCTTTCGAGGCCGCCAGCGTCCGACCGACTGCGGCCAACGCCGGCCGGGGGGTACCGGGCGCGGCACCGTAGCGGGGGCATCCGCAGTCGAGCCGGGCCAGGTCGTGCTTCGGCCTCGGCGTAACCACTACGCAACGAGGCCGCGACGAGTTGCCACGAGCGCCCCTTCCTGTGCCAGAGTCACCAGACCGGTGACCGTGTGAACCACGAGGAGGTCAGCTTGAACGAGCAACCCGAACTCGACGAAGATCGCCTCGCCGAGGCCGCCCTGGCGCTGATGTCGCTGACGCGGCACGACGGTGATCGTGTCTGGAAGCAGTATCCGTGGAGCTTGACCGACCGCCTGTTCGAGCTCGGCTACATCACCGATCCGAAGAGCAAGGCGAAGTCAGTCGTGCTGACGCCGGAGGGAAAGACGCACGCCGAGGGCGTGCTGCGCGAGCGGTTCGCGCGCGGCGGGAGCGACGGGTGACGCACAGTGGATGACCAGGCCCTGCTCGAACTGGCCGGCGCGCGCGTCCTGGAACGCGGCCGGCGGTATCACGACCAGGGCCGTGTGGACCTCTCGGAGGCCGATGCCGGCGGCTGCCGTGCGCTGGTTCACGGCACCGAACGGTATCGCGTTTCACTGCGTCGAACGAGTGACGAGGTCGACTGGCATTGTGATTGCCCGGCGGCGGAGGATGGCTCCTTCTGCAAGCATCTCGTGGCCGTGGCGCTGGCCTGGCGCACCGAGATCGGTAGCGGCGCCAGCGACGCCGGGCCACGGGAGGGCGGCGCCCTGCGGGATCGGCTCGATGCGCTGCCGCGGGAAACCCTTGCCCAGTGGCTGCACGAGGCGGCCTTGGATGACCCGGAACTGCATCGCCGTATCGAGCTCCGCCTTGCCGGCGACGACCCGGACGCACTGCGCTCGGCGCTGGACGCTGCCTTGCGTGTGCGCGGCTTTCTCGACCATCGGCGCAGCATCGATTTCGCCGTCGGGCTCGACGAACCGATCGAGTCATTGCGTTCACTTGCCGGGACCGCTCCGGATGCAGCGCTGGAGCTGGCCGAGCGAGCGCTCAAGCGCCTGTTGACGATCCTGGAGCGCAGCGACGACTCTGCCGGCGCAGTGCAGGATCGCATTGCGGAGCTCGGCCGCGTCCATGCACAGGCCGCAGGCAGCGCCCGGCTCGACGGTCGGCGGTTTGCACGGGCACTCCACAAGTTGAAAAAGCGGGATCAGTGGGATTTCCTCCCCCTGGCCGCGTACTGGGAGGCGCTTGGCGAGCGGGGGCGGGACGCGTATCGCGCCTGCATCGAGAAGGAATATGCAACATTGCCGCCGGTCCCCGCCGGCCGGCAGGGGCCTGTTTCGGAAGATTGGTATCGGGCGTTCCCGGTTCTCCATCGGCGCGAGGAGCTTGCGCACTGCGAGGCCGATTGTGACGCGTTGATCGAGGTCTACTCCCGGGACCTCGGCTCGGGTCACGCCTACCGGCGTCTCGTTGACGTCTGCGTGGAATACGGCCGCGAGGCCGAGGCGACCCGATGGGCGGAGCGTGGCGTGCGCGAGCACCCCGAGTGGCCGGGGCTGCGGGAGTGTCTGGCGCAGCGTTACCTGGCCGATGGCCTCGTGGACGAGGCGCTTGAGCAAATGCGCCGGGAATTCCTGGCGAAGCCGCAGGAGAGGCTATGGCAGAACCTGCGCGAGATGTCGGGCGCCGACTGGCCCGCCCTGCGTGAAGGGCTTTTGCGGCAACTCGCCGAGCGTGAAACGAAAGTCGGTACCGGGACAGCACGGGACGTCACGCTGCGCGTGCGCATGCTGGGCGCGGACGGCGACCTCGATGCGGCTGTGGATCTGGCGTTGCAGCATGCCGTCGAGCTGGTCGCGTTGACCGCCATTGCCGAATCGGCGGCACATCACCGACCCGCGGACGCGGCCCGACTGATGCGGCGCGCGGTCGATCACGAGCTCAAGCCGACCAACGCCCGGCGATATCAGGGAATTGTCCGGAAGATGACCCGTATCCGATCAATCGACGATTCCGCCGATACGCGCGACTGGATCGCTGCAATCCGCCAACGCTACAAGGCGCGCCGCAAGCTGATGCAACTGATGGACGCAGCCGGCCTCTGATTGGTCGGCCCGAACCGCAGCCGGGCTGAAACGGACGCGCCACCGGAATCCGATCCCGCGCAGCCGCGACCTCCGGGGGGTGGCTGGGTTCCACCGCCGCGGGTGGTCTGTCCTCCGGGATAATCGGGTGCAGAGCAAACACCCGCAGTGACGTGTCGTGAATTGGCGACGTGTCGTTGCTTCGCCCCGCAACATCGCGATTCGTCCCTCGCCATCACTTCCCTTTCGGTGTTGCGGCGCCGGTATCTCCGGGAGGCCTGCTTGCCGCGGGCCATCGACCAGCCGGGATTTCTCTCCGGCCCGCGTCGCGAGGGCGTCGAGGCGCCGCTGTGACGCGACGCACGGACAGGAGCGCTGCGCCGGCATAGTCAACACTACGTCAAGCGGCGCGCAGGGAATACGGTCGCGTCACACCGAGCGCATAGGCGGCCGCAGCAGCTCGGTGATGAGAAATGCGGGTTAGAGCGGCTCGGTGCCCTCGCTCAGGATCCGGACGTACTCGTCGTATACGAATACCCGGTCGCGGCTCCGTCCGGTGACTTCGCGCACGATGCCGAGCTCCGTCAATATCCGGACCATCGTGGAACTCGTTGAGCAGCTCAGGCCGATCCGCTCAGCGAGCGCCGGGATCGTGGTCACCCGGAGACCGGGGTCAGAGTAGAATGGTACTTACTTAGGGCGGCAGGAAACCGTATATCGTCAGAACCGTCATCGCGAGCGACCGAAGGGAGCGCGGCGATCCAGCGCCTGCACGGCATCGCGCGGGTCTACATCGCCTCACGGAAGTCCCGAAGCACAGCCCTGCGGACGCCGTGAGGCCGGAACGTTCCCCAGAACGTCATGCAGGCACTGGATTGCTTCACCTCGTTCGCAATGACGCGGAGGTGTGATGCGAGGTCGCCAAGTAAGCGCCATTCGGGTCAGAGTAAGGACTCCCGAATTCTGTACGGCCGAGGATTCGTACGATCTACGTCGGCACCCTCGCCTCCGCGGCGGACGTGGAGGTCAATGCGCATATCTGGACAAAGCGGCGTCTGCCTTGGGCTGTCTTGCCGGAAGGGCACCGGGTTCTCCCGGAAGCGGGCGATTGGCGCGCCGACCATGCGTCCGATCCGTCCCGCCTAGAGGGATAGCCGGCGCTCGAATACCCGGCTACCACAAGACACCGACCGGCGTGCTTGTCGGCAGCCCGCCGGCCGGTCCAACCCCCGCGTCGGCTCGCGGGTATCGTCGCTCAGCCGTCCTGTTCAGCGACGCGGGATTGCAGCAGCCCGTAGATGCTGGCGCCGACCATATAGGCCAGGTCGTAGTCGGGGAAACGCTTCGCCAAGCGCTCCTGCAACGCCTGGTAGTGCGGTTGGGCTTGCTCTGGATCTTCAAGATCCTGGGCGAGGCCGTCATGCTCTTCGATATACGCGCTGACTTCCTCGTCAACCACATCGAGATAGGCGATTTGTCGCTGTATGGCTTCGTCGACAGGCACCCCGACCGTGCCACGGCCGCCGTAGACCTTGCCCTGGCTCAGGTCGCGGAGCTCACGCAGCGCTTCCTTCCAGGCGTCCAGATCGGGCTGTGGCCGATCGTTGGCAATGCCGCCCTCGAGCCAGGCGTGCGCGTGATCGTGGACCAGGTCGCCAACGATCAATGCGTCGATGGCATCGATCCGGGCGACCGTCTGCGTGGTCGAGATGCCACTGTGGTCGAGTTCGACCAGCGTGATGGTCTCGTCCGAGGCGAGCTCGATGGAACGGCGCCCGGAGAACGTTTGGTCGATCGCTTCGAGTTCCGGGTATTCGTCCGGTTCGAACATGCCCGCGATCTGCGTGAAGTAGTACTTCTTGTACTCGTGCACATCGGGCATCGCTTCGGCCGTTGCCTCCGAAGCGATCGATGTCACGCCCATGTCGTCGAACGCGGACAGGCCGTTGAACTTGTCCGGGTTGGGATGGGTGACGACCACGCGCGTGATCGGGCTGTCGGTCTCCGAGCGGATCTCGGCGACCATCGCGCGCGCCAGTCGCGGGGTGAACTGGGTGTCGAAAACGGTCACTTCCTCGCCATCGTCGTAGTAATAGGTGTGGGTGTCGAAGCCGTCGCTGCCGGTCGTGAATGCTTCCAGATTGCCGGCCTGGGCCGTCGACAAGCCCATGAGGGTAGCGACGCTCGCGAGTGCAAAATGGCGTACGTTCATGGTGTCGGTCTCCCGTGTTGATGACCGTTGCCATGGTCTCTCGACGGGCACTAACCCGATATCCGTATTCAGCCGACTCATACTGCTGTCGTGCCAGAATGGGTGCGGATGCCGTATGGTCGTTTCCTCTGCACCCGGGCCGATGCGATGAACGAAGCCGCCGACCGAGCGACAGCGCCCGTCGTTGGCGTCACCGACGCGTTCACGCCGGAACGCAGTCTGGCGTATCACAGCCATCGGAAGGGCCAACTGCTGTACGCCACCGACGGTGTCATGCGACTGCACGCCCCCGAAGGGGTGTGGGTTCTGCCGCCGCAACGTGCGCTGTGGATACCGCCCGGCGTCGAGCACGGTTTCTCCTGCCGCCGGCGTACCTCCATCCTCGCGTTGTGGGTACAACCGGGCCGGATCCGCTTCGCCGGCGACCGCTGTCGGGTGGTCGATGCTCACCCTCTGCTGCGGGAGCTCATTCGGCGCATCGTGACCTTCGACTGGTCGTACGCGCCCGGCAGTGCAGCGGATCGTCTGGCGCAAGTGCTGATCGACGAGCTCACCGAGCTCGAAGCCGCCGCGCTCGACCTGCCCATGCCGCGCGACGAGCGCGCCCTGCGCGTTTGTCGGCACCTGCAACGCCACCCCGACGACAGCACCACCCTGCCGATGCATGCCCGGGCCGCGGGTATGAGTACCCGCACCCTGGCGCGCGTGTTCGCCACCGAGACGGGCCTGTCGTTCAGTGCCTGGCGCCAGCGCTTGCGCATGCAGCTCGCCGTCGAGCGCCTCGCCGAAGGCGCAGCGGTCACAACCGTTGCCCTCGAGCTTGGCTACGCGACGGTCAACGGGTTCATCGACGCCTTCCGCGGGCAATTTGGGGTGACACCGGGGCGCTACTTCCAATGAACACGAGAACGCGCGGGCTGACGTCGAGCCGCTATGCGTCTTCGTGAACGGTCAAGCGGCTTGCTGCAGCCCGATCTTCGTAACGGCTGGACAAGGGGCGCCCCGAACCGCGGGCCCGGCACGGGTCGTAGTATCATTCTACCCGTATATCGCAGAGGGGAGCGTGCGTCGCTGAGCGCCTCCAACCGGGGCCCGCCACAACAGGCGGGCGCTCTGCGGCCGTACCGACCGCGCGCGCTGTACCACAGCCGGCGATCCGCAATACCAACCTGCAGTCTGCCACGGCGGCCGGACAGGGCCGGGGCGCGCAGCACCATCAGGATCGGCCGCATGGGGCAAGCAGCCCTCTCCGAGAGTCGCAACACCGGAGGCGCGTACTGCATTACAGCAAGATTCGGGTCGGAACCGGGTAGACGATCACCCATGATCGTCTCTGCTGGCGGGCGGGATGCCTCATCCCCGGAATCGTGATGGAGCGGTCGGAGGGATGGATGCGCCGCAGAACAAGTTGGCCCCCGTAACCGGGGACTCGAGGGTGAGGATGCCGGTCATGTCCGACTATGAGCGAATCGAAAGGGCCATGACGTATATGTCGGAACACGCCGCCACGCAGCCGACCCTGGCTGAGGTGGCTGCGCATGTGCACCTGAGCCCGTTCCATTTTCAGCGGGTATTCTGCCGCTGGGCAGGGACTACGCCCAAGCGTTTCCTGCAGGCGCTGACCCTGGAGCGTGGCAAGAGAATGCTGAAGGACGAGCACTCGCTGATGGACATCGCTCATGCCACAGGCTTGAGCGGTGGGGCACGATTGCACGATCACTTCGTGACGCTGGAGGCCGTGACACCCGGCGAGTGCAGGCGGGGCGGCCAGGGCGTTGCGATCCGGTACGGCGTCCATGACACGCCATTGGGGACCATGCTGGTAACCGTGACCGGGCGTGGCATTTGCCGGATGGGGTTTCTGGGCGACCGATCTGTCGCTGACGTGCTCGCCGAATTGCGCAGGGAATGGCCCAAGGGGGAATTGAGAAGGAGTGAAAGTGCCACGAGCTACGTGATCGATGCCCTGTTCAGCGAACGGGCCGCCCGGCCGCCCGGGCCGCTGTCGCTGCATGTGGCGGGCACCAATTTCCAGGTAGCCGTATGGCGCGCACTGCTGCGAATTCCGCCGGGGCGGCTGGCGACTTATTCGCAGATTGCCCGATCGCTGGGCGACCCTCAGGCTGCCCGAGCCGTGGGCAATGCGGTCGGCGCCAATCCTGTGGCCCTGGTGATCCCGTGCCACCGCGTCATCCAGAAGAGCGGTGCAATCGGCGGGTACCGCTGGGGCGTTGCCCGGAAACAGATGGTGCAAACGTGGGAACACGTGCGCGCGGAGCCGGCCGAGCCATGACGCTGCGCTGCTTTCGCGATGCGGCGTATTCCGTTGCCGCAGGCCGTGATCCCGGATGATCCGGGCGCTGGAACGGTCTACCCGAAGTCGAGTTCGTCGGCGGGGCCGGGCCGGTAGTAGAGATAGCCCTGGCCGCAGGTGACGCCGCGTTCACACAGCCAGCGCGCCTGGTCTTGCCATTCGGGTCAGAGTAAGAACTCCAGCCTGGATGGCGGCGTCAGCCGGCGTATCGTTGCCCTCAGCGGTGATCAGGTAGTGCCGGGCGTGTGCCGGTGTCTTCGTTCGCCGTCCCGTCGTCCGGTTCGTGGCCGCCGGTGCCGCGACCGGTGAGCAGGTGGGCGAGATCCTCGAGCGCCATGTACAGACACGGCACGACGAACAGCAGCAGCGCCGAGGAGAACACGATGCCGTAGCCGAGCGAGATGGCCATCGGGATCATGAACTGCGCCTGCACCGAGGTCTCGAAGATCATCGGCGCGAGACCGCCGAACGTCGTCAGCGTGGTCAGGAAGATCGGCCGGAAACGGCGCACGCCGGCGGCGTGGATGGCGGGCAGCGCGGCAATACCTTCGCGGCGGCGGGCGTTGGCATAGTCGATCATCACGAGTGAGCCGTTCACTACCACGCCGCCGAGGGCGATGATGCCCATGATGCTGATCAGGCTGAGGCTGTAGCCCATGATCAGGTGACCGAGGATCGCGCCGACGACGCCGAACGGGATCGCGGTCATGACCACGAGCGGCTGGGCGTAACTGCGGAACGGCAGGGCCAGCAGCGTGAAGATGACGAACAGCGCCAGCGTGACCGTGCGATAGAAGCTCTGGATCGCCTCGCGCATGCTTTCCTGACGGCCGCCGAAATCATACGACAGGCCGGGGAAATCGCTGCGCAGTTGCGGCAGGACGTCCGAGCGCAGTTCGCCCAGCACGCGGTTGGTCTGTTCGATCGGTTCGACGTTCGCCGTCACCGGCAGCACCCGCCGCCCGTCCTCGCGGCGGATGCTGGTGAGCGAGCGCCCGCGTTCGATCGTCGCGACCTGGTCCAGCGGTACGTACGGTCCCCCCGCCGTGCGCACCATGAATGAGGACACGGCGCTCTCGCTGGAGCTCTCCGCCGCCGGCAACTGTACGCGCACCGTGACCTCGTTGTCGCCGCGCAGCAGTTTGAACGCCTCGGCGCCGTAGAACGCGTCGCGGACCTGGCTGCCGAGTTCCGTCGAGGTAAGACCGAGCGCGCGCCCGGATTCATTGAGGCGCAGACTCCATTGCGGCTTGCCGGGCTGGTAACCGTCGTCGACGTCGGTGACGTAATTGATCTCCGCCAGCCGCTCGGCGAGCGTGGCGCTGGCGTGATTCAGCGTCTCCACATCGCCGTGGCTGAGCTGCACGGTCACGCCCGCGCCGCCACCCGGACCGCCGCGGTCCGACTGGTACTGGATCGATTCCACGCCGAACACCTCGCCCGCGGCCTCGCGCCAGTATTGCGTGACGGTCCGGGTCGAAACGGGCCGCTGGTCGGCCGGTGTCAGGTAGATGCTGACCTCGACCGTGTTGTTCTCGATGGCGGCGTAGACCCCGCGGCTGAGCCGGTCGCCGCCGTGGTTGGCAATCACCTGCCGTGCGGCCTTCGTCAGCTCATCGCGCACACGCTCGACCTGGGCCATGGGCGTGCCGACGGGCAGCGTGGCGGTGACCTCCGCCGTGTCCGATTCGATCCGCGGCATGAGGATGAAGCCCATGCGCCCGCTGGCCGGCCAGGCGAGCGTGATCAGCAGCAGCACCGACGCCGCGGCGAGCGTAACGTAGCGCCAGCGCAGGGCAAGGCCCAATGCGGGCCCGTAGCGGTTCGCGATGAAGCGGCTGAAGCCGTGGCTGACACGCTGCTGTATGTGATGCAGCCGCGAGCCGATCCGGGTGCCGGAACCGGCGCGCACGTAGGCCAGATGCGCCGGCAGGATGAGCAGCGCTTCCAGCAGCGAGATGGCGAATACGGTGCCGACAACCAGCGGAATCACCGCCCATATCTGGCCGAACGCGCCGGGGATCAGGGCCAGTGGCAGGAACGCGACGATGTTGGTGAGCACGCTCATGATGATGGGCGCGGCGATGTCGCGCGCGCCCTGTGTGGCCGCCTGCAGGAGCGGCATGCCGCGGCTGCGGTATTCGTAGATGTTCTCGCCGGCGACGATGGCGTCGTCGACGACGATGCCGAGCGCGATGATGAAGGCGAACAGCGAGATCATGTTGATGGTCACGCCGAGCATCGGCAGGAACAGGAACGAACCCATGAAGGCGGTGGCGATCCCGACCGTGACCCAGGCCGCCAGCTTGAACTCCAGGAAGATGCTCAGCAGCAGCAGCACGAGCAGCAGGCCGATCAGGCCGTTCTTGAGCAGCAACTGCATGCGCTGCTCGTAGACCTCCGAGGCGTCGCTCTGGACGACGACATCGAGTTGCGGCGGCAATTCGGCGCGGACCCGGGGCAATACGTCGCGCACGGCCTCGGAGACGCCGATCGGCGTCTCGGTGCCGACGCGGAAGACCTCGACCTCGGTTGCCGGCGCGCCGTTGTAGGTCGAGATGTCGTCCGTGGCCTCGCCGAATGCCTCGGTGATCGTGGCGATGTCGCTGAGGTGCACGACCGAGCCGCCGCCCGAGGCCCGCACGACGATGTCGCGGAACTCGTCGGCCCGGCTGCGCCGCGCCGACATCTCCAGCAGGATCTCGCCGCCGGAGGTCTCGACGGTGCCGGCGGAGCGGTCACGCGCGCCCTCGGCGACCCGCCCCGCCACTTCGGACAGGGTCAGGTCGTAGGCGCGCAGGCGGCCCTCGGAGATGTCGATATGGATCTCGTAGTCGCGTACGTCATCCAGCGCCGCCTGGGTGACGCCCGGGCTGAGCAGGATACGGTCGCGCGCCATCTCCGAGGCCGCGCGCAGGGTGTGCTCGGGCACGTCGCCGTAGACCAGCAGATCGAGTACATCACGGCGCCAGCCGCTGTACTCGATCTCCGGTTCCTCGGCATCGTCGGGGAAGGTCTCGATGGTATCGACGGCGCGGACGACGTCCTGGTAGGTGCGCTGCACCGGCGCGCCATCGATCAACTCCAGGGTGATGGTGCCGCTGCCCTCGCTCGCGGTCGAGGTCACTTTCTCGACGCCGGTGAGCCCGCGTACGGCCTCCTCGACGGGCAGGACGACGCCCTGTTCGATCTGCTCCGGTGTCGCCCCGGGATAGCTCACCGACACCGTGATGGCATCTTCCTGGAAGTCCGGGAACACCTCCTGGGTAATGCGCGTGCTCATCAGCAGGCCGCCGACGATGAGCACCATCATCAGCAGGTTGGGCGCGACGCGGTGCGCCGTGCTCCAGCCGATCAGGCCGCGCGCGCGCTCGCCGGGGTCAGTCGCCATCGGTGTCGTCTCCACCGGTGGCCTCGTCCTCCACGCGCAGGGGCATGCCCTCGGCCGGCGTCGTGAGTTGCGTGGTCACGATGCGATCGCCGGTCTCGAGGCCGTCGGTCACCAGCGCCCGCTCCGCGTCGCGGTAGGCTACCTCGACGTCGCGCATGACGAGCCGGTCGTCATCGCCCATCAGCCATACGGTGCTGCCCGAGCGCAGCCAGTCGGGGTCGAGCGCGACCGCGGCGTCGAGCGTGCGTCCCTCGATCGCGCCCTGCATGAACGAGCCCAGCAGCAGGCGCGGCTGATCGCTGTCCTGTGCCCGCGCGAGCGGGTCGTCGACCGCCACCAGCACGCGCGCGAGCCGGCCTTCTTCCTCCAGCTCGCCCAGCAGGCGCACGATACGGCCCTCGCGGTGGACACCCTGCGGCCAGATGCCCTGGTGGCGTAGCCGCACGGTCGAGCCCTCGCTGTCGGGGCCGGGGAAGCGCAGCCATTCGAGTGCGTTCACCGGCACGGCCAGTTCCACCCACCAGCGGTCGATGCCCACGAGTTCCGCGAGATCAGTGCCCGTGGTCACCTCCGCGCCCACGGACACGCTGTCCGAGCGTACCAGCGCGTCGAAGGGTCCGGTGACAGCGGTGCGCTCCAGCGCCAGACGGGCGTCGGTGACGTCGGTTTCGGCCGCCTCGACATCGGCGCGCGCGGTCGCAAGCTGCGGCTTGCGCAGGATCAGCGCGCGCTCGGCATCGCTGACCTGCTGATCGAGCAGCTCGTACTCGCGCCGGGCGATCGCCTGCTGGCCTTTTTCCAGTTCGAGGTCGGCCTCGGCCTGCGTGAGCGCGGTGCGCGCGCGGTCCAGTGCAAGGCGGTGATCCGTACGGTCGAGCTGGAGCAGGGTGTCGCCCGCGGTGACGACGCTGCCGGCCTCCAGCGCCGGACTGACCTCGGACACGCGGCCGGCCACGCGCGGTCGCAGCGTCAGCGTCCGGGCGGGGCGGGTCTCGCCCCAGGCGGTGACCGTGACCTGGTGGCGACCGGGCTGTGCCGTCTCCACGCGTACCAGCCTGGGGGAGCGCTCGGGCGCCTCGCGCTGGCCGACGCCTTCGGTGGTGCTGAACGTCAGCCAGGCCACGACCGCGCCGATGGCCAGCACGGCCAGGCCCAGCAGCACATGTGTGGCCGCGCGCGGGCGCGTGGATGGCTCGGTTCCGTTCGGGGTGGGCTCGGAAGTGCCGTCAGCCGTCATCGCTCGTCTCATCGGTGGTCGTCGCCGGTCCGTTCCAGCCGCCGGCGATGGTGCGGATCAGGGTCACGCGGTCGAGGATCAGCGCCCAGCGGTTTTCCAGCCGCTGGCGCCGGACAGCCTGCAGCGG
>CAZVBX010000082.1:0-13745 GCA_964625925.1 uncultured Ectothiorhodospiraceae bacterium | reverse complement strand
GTGCGTCGGTAAGCTCCATGCACACAGGCTAACATTTTGTGTTAACAGGCCCTAGCTCGGGACGGAGATCCAGGCTGGGATGAGCGCACCCGGAACCAAGCGCATGGCAGGGCGTGGCGTGGCGCACCCCGCGTCTAGCCCTCCAACTTGGCGCGCGGGCAGTTGTCAGTTTCCGAGCGCGAGGACGGCCGGCCCCTCAAGGCATGCGCTGCTACATCCGTGTTTATCCGTGTTCATCCGTGGTTCTGAATGACTCAGGGGCGGCCGTCGGCTTCGCCTTCTTTTTGGACGGGCATCATGTCGTGGCGGGATAGGCCCGTGGCGAGTAGCAGGGTCGCGCCGATGAAGATCGACGAGTAGGTGCCCACGATCACGCCGATGGTGAGCGCGAACGCGAACGAGAAGATGGCCTCGCCGCCCAGGAACAGCAGCGCCAGCAGGACGACCAAGGTCGTCAGCGAGGTCATCAGCGTGCGCGGCAGGGTCTGATTGATCGACTGGTTGGTGATCTCCTCGGCCGTACCGCGCCGCATCCGGCGGAAGTTCTCGCGAATGCGGTCGAACACGACGATGGTGTCGTTGAGCGAATAGCCGATCACCGCCAGCAGCGCCGCCAGCACCGGCAGGCCGAATTCGGTGCCGGTAAGGGCGAAAAAGCCCACGACGATGGTCACGTCGTGCACCAGGGCGGCCACCGCACCCAGGGCGAAGCGCTTCTCGAAGCGGAACGCCACATACGCCAGGATCATCAGCAGCGCCAGCACGACGGCAGTGCCGCCGTCGTCGCGCAATTCCTCGCCCACCTGCGGGCCGACGAACTCCACCCGGCGCAGCTCCGAGCCCTGCTCGAACGCCTGATTGAGCGTGCGCAGCACGCGATCGGACAGCTCTGCGCTACTCTGCTCCCCGCGCGGTGGGAGGCGGACCAGGACCTCGGTCTGGCTACCGAAATGCTGCACCTGCGCGTCGCCGAAGTCCTCCTCGGAGAGCGCGGTACGGACCCGCTCGAGCTCGATGGGCTCCTCGAACCCGACCTCGATCAGATGGCCGCCGGTGAAGTCGATGCCGAAGTTCAGGCCCTTGACCGCCAGCGAGCCCAGGGCGAGCACGAGCAGGATGCCGGAGATCAGGAACGCCCGGCGCCGGTGTCCGACGAACTGGAACTCGCGCTGGAATTGGAACCACTGCATGCGAGCGCGCTCCTAATGGACTAGATGCTGAGCTGCTTGAGCCGGCGCCCGCCGTACACGGCGTTGACGACGGCGCGCGTGCCCATGATGGCGGTGAACATCGAGGTGATGATGCCGATCGAGAGGGTGACGGCGAAGCCCTTGATCGGTCCGGTGCCGAAGGAGAACAGCACGACGGCCGCGATCAAGGTGGTCACGTTGGCGTCCGCGATGGTGCCGATGGCGCGATCGTAGCCGGAGTGGATGCCCGCCTGGACGCTATTGCCCGCACGCAGCTCCTCGCGGATGCGCTCGAATATGAGCACATTCGCGTCCACCGCCATGCCCACGGTCAGCACGATGCCGGCGATGCCCGGCAGCGTCAGCGTCGCCTGCAGCGCGGACAGCACGGCGATCACCAGCATCAGGTTGACCACCAGCGCCAGGTTGGCGATCAGGCCGAACACACGGTAATAGAGCGCGATGAACGCCAGCACCAGCGCCAGACCGACCACCACCGACAAGAAGCCCTGCTCGATGTTGTCCTGACCCAGGCTCGGACCGATGGTGCGCTCCTCGACGATCTCGATGGGCGCGCTCAGCGCGCCGGCCCGCAACAGCAGCGCCAGATCGCGCGCCTCCTCGCTGGAGAGGCCCTCGATCTGGAAGCTGTTGCTCAGCACGTCGCGGATGACGGCGACGTTGATGACCTCCTCCACCTGGCTGCGCTCGCGCACCAGCTCGCCGTCGCGCTCCACGGTCTCCACGCGGTTCTCGATGAAGACGACGGCCATGCGATCACCCACGTGCTCGGACGTGACGTTCTGCATGCGGTCGGCGCCCGAACCGTTGAGGGTCACGCGCGTGATCGGCTGGCCGGACTGGCTATCGAAGCTCCCGGCCGCGTCGACGATCTGGTCGCCCGTAATGATGACTTCACGCTCGAGCAGGATGGGGCCGCCCTCGCGGCGCTCGAACAGGCGCGCATCGAAGGGCACGTCGCCGGTGTTCGCCGCCTGGCGCCATTGCCCCGGATCCCCGTAGACCAGGCGGAACTCGAGCGTCGCCGTGGCGCCTAGGATCTCCTTGGCGCGCGTCGTGTCCTGCACGCCCGGCAGCTGGACCACGATGCGCCGCTCGCCCTGCTGCTGCACCAGCGGCTCGGCGATGCCCAGCTCGTTGACGCGATTGCGCAGCGTGGTGATGTTCTGATCGAGCGCGGCCTCGCGCTCTTCGACCTGGGCCGACTCGGTCATCGTGGCCTCGAGCGACGGCAAGCCACCGCCCTCGACGGGCTCGAAGCCGAGATCGGGGTACTGCGCCTGCAACACCTCGAGCGCTTGGGCGCGCTGCTCGGTGTCGGCAAAACGGATCTGGATCCGCGCGCCATCGAAAGTCACGCCGCGGTAGCGGATGCCTTCGCCGCGCAGGAAGCTGCGGATACCGCCGACCTGCTGCTCCAGGGCATTCTCGATCGCCGCCTCCATGTCGACGTCGAGCAGGAAGTGCACGCCGCCGCGCAGATCGAGGCCGAGGTTGAGCGGCTCGCCGCCGATGGCGCGCAACCACTGCGGCGCCGCCGGGGCGAGATTGAGCGCCACGACGTAATCGTCGCCCAGTTGCGCGTTGAGCACGTCGCGCGCCTCGCGCTGCGCCGCGTCGCTCGCCATGCGCGCGAGCACGGTGCTGTCGCTGCGCCGCACGCCTTGTGGCTGCAGATTGGCGGTTGCGAGCGCGCCGCGCACGCGCTCGGTGGTGTCGGCGGGGAGATCGCCGTCGCGCGCCGACACCTGCACGGCGGGGTCCTGGCCGAACACGTTCGGCAAGGCGTACACCACGCCGAGCGCGATGACGATCGCGACCAGGGCGTATTTCCAGAACGGATAGCGATTCATGGGGCAGGCGTCGCCGGCGCCGAGCGGCTACAGCGTGCCTTTGGGTAACAGGCTCGAGATGGCCTGCTTCTGCACGCGGACCTCGACCCCCTGCGCGACGCTGACCGTGACGAAGCTGTCGCCGACATCGGTGATCTCGCCCGCAAGCCCGCCGTTGGTCACGACCTCGTCGCCCTCCTTGAGCTCGCTGACCATCTGGCGGTGCTCCTTCATCCGCTTCTGCTGCGGCCGAATGAACAGGAAGTAGAACAGCACCAGGATGAGAATCGGGAACAGCAGACTCATCATCGGGCTACCGCCCTGAGCGCCGCCGCCCTCCGCCGCGTGCGCGGCCTGCAGCAGGAAGTCCATCGTGGTTATCCTCCGGTCGTTCTGGGCATGACCGCCGGACCCCGGCGGCGCGCAAAGCGCGGATTATGGCATAGAAGAAGCACTCGTCGCCCCATCCGATCGGGTGCGCAGCGCTCGGGCGGCCGCGGCCAGATCCCCGGCCTCGATCGCGGCCCGCAGGCGCTGCATCAGGCGCTGGTAGTAGGTGAGGTTGTGCAGCGTGTTCAGCCGCGCCCCGAGGATCTCGCCGCAGCGATCGAGGTGATGCAGGTAGGCGCGGCTGTACTGGCGGCAGGCCGGGCAATCGCAGGCCGGATCCAGCGGCCCGGTGTCGCTGCGATAGCGGGCGTTGCGCAGCTTGACCACGCCCTCGGAGGTGTAGAGAAAGCCGTTGCGGGCATGGCGGGTGGGGATGACGCAGTCGAACATGTCGATCCCGCGCTCGACCGCGTCGATGATGTCGTCCGGCGTGCCCACGCCCATCAGATAGCGCGGCGCATCGGCCGGCATCGCCGGCACCGTCGCCTCGAGCACCCGCTCGCGCTCGGCCAGCGGCTCGCCCACCGACAGCCCGCCGATGGCGTAGCCGGGAAAGCAGATCTCGGTCAGGCGTGCCAGCGACGCGCGCCGCAGCGCCGGATACATGCCGCCCTGGACGATGCCGAACAGGGCGCCCGCCGCTTCGCCGTGCGCCAGCCGACAGCGCTCGGCCCAGCGCATCGAGCGCTCCATCGAGGCGCGCGCCGTGGCCTCGTCCGCCGGGTACGGCGTGCACTCATCGAAGGCCATGAGGATGTCAGAGCCCAACGCCTGCTGCACCGCCACGGCGTCCTCGGGCCCGAGAAAGATGCGATCGCCGTTGATCGGCGAGGCGAAGGTCACCCCCTCTTCGCGAATCCGGCGCATCTCGGACAGGCTGAACACCTGGTAGCCGCCCGAGTCCGTCAGGATCGGTCCCTGCCACTGCATGAAGTCGTGCAGATCGCCATGGGCCCGGATGATCTCGGTGCCCGGGCGCAGCATCAGATGGAAGGTGTTGCCCAGCACGATCTGCGAGCCGGTCGCGCTCAGCTCTTCCGGGGTCAGGCCCTTGACCGTGCCGTAGGTCCCGACCGGCATGAACGCGGGCGTCTCCACCGTGCCGCGCGGAAACGCCAGCCGCCCCCGGCGCGCGGGACCGTCGGTCGTGACGAGCTCGAACTGCATCGCCGCCGCCATTACGAACGCGCCTCGGGGGTGGGCCACATGAGCATGGCGTCGCCATAGCTGAAGAAGCGATAGCCCGCGGCCACGGCGTGGCGGTACGCGGCCAGGGTGTGCTCACGGCCACCGAACGCGCACACCAGCATGAGCAGAGTCGAGCCCGGCAGGTGGAAGTTCGTCACCATGGCGTCGACGGCGCGAAAGCGCGCCCCCGGCGTCAGAAACAGCCGCGTCTCGCCCGCGAACGGGTGCACCGTGCCGGCGTCATCGACGGCGGACTCCAGCGCGCGCACCACCGTCGTGCCCACCGCAACCACCCGCCCGCCACGGGCGCGGGCCGCGGCGATCGCGGCGCACACCGACTCGGGCACGTCCACGCGCTCGGCATGCATCTCGTGCTCTTCGATCCGCTCGGCGCGCACCGGCTGAAAGGTGCCGGCGCCGACGTGCAGCGTCAGGCGCGCGCTCTCGATGCCGCGGCGCTCGAGCGCGGCGAGCACGGATTCAGCGAAGTGCAGGCCCGCGGTGGGCGCCGCGACCGCCCCGAGCGAGCGCGCGTACACCGTCTGGTAGCGCTCCGCGTCCTGCGCCTGGGGTTCGCGCTCGATGTACGGCGGCAGCGGGATCTCGCCGTGGCGCTCCAGGCGCGCGGCCAGCGGCTCGCCGGCCCCGAAATCGAGCACGAGCAGATCGCCGTCGCGCCCGGCCACCCGCGCCGCGAGTGCGCCCTCGGCGAGCTCGAGCAGCGTGTCCGCGGCCGGCGCCTTGCTGGCGCGGACATGGGCGCGCGCGGTGCGCGCATCGCCGTCGATGCGCTCGATCAGGACCTCCACCCGCCCGCCGGAGCCGGACTTGTGCCCGTGCAGCCGTGCCGGCAGCACGCGGGTATCGTTGAAGATCAGCAGGTCGCCGGGGGCGAGCTGTTGCGGCAGGTCGCGGAACGAGCGGTCCGCGCACGCCCCGCTCGCCCCATCGAGGACGAGCAGGCGACTGGCGCTGCGCTCGGGCAAGGGATGCTGTGCGATCTGCCCCGCGGGCAGATCGTAGTGGAACTCGTCGACGCGCATGGCGCGCGATGCTACTACGCCTGAGACGCCCGCGCCGCATGCGAGCGCCGATTTTCGAACGCCGCGGCAGCGCGCAGAGGTTGCGGGCAGCCCCCGCGGACAGTACCGTTGCGTCCCGCGCCGGGATGGCGGAATGGGTAGACGCGCCGGACTCAAAATCCGGTGGTGGCAACACCTTGTGGGTTCGAGTCCCACTCCCGGCACCAGCATTCATTGAGCGAGTTCCGGACAGGGGCCGTCCTGAGCGCGCACGCGAGCCGCCGACCGAGACGCTTTACCGGCGCCGTTCCGATCACCCCTCCCGATTCGCGCTCGCTCAGAGGTATTGCAGCGTCGAGCCCAGCGCGGAGTAGTGCGCGTTCAAGGCGTCGAGCGCCGCCATGTCGGCGTCGTCGATCGCGAAATCGAACACCTCGACGTTCTCCTGCAGATGGGCCAGGCGGTTGGCCTTGGGCAGCGGCACGGTGCCGCTCTGCAGGCTCCAGCGGATCAGAACCTGAGCCGGCGTCTTGCCGTAGCCGGAGGCGATCGCCGCCAGGGTCTCGTCGTCGAGTCGTTGGGTGCGTGTGAGCGGGCTGTACGCCTGGATCGCGATGTCGCGTTCCCGGCAGTAGCGCAGCATGGCCTCCGAATGGCCGAACGGGCTCCACTCGATCTGATTGACCACCGGGACCTCGCCGGTCGCCTCGATCAAGTCCGTGAGCAGGTCGGTGGAGTAGTTGCTGACCCCGATGTCGCGGGTCAGGCCGTCTGCCCGGGCCTGCAGGAGGCCGCGCCAAAGATCCTCCCCGGCCCCGCTCGCGGGCGGGCGATGGATCAGCACGAGATCGGCGAAGTCCATCCGTAGCTCGCCCAGGTAGCGGCGCGTAGCCTCGTAGGGCGCGTCGGTCTCCTCCACCTTGGCGACTACGTAGAGGCGCTCGCGGCCGATGCCACGATCCGTGACCGCCTCGCCGATGCCGGGCTGAGAGCCGTAGTCCGCGGCGGTGTCGATCATGCGGTAGCCGCGGGCAACCGCCTCCTCGATCGTGCCCGCGGGATCGTCCGTCAACGCCCAGGTGCCGAGGCCGAGCACCGGCATCGCGGCGCCGCTTCGCAGCTTGATTGTCGTGGCCGCATCCATGGCCCATCCCCGGAACGAGCCGATCGGGTTCGACCGGCCTTTGCCTCCTGCTGCCCACCCCCCTCCCGCCCCCCCCCGCGCGCCGGCTGGGCTTGGGGGTGGGGGTTTGGTGCGCGGGCGGGGGGGTGTGCCCCCCCCCCCGGCTGCGCTACTCGGCGACGGTCAGCCGATCGCGATTTCGTTGCAGCGTCGCCGGTCCGATGCCGGAGACGTTGACCAGCGCCGACACGCTCGGGAAATCGCCCTCGCGCGTGCGGTATTCGACGATCGCCTGAGCGCGTGCCTCGCCAACGTTGTCGAGCGCCGCCAGCTCCTCCGCCGAGGCGGTGTTAATGTTGATCGAGCCGGCGGCCTGAGCCGCAACGCCGGCGAGTGCGAGCAGGCCCGCCGCCATCGTTTTCCGGATCATGGTTATTCTCCTCTTTCCGTGGATCGGCGCCGCGCCAGCGCGGCGCCCAATCCATGTTGCGCAGGCAGGCCAATAGCGACAATCGGACATACGCGACAATCGACGTAGGTGTTCGCAGACGCCTTGTCGGTCCGGGCCTACATAGCCCGGGTGGGAGATCCGAGCCGCGGGAGCGCGGCTTCCGACTACTTCCCGGCTCAGGGGCGCTATGTCATCATCGCCGCAGTGCGCTCGCGCGACGGGCGCCGAACGGATCCCCGACATCACTCCCATGCTGCCCATCGCCGCCGGACTGATCGCCATCGCGCTCTATGCGGGCGCGGCCACTCGGCTCGTCGCCGCATTGCGTCGCGGGGAAGGCCCGCGCAACCGCCTCGCGGTGACGCTCGCGGGCGTCGGCGCGGTGCTCCATGCCGGCCTCCTCTACGACGGCATCTTCGTGCCGGGCGGGCTCGATCTCGGCTTCTTCCACGCGCTGTCGCTCTCGGCCTGGGCCATCGTGGTGCTCATGCTCGCCCTCACGGCGGTGCAGCCGGTGGTGAACCTCGGCATCGGGTTGTTCCCGCTGGCCGCGCTCGCCCTGGCCGGCAGCATGGTGTTCGGCACGGCGGGCGGTCCGACGATCCCGGTCGCATCCAGCGGACTCGATATCCACGTGCTGGTTTCGATGGCCGCCTACGCCGTACTCAGCGTCGCTGCCATGCAGGCGATCCTGCTGGGCGTGCAGCACCGCATGCTGCACGAGCATCAGCCGGTCCGGGTGGTGCATAGCCTGCCGCCGCTGTACCTGATGGAGTCGCTGCTGTTCCGGCTGATCGCGGCGGGATTCGTTCTGCTCACGCTCGCGCTCGCCTCCGGCTTCGCCTATCTGGACAACATGTTCGCCCAGGATCTGGTCCACAAGACCGTGCTGACGATGATCGCCTGGGTGGTATTCGGCGTATTGCTCGGCGGCCACTATGTGGCCGGCTGGCGCGGTCCGACGGCAGTCCGCTTCACGCTCGGCGGCCTGGCGCTGCTCGTGCTCGGCTATTTCGGCAGCAAGCTGGTGCTCGAGCTGGTGCTCGCACCCGCGTGAGCCGGCGTCGCACCGCCTCCGCACACCCACACCCGATCGCCTCGCTTTGATCGACCTTCCGCTCCCCGTCCTGATCGGCGCCCTGGTCGTGCTGATCGTGCTCTCCGGCTGCTTCTCGGGCTCGGAGACCGCGCTGATGGCGGTCAATCGCTACCGCCTGCGCCACCGCGCGCGTCAGGGCCATCGCGGCGCGCGCCTGACGCTGCGCCTGCTGGACCAGCCCGACCGGCTGATCGGCCTGATCCTGCTGGGCAACAATTTCGTCAACGTGCTGGCCTCGATGCTGGCGACGCTGATTGCCCTGGAGGCCTGGGGCGAGTCCGCCCTGGGCGTCACGGCCATCATCCTGACGCTGATCATCCTCATCTTCGCCGAGGTCGCGCCGAAAACGTTCGCGGCCATGCGGGCGGAGAAGGTCGCCGTACCGTTCGCCTACGTCTACACCGTGCTGCTGCGCGTGCTGCAGCCATTCGTGTGGGTGGTCAACCTGCTCGCCAACACGCTGCTCAAGCTGATGGGCATGCACTCGAGCCGCGAGGGCGACAGCCTCAGCGCGGACGAGCTGCGCACGGTCGTCCACGAGGCCGGCGAGCTCATCCCGAAGAATCACCAGGAGATGCTGGTCAACATCCTCGACCTCGAGAAGGTGTCGGTGAACGACATCATGGTCCCGCGCAACGAGATCCAGGGCATCGATCTCGACGCGGACTGGGAGGACATCGTCAACCTGCTCGAGAACCCGGCCAACAGCCGCCTCCCGGTCTACCGCGAGAGCGTCGACCAGATCGTGGGCTTTCTGTTCCTGCGCGACCTGATCGGACGCGAGCTGCGCGCGCTCGGGCGCGAAGGCGTCGAGGCGGTCATCCGCCCGCCCTACTTCGTGCCGGAGGGCACGGCGCTGACGCGCCAACTGGTCAACTTCCAGCACCACCGGCGCCGCATCGGCATGGTGGTCGACGAGTACGGCGATATCCTGGGGCTGGTCACGCTCGAGGATATCCTCGAGGAGATCGTGGGCGAGTTCACCACCGACCGCATCCCGTCCAGCCGCGACATCCACCCCCAGGCCGACGGCAGCTTCATCTGCTCCGGCAGCACCCATCTGCGCGATCTCGACCGCCTGCTCGGCTGGGATCTGCACAAGCGCGGCCCGAAGACGCTCAACGGCCTGATCCTGGAGTACCTGGAGATGATCCCGGAGTCGGGCACGACTTTCCTGATCGGCGATCACCCGGTGGAGATCGTGCAGACCCGCGAGAACGCCGTGCGCTCGGTGCGCATCCACAACCCGCTGAGCTCGCGCGGCCGGCGCGCCCCCGGCGTCGCCGAGTTGCCCGTCCACCGGGACTCGGAGGACTGAGCCATGGCCAAGCGCGAGCGCGTGCAGTACCGCTGCGAGTCCTGCGGCGGCGAGACGCCCAAGTGGGCCGGCCAATGCCCGGAATGCGGCGCCTGGAACTCGCTGGTCGAGGCGGCCGCGCCCGCGGCGCGCCCGGGTAGCGGCAACGCCGCGCGGCGCCCGCGCGAGGCGCCGCGCACCTGGGACCTGGCCGAAGTCTCGACCGAGCGCGAGGCGCGCCATGCCACCGGCATCGGCGAGCTCGACCGCGTTCTGGGCGGCGGTGTGGTCCACGGCTCGGTGGTGCTGCTGGGCGGCGATCCCGGTATCGGCAAGTCCACGCTGCTGCTGCAGACGATGGCGAAGCTGGCGGCGGACCCGGGCGCGCTCTACGTCACCGGCGAGGAATCCCTGTCGCAGGTCACGCTGCGGGCGGAGCGCTTGGGCGTGCAGGACGCCGGCGTGCGGCTGCTGGCCGAGACCAGCGTCGAGCGGATCCTCGATGCCGCCGCCGCCGAGCGGCCGGGCGTCATCGTGATCGACTCCATCCAGACCATGTTCTCCGAGGAGCTGCAATCGGCGCCCGGCGGCGTCGCCCAGGTGCGCGACAGCGCGGCGCGGCTGGTGCGCTACGCCAAGGACCAGGGCGTGGCGCTGTTTCTCGTAGGGCACGTGACCAAGGAGGGCACGCTGGCGGGCCCGCGCGTGCTCGAGCACATGGTCGATACCGTGCTCTACTTCGAGGGCGAGGGCGACAGCCGCTGGCGCCTGGTGCGCGCGGTCAAGAACCGCTTCGGCGCGGTCAACGAGCTGGGCGTATTCGCCATGGACGACAGCGGCCTGAAGCCGGTCGCCAACCCCTCGGCCATCTTCCTGTCGCGCCACGACGAGCCCGTTGCGGGCAGCGTCATCATGATCACGCGCGAGGGCACGCGCCCGCTGCTGGTCGAGGTGCAGGCCCTGGTCGACGCCAGCCCGTTGTCCAATCCGCGGCGCGTCGCATTGGGGCTGGAGCAGAACCGGCTGTCGATGCTGCTGGCCGTGCTGCACCGCCACGCCGGCATCGCCATGTTCGACCAGGACGTCTACGTCAATGTCGTCGGCGGCGTGCGCATCGGCGAGACGGCGGCCGATCTCGCCGTGCTCGTGGCCTGCCTGTCGTCGTTCCGCGACCGGCCGCTGGCCACCGACCTGGCCGTCTTCGGCGAGGTGGGGCTTGCCGGCGAGATCCGGCCGGTGCCCAACGGCGAGGAACGCCTGCGCGAGGCGGCCAAGCACGGCTTCGCCCGCGCCATCGTGCCCAAGGCGAACGCCCCCAAGCGTGCGCCCGCCGGCGTGGACGTGCAGCCGGTCGCCCGCCTCGCCGAGGTCCTCGACCTCCTATAGAACGGTACCGAAAAACAGCCTCCTACAGCGGTATACGGCTGGACCGCCGCAGACAAATTGACCGCCATCGGGGCCTCGGCTACCGTGGCGCCGTCTCGCCGCGGGTGGCGCGGATACGGCATCGGCTGCGAGCGAATCGAAATAGCCGCATCCGTGCCTTGCCGGTCCGCCGGCAACGCCGCTCCGATGGAACCGCAGCGCGGATCACGGCCTGGAGGAGCGGCCCCCGGCCGCAGACGAATCCGGCACCCCGGCGCAAGCCACGCCGCACGAGCGGCGCAACGACCCGACAACACGCGATGACCGACGAGCAGCCAAGCGACGAAACCCCATCCGCCGAGGCCAATCCGGCCCGCTTCGAGGAAGCCCTGGCCGAGCTCGAGCAGCTCGTGGAGCAACTCGAGCGCGGCGATCTCACCCTGGAGCAATCGCTGGCCCAGTTCGAGCGCGGCGTGGGCCTGGCACGGGAGTGCCGCGAATCGCTGTCCGCCGCCGAGCAGAAGGTCCAGATCCTGCTCGAGCGCGCCGGCGAAGGCGAACAGCTGGCCGACTTCGAGGCCGGCGCCGACGAGCAAGCCCCCGATCGCGACGACGACTCGTGACGGCAGCCGAGGACACCCTCACGCGCGGGCGCGATCGCGTGAACGCCGCGCTCGAACGCTCGCTGCCGCAGGACACGGATGGGCCGGGCCGGCTGCACGCGGCCATGCGCTACTCGGTGCTCGGCAGCGGCAAGCGCCTGCGCCCGGTGCTAGTCTACGCTGCCGGCGACGCCCTCGGCGCCGATCCGGCCACGCTCGATCCGCCCGCCTGCGCGGTCGAGCTGATCCACGCCTATTCGCTGGTCCACGACGACCTGCCGGCGATGGACGACGACGATCTGCGCCGCGGCGCGCCCACCTGCCATCGCCAGTTCGACGAGGCCACGGCCATTTTGGCCGGCGATGCCCTGCAGGCCTTCGCCTTCGAGCTGCTGACCACCGAGCCGTACGCCGCGGCCATACCCCCCGCCACGCGCGCGGGCATGGCGGCGACGCTGGCGACGGCGGCCGGGGCCGGCGGCATGGCCGGCGGCCAGGCGATCGATCTCGCCGCCTGCGGGCACACGCTCAGCCTGGACGAGCTCGAGCGCATGCATCGCTACAAGACCGGTGCGCTGATCCGCGCCAGCGTGCTCCTCGGCGCGCTGGCCGGCGGGGCGGACGCGGCGGACCGCGAACGCCTGGCCGCCTACGGCGCGGCGAT
This sequence comes from uncultured Ectothiorhodospiraceae bacterium, assembly GCA_964625925.1. Lineage (GTDB taxonomy): Bacteria > Pseudomonadota > Gammaproteobacteria > XJ16 > Halofilaceae > Halofilum. The sequence continues at coordinate 1,501 of CAZVBX010000082.1, read as the reverse complement.
CGGACTGGCCTTTCAGATCGTCGACGACGTGCTCGACGTGGTCGCCGACACCGAGACCCTGGGCAAGACCCAGGGTGCCGACGTCGAGCGCGGCAAGCCCACCTACCCGACCCTGCTCGGCCTCGACGGTGCCCGCCAGCACGCCGCCGACACCCGCGACCAGGCCATCGCGGCCCTCGACGGCGCCGGCCCCGCGTTCGACTCCCTGCGCGAGCTGGCCCGGTTCGTGGTGGATCGCTCCTGGTAGCGGCGGTCCACGATGCGTTGGCGGGAAGCCTGCTCCCGCACCGGTTCGGTCGGACTGAAGTCCGACCTACAGCCCGTTTTCACCGGATCGCACCGCCTGTAGGTCGGGCTTCAGCCCGACCAAACCACGCAACGATGGCAATGCCGACCCCGCCGCGCGCGGGATGGTTCGTCTGCGGGCGCGTCCGCTTCTACAATCCAGGGACACGCCAGACCCGACACAGCCAGCGGGCTTGCCCGCGATGTACCCGGCAGCAAGCGCATGAGGCCGCCAGCGAGGCCATCGGCGCCAGCACCCGTAGCGCGCGCTGCCGCGCTTCGCGGCCAGCGAGCGCGGCACCATCGCCTTGCGCATGGCGCAACCGCTGCCGATAATGGGGGGTCCCCAATGGCCAGGCACGCCGATGGCTGACTCCAGCCGCTATCCCCTGCTCGATGCGCTCCGCTCCCCCGCGGATCTGCACGATATGGATCTCGATACGCTGCAGCGCCTCAATGACGAGGTGCGCACTTTTCATATCGAGTCCGTGGCGCAGACGGGCGGGCACCTGGCCGCCGGCCTCGGCGCCGTCGAGCTGACCACGGCCCTGCATGCGGTCTACGACACGCCCGGCGACCGCATCGTCTGGGACGTCGGCCACCAGAGTTATCCGCACAAGATCCTGACCGGCCGGCGCGAGCGCATGAGCACCATGCGCAAATGGGGCGGCCTGGCCGGGTTCACCAAGCGCGAGGAAAGCGAGTACGACACCTTCGGGGTGGGTCACTCATCCACCTCGCTCAGCGCCGCGCTCGGCATGGCGCAGGCGGCGCAGCAGCGCGGCGACGACCGCCGGGTCGTGGCCGTCATCGGCGACGGCGCGATGACCGCGGGCATGGCCTTCGAGGCACTCAACAACGCGGGCGACCTGCACGCCAACCTGCTCGTCATCCTCAACGACAACGACATGTCGATCTCGCCCAACGTGGGCGCGCTCAACAAGTATCTGACGCGCCTGCTGTCGGGCAAGCTCTACTCGCAGGCGCGCGAGGGCGGCAAGAAGGTGCTGCGGCGCATGCCGCCGATGTGGGAGCTGGCGCGGCGCACGGAGGAGCATTTCAAGGGCATGGTCATCCCGGGGACCATGTTCGAGGAATTCGGCTTCAACTATTACGGGCCGGTCGACGGCCACGACCTGCCGAACCTGGTCAAGACGCTGGGCAACCTGCGCGACCTCAAGGGCCCGCGCCTGCTGCACATCGTCACCGAGAAGGG